>NZ_CAKJTL010000081.1:83577-86790 GCF_917627385.1 Protofrankia sp. CiT1
ATTGAAACGTGGCGTACTCGGCGCCGTTGGCGTTGAGCCGCGCGGTCCCTGATCATCCCTGGAGGGATTGAAACATCCGCGCTTACAGCGATACCCATATGGCCGGCGTTGTCCCTGATCATCCCTGGAGGGATTGAAACTTGTAGATCGCCCTTATCATTCCGATCCCTGTTCTTGTCCCTGATCATCCCTGGAGGGATTGAAACGTCGAATCCAGGCTGAAGATCTTCGCGTCATTCAAGTCCCTGATCATCCCTGGAGGGATTGAAACGCAGCTATCGATTACGTCCCCGGTGTGGAAACATGTCCCTGATCATCCCTGGAGGGATTGAAACGTGATCGCGGTGGGCGTGGGCTCGGGTTTCACTGGCAGTCCCTGATCATCCCTGGAGGGATTGAAACTGTAAGGCTTGGCCGTGCCCCCCATCGGTACCAGGGTCCCTGATCATCCCTGGAGGGATTGAAACGTTCCGCTGGGCAGGTCCAGCTGCCGCACGATCTGGTCCCTGATCATCCCTGGAGGGATTGAAACCCCCAGACCATAGCGCATTATGCGGGGTTCGCCGTGGCAGTCCCTGATCATCCCTGGAGGGATTGAAACTCGTGTGGCGATATTACCGCGCTGCTAAAACTCCCCGTCCCTGATCATCCCTGGAGGGATTGAAACAAGGTAGGGAGCTCGAGAAAGGGCATGTGTTTCCGCTGTCCCTGATCATCCCTGGAGGGATTGAAACCCGGTATCCGGCTCGCGTACGCGATGGACACATATGTCCCTGATCATCCCTGGAGGGATTGAAACCCGCGCGCAGCTCCCGCGCAACTGCTGCCGCCGCCTTGTCCCTGATCATCCCTGGAGGGATTGAAACGCAGACGTGCCACGCTGATTAACGTGATTACTAGTCCCTGATCATCCCTGGAGGGATTGAAACCCGTCCACGATCGGTGCGCAGCAGATGTGACACTCGGTCCCTGATCATCCCTGGAGGGATTGAAACCAGCCGAGGTCTGACTACTGCCGGGATAGCCGTTGGTCCCTGATCATCCCTGGAGGGATTGAAACGAGCGTACGGCTTCCCCTGCCCTGATTTTTCGTCTGGGTCCCTGATCATCCCTGGAGGGATTGAAACTACAACCACACCGACTCGTCCAGACCATCTGCCTTGTCCCTGATCATCCCTGGAGGGATTGAAACAGCACCGCACCAGACGCCCCGGGCCCAGCCTGCTGCCGTCCCTGATCATCCCTGGAGGGATTGAAACACCAGCCGGGGGACCACCCAGCCGGTCCCCGGACGTCCCTGATCATCCCTGGAGGGATTGAAACACGGGGCGGTTGGCGTGGTGGGTGGCGTCGACGCTGCGTCCCTGATCATCCCTGGAGGGATTGAAACTGCGCACGCTGCACTCCTGCCAGACCAATGTGCATAGTCCCTGATCATCCCTGGAGGGATTGAAACTGATTAGGACAGCCAACGAGCTTTAGCCATTCTTGTCCCTGATCATCCCTGGAGGGATTGAAACCCGTTTAGCCACTGCGCGGTAATAACCAACCCCTGCTGTCCCTGATCATCCCTGGAGGGATTGAAACCACTTCCACTAGAGTCCAAATTGACGCCAGCGAAGGTCCCTGATCATCCCTGGAGGGATTGAAACCCTGACCGGCGTCATACCGATCCAGCTCACTATTGTGACGTCCCTGATCATCCCTGGAGGGATTGAAACTACGGTGCGCCCGCACCGGCCCTGCCCGGGGTGAAGTCCCTGATCATCCCTGGAGGGATTGAAACTAGTGCCGGCATAGGCCGTCGTCCCATTCGGCGGTCGTCCCTGATCATCCCTGGAGGGATTGAAACCGAACATCTGGGGGATCCTCGCGCAGCTCCTGTCCGAGTCCCTGATCATCCCTGGAGGGATTGAAACATCATAGTCTTCCCCTCTTCGCGCCTAGAAGCTGGTTGTCCCTGATCATCCCTGGAGGGATTGAAACCGGGCGCGTTCCCGCAGCGTTGCCCGCACCCCGGCCGTCGTCCCTGATCATCCCTGGAGGGATTGAAACGTCATGCCGAGCCGACGCCCGGCGGCCGACGCATTGGTCCCTGATCATCCCTGGAGGGATTGAAACTCGGCAGGGCGATGAGGAAGTCCCGCAGCTCCCGGTCGTCCCTGATCATCCCTGGAGGGATTGAAACCTATGCCCGCGATCGATGAGCTGATCGCCTCCATCGAGTCCCTGATCATCCCTGGAGGGATTGAAACAGTGCATGATGTGCACAGGTCTCTCCTTGCTGTGACAGTCCCTGATCATCCCTGGAGGGATTGAAACGCCAGGAGTGCCCGCAGTTCGGCACGCTGATCAGCGTCCCTGATCATCCCTGGAGGGATTGAAACCCGTCTCGTCCCTCAATGCTCGAACACGTGGAGGTCCCTGATCATCCCTGGAGGGATTGAAACCCGGGCTGGACGCTGGTTACCGCCGCCCCGACGTCCGTCCCTGATCATCCCTGGAGGGATTGAAACCCGACCTCTATGCGGACGAATCCGCTCTGTACCCGCGTCCCTGATCATCCCTGGAGGGATTGAAACCTCATCTGCGCCACCGACAAGGTGGCTTGCGAGAGTTGTCCCTGATCATCCCTGGAGGGATTGAAACGACTGGTCGCCGGTGCGGCCCGCCAGCAGCGCCGGGTGTCCCTGATCATCCCTGGAGGGATTGAAACCTGCGCGAGGAACCCGCAGCCCGGGTAAGGGGCAGTCCCTGATCATCCCTGGAGGGATTGAAACCGGCCGTCGCGAGCAGGACGGCCAGCAGGCGTCGCCGTCCCTGATCCTCCCTGGAGGGATTGAAACATTACGACGCGCAAGGGGATGTGGCGACGCTGGGCCGGTCCCTGATCATCCCTGGAGGGATTGAAACTTTCGCCTCCTCCTGTGGCCCCCGGGACGGTCCCGGTCCCTGATCATCCCTGGAGGGATTGAAACATGAGGGCGGCGTAGCCCTCCGTCACGCTCCACGTCCCTGATCATCCCTGGAGGGATTGAAACGTGCAGCGCACGGAGTCCGCGTGGCGGGTCTCCCACCGCGTCCCTGATCATCCCTGGAGGGATTGAAACAGGAGGCCGTCTACCGGCAGTGGACCTACGTGAGCGCGTCCCTGATCATCCCTGGAGGGATTGAAACCGCAGTTCCCGGTCAGCCTGTAGCTGTTCAGCTGGG
>NZ_CAKJTL010000082.1 GCF_917627385.1 Protofrankia sp. CiT1
GGTGTGGCCGGTGAGGGTGTGCAGGGTCCGGCCGCGGGCCGGGTCCCAGACCCGCACCGTCCCGTCGTAGCTGGCGGTGGCGAGTAGGAGCTGGCCGTCGGGGCCGGTCGCCCACGCCACCGACCGGACCGTGCCGGTGTGGCCGGTGAGGGTGTGCAGGGTCTGGCCGCGGGCCGGGTCCCAGATCCGCACCGTCCGGTCGTAGCTGGCGGTGGCGAGTAGGAGCTGGCCGTCGGTGCTGGTTGCCCACGCTACCGAGAAGACCGTGCCGGTGTGGCCGGTGAGGGTGTGCAGGGTCTGGCCGCGGGCCGGGTCCCAGACCCGCACCGTCCCGTCGACGCCGCCGGTGGCGAGTAGGAGCTGGCCGTCGGTGCCGGTCGCCCACGCCACCGACCGGACCCAGCCGGTGTGGCCGGTGAGGGTGTGCAGGGTCCGGCCGCGGGCCGGGTCCCAGACCCGCACCGTCCCGTCGACGCCGCCGGTGGCGAGTAGGAGCTGGCCGTCGGGGCCGGTCGCCCACGCCACCGACCGGACCGTGCCGGTGTGGCCGGTGAGGGTGTGCAGGGTCTGGGCGCGGGCCGGGTCCCAGATCCGCACCGTCTGGTCGTCGCTGGCGGTGGCGAGTAGGAGCTGGCCGTCGGTGCCGGTGGCCCACGCCACCGACCAGACACCGCCGGTGTGGCCGGTGAGGGTGTGCAGGGTCTGGCCGCGGGTCGGGTCCCAGACCCGCACCGTCCAGTCGCTGCCGCCGGTGGCGAGCAGCAGCCGGCCGTCGGTGCCGGCCGCCCACGCCACCGAGCTGACCGTGCCGGTGTGGCCGGTGAGGATGGCCGGCGGTTCGGTGACGACAACATCACCCGGCGTCCATGGCTCCTCCCCCCGGGAAACCAGCAGCTGAGGATCCCACCGGCGGATCTGGCCGTCCTCACAGCCGGTAGCAATGATCGGAGTGCTGTCGTCGGCGGTGGATGCCGCGACAGCGAGGACGTCGCTCGGGTGGGAAAGAACGTCGATCTGCTCACCGGTGTCGGCGTCCCAGAGCCGGACGTTGCCGTCGTTCCCGCCGGAGGCGAGTACCCGCCGGCCGCCCGGCCACGGCAGCCAGCACACCGCCCACACCGGCGCCCCGTGGCCCGCCAGCGTCCGCAGCGGCCGTCCGCTGATGGCGTCCCAGATCCGCACCGTGTGGTCGTGGCTCGCCGAGGCGAGCAGGAGCCGCGCGCCGTCGTCGTCGGCGGCGGCGAATGCCAGCGAGGTGACCCACCCGGTGTGGCCGTGGAGTTCCGTGAGCGGTGCCCAGGTCTGGTCCGGAACCGGCCCGTGATCGGGATCCCAGCCGGGTGGGGACCACAGCCGGATAGTCCGGTCGAGCCCCCCGCTCGCGAGCACAGGTTGCCCGTTGACCGCGGCTCCGAAGGCGAGTGCCAGTACCCGATTGTCGGGTCCGAGTAGCTCACTCGGCATTCCGGCGTGCCAGCCGGCCTCCGAGGAGGTCGCCGGCATCAGGTTCTGCGTGTACACGATGGCGTTGTCGCCCGCGTAGGCGAGCAGCCACGAGCCATCCGGCTGCCGCATCGTGGCAGCGGCCCGCAACGCCCCGCCGGGCGAGCCCTCGGTGGGCGTCACGCCACCGTCGAGGATGGAGATGCGGTTCGTGCCGTCCTCGGAGACGGACACCACCGCACGGTCGCGTCCAAGATCACAGGCTGCGACCGCGCGCACGGGGGAGCCGTGCCGGGTGATGATCCGCGACGTACCGGCCCCCTCGACATCCCACCCGCGGACCGTGCTGTCGGCACCGCCGGACACCAGCGTGCGGGAGCCGTCGCTGTGGTTCGCGAACGCCAGCGACCACACCTGCCCCGCATGCGCCCCGACAATGCGTGGGTGGCGGGTCGGGCCGGCCGTGTGCGTGTCGACCGCGGCGGTGAGGACGTCGGCCGGTGCCGCGGACGTGACGTCGATGTCCCAGACCCGCACCGTCCCGTCGTAGCCGCTGCCGGTGGCGAGCAGCAGCCGGCCGTCGCTGCCGGTCGCCCACGCCACCGAGGTGACCGTGCCGGTGTGGCCGGTGAGGGTGTGCAGGGTCCGGCCGCGGGTCGGGTCCCAGACCCGCACCGTCCGGTCGTCGCCGCCGGTGGCGAGCAGCAGCCGGCCATCGGTGCCGGTCGCCCACGCCACCGAGGTGACCGTGCCGGTGTGGCCGGTGAGGGTGTGCAGGGTCCGGCCGCGGGTCGGGTCCCAGACCCGCACCGTCCCGTCGTAGCCGGCGGTGGCGAGCAGGAGCTGGCCGTCGGTGCTGGTTGCCCACGCCACCGAGGTGACCGGGCTGGTGTGGCCGGTGAGGGTGTGCAGGGTCTGGCCGCGGGTCGGGTCCCAGATCCGCACCGTCTCGTCGTAGCCGGCGGTGGCGAGTAGGAGCTGGCCGTCGGTGCCGGTCGCCCACGCCACCGAGCTGACCGTGCTGGTGTGATCGGTGAGGGTGTGCAGGGTTCGGCCGCGGGTCGGGTCCCAGACCCGCACCATCCCGTCGCCGGTGGCGAGCAGGAGCCGGCCGTCGCTGCTGGTCGCCCACGCCACCGACCGGACTGTGCTGGTGTGGCCGGTGAGGGTGTGCAGGGTTTGGCCGCGGGCCGGGTCCCAGATCCGCACCGTCCGGTCGTAGCCGCCGGTGGCGAGCAGCAGCCGGCCGTCGGTGCCGGTCGCCCATGCCACCGAGCTGACACCGCCGGTGTGGCCGGTGAGGGTGGCCGGCGGTTCGGCGACGACAACATCACCCGGTAGCCACGGCTCCTCCCACCGGGTAGCCGGCACGGCCGGCCGTGCACCGGCGGGCCGAGGCGGCACCCCCGCGGGGGCACCGGTGCGGCCCACGGTGCGGGCGTGCGCCACCGCCCAGGCGCGCACGGCACCGTCGACGGGCGGGACGGCGGCGCTCACCTGGGTCGTAGACCGGTTCCCCCGCTGCTCGTCCACACCGCCCCCGTCACCTGCCGGCGCCGCCCTGCGACGATCAGCGTAACCCGGCGCGTGGGCCCGCTGCTCCTCGGGCCCCGAACCCGCTTCCGGTCATGAAGCTGAGGGAACAAACGGTCGCGGCAGCGGTCGTTCACGTGCTCACTTCTGGACGGCCCGGCCGTCAGCGCCCGCCGGGGTCGAGGCCGTACCGCCGCGCGAGGGAGCGGAATACCGTGTTGTGGGGCTGAGCGTGCAGGGCGGAGGTCAGCAGCCCCCGGTACGGTGTCGCGACCGCGCCGTTCTCCAGGTCGATGAGGATCATGTTCCAGATCTGCTCGGAAACGGCGTTCGCGAAGCCGGGCCGGCGCGACCGCGGATAGTTGATACGGCTCAGTACCCGCTCGGCCGCCATGTCGGTGGTGAAATTCTCCGCCAGGGCGGTCAGCAGTGCTTCCCGGTCGTCCCGGCTCAACGGGATGTCCCCACCGGGTCCGGACGCGCGCGTCGTCGCCACTGCTTCCTCCTCCATGGCTACTTCCTCGACCGCTACCGCAAGCGCCCCCGGGCTGGGACGGCCTTCACCCCGCGGGGCGGACGGCCCGGGGCGTGCGGGCAGCGGTGGGCGGTTCCCGAGCACCGGTTCGAGCTCCAGCGGCTGGCCGAGCAGGGCCCGCAGGAGCGCCTCAAGCCCGGTGTCGGAGATCTCGTCCACCCGGTAGTGGGTGGTCGAGTAGGGGCGGAGGAAGTCGGGGATGTCGTTGGCGGTCGCGTCCGGGAGAACGACCGGCAGGACGCGGAGCAGGCCCGCGGGCTGGTCGCGGTAGATGACCTCGCGGATCTGGCCGGCCTCCCACTGCACACCGCGACCGTCGTCGGCGGCGGCATCCCCGCCGGCCCGGCGCCGGTAGGCGGCCGAGGCGATCACCAGGATGACGTCGGCCGCGCGGATCTCCCGCTCCATCCACACCGTCCAGTCCTGCCGCCGCTGGGAGGCTGGCAGGTCGCACTTCGCGTCGATCCCGCGCGAGCGCAGAAACCAGTACAGCTCCCGGACGGCCTCGGCGTGCGCGTCGGACGTGTGGGCGTAGGAGATGAACACCCTCGGCGGACGTTCCGCGCCGGCACCGTCGTCGGCACCGTCGCCGTCGGCATCGTCGATCACGCGCACCCCCACACTGCGGCCAGCCACGGAGATCGTACGCTGGACTACAATTCCGACCATGGAGACGCTACCGCTCGCCGAAGTGAAGACGCGGCTGTCTGAACTGGTGACCAGGCGTGACCAGGCATGACCAGGTCACCGTGATCCGCAACGGCCGTCCCGCGGCGGTCGTGGTCTCAGTGGAGGAGCGGGAGAGCCCGCACGAGACACTGGCGATTCTGGCCGACACCGACATGGTGGCAGCGATCCGGGAGGCGCGCGAGCAGGTCGCGGGCGGCGAGGTCCACACCACTGAAGAAGTGGTGGCCGCGTCCCGGCGGCGGGGCCAGCGGACCGCGTGAGCGAGCCTTTGCACGAGCCCCTCGCGGGGATAAGGGAAGGACGGTAGCGCCATCAGCGCCAGATATATCGTCATCGGAGCGGGCGCTGTGGGCGCGACCGTCGCCGCGCAGCTTACCGGGGCTGGAACCCGGGTGGTCCTGGTGGCCAGGGGCGCGAACCTCGAGGTGCTGCGATCCCAGGGCCTGCGCTACATCCGGCCGGACTCCGACCGGTGGCTCCCGCTCGACGTCGTGGGAGGGCCGGACGAGGTCGACCTGCACGCGGACGACATCCTGGTGCTCGCCACCAAGTCGCAGGACTCCGAAGCGCTGTTACAGCAGTGGGCGTGGCGCCCGGTGGATGTGCCCGGCGCGGTGCGCACGGCCGCGGAGGTGCTGCCGATCCTGTTGCTGCAGAACGGGCTCGAGAACGTCCGGACGGCGCTGCGGCGGTTCGTCACGGTGGTCGACGCGGTCGTTCTCAGCCCGTCCTCGCATCTGCGGCCCGGGGAGGTCGTGTCCCCGGGCGCGCCGCTCGTCGGCGCCTTCTACCTTGGCCGCGCGCCGCGTGGCAGCGACCCCGCCGTGGAGCGGATCGCGGCCGACCTGCGCCGGGGCTCGTTCGCCGTCACGGTGGTCGGGGACATCGACCGTTGGAAGGCCGGCAAGCTGCTCGACAACCTGGCCTACAACCTCGATGCGCTCTATGCTCCCAGCGAACTGCGGGACACGGTGGCGGCGGCGCTGGTGGACGAGGCGCGGGAGGTCTTGGCCGCGGCGCGGATCGAGGCCGTCGACGTGCAGGCGGACAGCGCCCTCGAGCTGGTCCTGCACGACATCCCCGGCTACGAACGGCAGGGCAGCTCCACCTGGCAGAGCCTGGCCCGCGGTGGCTCGGTCGAGTCGGACTTCCTCAACGGCGAGATCGTGTTGCTCGCGCGCCTGCACGGGCTTGACGCGCCGATGAACGCGGGGGTGCAGCGGCGGAGCGTTACGGCGGCGCTGGCTCGGACGCCCCCTGGCGGTCTTGACGAGACCGATCTCGCGGCTCTGCTGGCGTCGGCGCGCCGCCCGCCGCCGGGTAAAACCGGTGCACCGCTGGGCAGAGCGGACGGAGGAATCGGCGGCTCCCAGCGGCGGGGCGATCCCAACGGATCCGTGGTCCTCGTCGACGCGAAGCGCCTGCACGACGAACTGCTGTCGGCCACGCCGCCGCTGCTGCTGGACGTCCGCTGGGCTCTTGGCGACCCCCACGGCCATGATCACTATCGCGCGGGCCACCTGCCGGGCGCGGTCTATGTCGACCTCGACACCGAGCTCGCCGCCGCACCGGGCGGGAGAGCCGGCCGGCACCCGCTCCCCAGCGTGGCGGCGCTGGAGCGGTCGGCCCAGGGCTGGGGGCTCACTGCCGGCCGGCCGGTCGTGGTCTACGACGACAACGGGGGACAGTCCGCGGCTCGGGCGTGGTGGCTGCTGCGCTGGGCGGGCGTGGACGACGTGCGCATCCTCGACGGCGCGCTGGGCGCCTGGCGGGAGGCCGGCTTCGAGATCGAGACAGGGGAGACCGTCCCGGTCCCCGGAGACGTCGTGCTCACCGCGGGACACCTGCCGCTGCTCGACGCCGACGGCGCCGCCCGGGTGGCCCGCGTGGGTGTCCTGCTCGATGCCCGCGCGCCGGAGCGCTACCGCGGCGAGGTGGAGCCCGTCGACCCGCGGGCGGGGCACATCCCGGGCGCGGTCAGCGCGGCGACCGGGGACAACCTCGACGGGACCGGTCGTTTCCTGTCCCCGGACCGGCTGCGTGCCCGCTTCGTGGCGTTGGGTGCCGACGGGTCAGAACCCGTCGGGGTCTACTGCGGATCCGGGGTGACGGCGGCCCACCAGATCGCCGCGCTCGCGGTGGCCGGGATCGAGGCCGCGTTGTTCGCGGGCTCGTGGTCGGCGTGGTCGTCCGACCCCGACCGGCCCGTCGCCACCGGTACTGGCACCGGTACTGGCACCGGATGACCGTGATCCACGCCGCTGTTGCCGGGCGCTCCTACGCGGCCCGGTGGTGGCTCACCGAGCGTAGCGGCGGGCGGTCTGGCCGGCCAGGCCGGAGATCCTGCGCCGTCCGCTCCGGTGCTGGCTCCTGCTCGCTGTCGGTGGCCGGCTGACCGGTAGGCCAGCGCGGCACCGGCCTGCCGCGGTGGTGTTCGTCACGATCTATGAGGTAGAGCAGAGCCAGCCCGGCGAAGAGCGGCAGATGAGTAATCATGCGGCTCCACGGTGCCGCGCCCACCGCGAGATCGTGAGCTGACAGCCCGGTGAGCGCGACAACAAAGCCGAACATGGTCGGCAGCAGGCCAGCCGCGTGCCGTGCGTACATGGCCGCCCACAGCATCCCGATCCCCAGCGCGAGGTTCCATGCCGCGCTCTCGTTGAACAGATGCGCCGGTGACAGATGCCCGCCGGCGCCGTGCCCCTCGGCGCCGTGCCCCTCAGCGCCGGCGGCTGCCCCGTCGAGCAGCTGACTGAGGCTGACGATGATCTGGATGGCAGCGACGCCGCCGAGGGCGATCCGGGAGAGCGGCCCGCGGGAGCGGGCCGGCGGGGCCGACATGACAGCGTCGACCATGTCGGGGACGGCCGACACCTCGTCCACCCGCAGCGACCGGCCCAGCGCGATAGCCGTCTCCTCCCAGGCGCGGCACCGCGCGCAGCCGGCAAGATGGGCGTCGATCAGCTCGGGAGGCTGGGACTCGCTCTCCCCGTCGAGGCGGGCTGAGACCGCTTCGCGGCATGTACTGCAGTCCATCTGCCAATAGTCGCGCGTTCGGGCTGTCCGGTTCCCGGGGCGTGGTTTTCACCCGTTTCATCCTGTCGCGGCCTGGGCGGCCAGGAGTGATCGGCGACAGGGGCCCGGCGGCGCGGGGCTGGGGCACCTACCTCGCGTCGCTGTCGCCGGTTGTCAGCAGCGGTTGTCAGCACCGGTTGTCAGTGGCGGGAGCCAGCGGCGGGGTCAGCGCTGTGCGGAGAACGCCGCGATGATGCGGCCGGTGTTCGTCCGGAAGACCTCGAGCAGGTCGAGACTGGCGTCCGGATAGTTGATGATCTCGACTCGGGTCGAGCCGGGGATGTCCGGGTTGACACTCGGTAGGTGTGCGTTGGCCAGGACCAGCGCCGGCCTCTTCGCGGACAGATCGGCGAGCTGCCCGGCCGAGACCGGCTGGGGGCCGTAGGTGCCGACGACGGACAGGCCGGCGAAGGCACCCCAGTAGGCCATCCACAGGTGGGCGACCGCGGTCGGTGCCGGCGTCGGCAGCGCGGCCTTGACCCTGCCCGACAGCGCGGCGTATTCGCTGTCGAACAGCGACAACCATGCGGTGGCCGCCGTGGCGGTACCGAACATGGCGCCGAGCCGGGTCACCTCGGATCTGATCGCCGTCGGCGTGTTCTCCAGCTCGACCGGCACGAGCCGGCCCGCTCCACCAGCCGCGGCCTTGAGCTTGGCGGCGAAACCGTCGAACACGGAGTACAGGATGTAGTCGGCACCGATGACCTTGACGAGATCGCCGGGGGTGGGTTCGAAGTCCGGTGGATGCTGGATGGTGGCGGGTGCGATGACCGTGATGTTCCTGGCCCCGGCCGCCTTCGCCAGGGCACCGACCCAGCTGGTCGAGGCGACCACTGTCGGTCCCGCGGCCGGTGTCGCACCGGCCGGCCGAGTCCCGGCCGCGGTTGCGGCGGACGGGTTGTCAGTGCTGCCACACGCGATCGTCGACAGGGACAGCATCGTCGCCAGGACGGTCAGCGCGGCGGCGCGAAGGACGCGCATCCGTTGCTCCTTCAGGAATCAGATAGGTGAGCAGGGTCAGGGCACCGGCGACCAGGACCAGCACGGGGCCGGGAGGCTGGTCGACCAGCAGGGCGACGGTGAATCCCACCGTGCTGCCGAGCAGCCCGAGAACGACCGACCAGATCACCATCGACCGCAGGGAGCGGCCGAGAGCGCGGGCGCCGAGGGCGGGCAGGATGGTCAGCGCGTCGACCAGCAACGCGCCGGTGAGCCGGATCGCGGCGCCGATGGCGACCGCGACGACCACGAGCAGCGCGAGCATCAGGGCGTCCGCGGGCACTCCCGAGCACAGCGCCAGTTCCCGGTCGAACAGCAGCAGCGCGAGCTGGCGCCGATGGCGCCGGTAGAGCAGGTGGACAGCCACGGCGAGGACGCCGAGCACGACCAGGTCGACGCCGCGGACCGCCAGGATCGAGCCCCACAGCAGCTCGAACGCGCCGGTGGCGTTGACCCCGGAGAGGGACAGCACCAGCAGCGCGCCAGCGATCGCGAACGTCATCAGCAGGCCCATCGCGCCGGGCAGGCCCGAGGGCCGCCGGGCGAACGGCGCCACCCCGGCGCCCGCCAACGCGCAGGCGGTGAGCCCACACAGCGTCGGGTCGGCCCCGGTGAGCAGGCCGACCGTGATCCCCAGCAGGGCGACGTGCATGACGGCGAACCGGACGGCGATGATGTCCAGCCCGATGATGAACACTCCGGCGATCGGCAGCGCGACGGCGGCGATCAGCAGACCCGCGGCGCCGCGCTGGACGGCGGGCAGCGCGAGGAGGTCGACGAGACGGTACATGTCAGATCACCCGCAGCTGGCCGGCGGCCATCTCGGCGACCCGGTCACACGACCGGGCCATGGCCCGGTCGTGGCTGACCACCACGACCGTGACCGGCAACCGGGTGAGCAGCCGGGCAACCTGCTCCTGGCCGGCGAAGTCGAGCGCCGCGGTGGGCTCGTCGGCGAACAGCGCCTGAGCGCCCGCGGCGACCGCGCCGAAGGCACGGCTGAGGAACACCCGCTGTAGCTGTCCGCCGGACAGGGTGTGCAGCGGCCGGCTGCCGAGCCCTGCCACGCCGAGCCCGGCGGCGGCCTCCCGGGCCGCGGGTGGATGCCCGCCGCTGTCGAGCAGTTCGTCGACCAGCAACGGGAACCGGCCGGGGGACAGGCGCTGGGGAACCCAGGCGACCTGTCGGCGGCGCGCCGCCCACTGGGCGCGGGTGCGGGCCGCGACGCTGCCGACGGTCACCGAGCCACCGGCGAGGGGATGCAGGCCCAGGGCCGCGCGCAGCAGGGTGCTCTTGCCCGATCCGTTCGTTCCGGTCAGGGCGAGGTGCTCACCGGCGCCGACATCCAGAACAACGCTGTCGACCGCGGTGCGCCGGCCGTACCGGCAGGTCACGCGATCGAAGTGGATGGCCGCGGAGCTCACCGCGGCCCACTGCCGGTGAGCTGTTCCCGCAGCCACCTTTTGTCGATCTTGCCGGCCGCGGACAGCGGCAGCTCGTCGAGGATGTGCAGGCTTTCCGGGAACTTGACCGGTTCCAGGCCGTGCGCGTCGGCGAGGTAGGCCGTCAGCTCACCGAGGGCGGGGGCCGCGGCTCCGTCCTTCGTCGCCACACACGCGGCCAGCCGTTCGCCCATGATCCGGTCAGGGACGCCGACGCAGGCCACCTGACGGACCGCGGGATGCTGTGCCAGCAGCAGCTCGACCTCCACGGGGCTGATGTTCCGTCCACCACGGATGACGATCTCGTTGCGGCGCCCGACGACGTGCAGGAAACCGTCGCGGTCGACACGTCCGAGATCGCCGGTGCGCACCCAGCCGCCACCGGTGCGGTAGCGGTCGTCGAAATCCGCGTCGACGTAGCAGAGCGGACTCATCGGCCCCAGGCCCCAGATTTCCCCGACCCCGTCGACGGGCACATCCCGCCCGTCCTCGCCGACGACCCGGATCGCGGCGACCGCCGGGTTCGGCCGGCCGACGGCCGAATGCACCTCCGCCGGCGGGCAGCCGGGATCGGTGGTGCAGTTGACGCCGTCGGCGGAGCCGTAGCAGTTGACGAATCCGCAGCCGAAGGCCTGCTGGCAGGCCTGCACGGTGGCCGGGTCCACCCGGGAGCCGCCCGCGACGACCGCGTGCAGCGAGGACATGTCCACCCGGTCGATCATCGGATGGTCGAGCATCATCGCGAACATCGTCGGTACGCCGAACACCAGGTGCGGGCGGTGCGCGTCGATGGCAGCCAGCGCGCGGCCGGCCTCGAAACGGGAGCGGACGATCAGCGTGCCGCCGAAACGGGCGACGGTCACCGCGGAGCCCGACGAACCGAACGAGGACGCCAACGGCACCATGAAGAAGTTGCGCATCGGTGTTGGCGGGGCATGCAGGGCACCGATGAACGCCCCGCGCCCGCCGGCCAGCGCGTCATGCGAATATACGATCATCTTCGGCGCGGCCTCCGACCCGGAGGAGACCAGGATGCGGGCTGGCGCGGCCGGGTCGACGGGCTCCCCGCGGGCCAGCGGCGGACCGGAGTCAACCAGGTCTTCCAGGCTGTCCGGGGCGCCGGACCCGGACGCGATCACCATCCGCAGGTGGGGCAGGTCGCGGCGCAGCGTGCGCAGCACGTCCGCGGGGGCGACGTCTCCATGCCGGTGCGGCACCACTGCCGCGGCCGCTCGGGACCGGGCGAGCAGAGCGAGCGTGTCCCGCCGGCCCCGTCCGACCGGATAGGCGAGGACTATCGCTCCGACGGCGGCGGCCGCGAGATCCACAGCGACCGGGCGCCATCCGTTCGGGAGCTGGACTGCGATCGTCTCGCCAGGCCGGATACCGGCCGTCTTGAACGCGCCGGCCAGCCGGGACACCCGGGCGGCAAGATCGACGTAGGTGGCCTCGCCGTCGTCGTCGATGACCGCCGGCCGGTCCGGGTGCCGCAGCGCGTTCTCGGTGAACAGGGTGTGGAGATCCCGCCCCGGATAGAAACCGGCGTACGCCCACCAGGCGCGCAGCGCGGGCGGAACGAGATCGCGCACCGGCAGGACGCTGGGCACCGAGGCGGCCGGTCCGGGCAGGTCTGGTTGCGCGAGTCCCGGTTCCAGCGCGGTCATCGGGTGAACCTCCATGGCGGGCGGACGAAGGCACAGCCGTCGATCTCGATCAGCGGGCGGGCCGCCGGATCACCGGCGAGCAGCCCGGGCCGCGGGCAGACCCGCACCGCGGTGCCGCCGGTGGCGGCGAGCGCGGCCAGCGCCTCGTCGGCGGTCAGCCGGCGCAGCGCCTGCGCGGCCGCCTGCTGGCTGGCGGCCGCGGTGGCCCGGCTGAGGACGTCGGCGGATGAGCCGGCGGCGAGCATCACGTGCCCGTCGGCCACCGGCAGCGGCTCGACCAGCAGCGGCTCGACCGGCAGCTGCCCGGCCGCCGCCCCCGGCAGCCGGCCGGGCGTCCCACCGGACTCGATCAACGGTGCCTGGAGTACGCCGGCCGCTGCCAGCAGATCACTGTCGACCCGCTGCCCCCGGCCGCCGCGGACCCGGGCCACCAGCCCGGCCAGCACCCCCTGTGCGCTGATGAGGCCGCCGAAGACATCGAGCAGGGTCATCAGGGAGCCGGCGGGCGGCTCGCCCGGGGCGCGCAGCTGCTCACCGAAGCCGGCGTACGCCTGGACCAGGAAGTCCGTACCGGGCGGCGAGCCGTCGACCGGCACATCCCCCCATCCGGAGGCGTAGGCGTAGACCAGGCCGGGATGGATCCCGGCGAAGTCGGCCGAGTCCAGTCCGAAGCCGGCGGCCTTGCCCGGGGCCCAGTTGTGTAGGAACACGTCGGCACCGGCCACGGCGTCCCGCACGGCCGCCCAGCCGCCGGATGAGCGCAGGTCGGCCTCGACGACACGCTTGTGCCGGTTGAGCGCCAGGAACCGGGCCGAGCAGCCGCCGACCGTCGGCGCCATCCCGCGCAGCGGGTCACCCCCGACGGGCTCTATCCGGATCACCTCGGCGCCGAGCTGGCCGAGGAGGTGCCCGGCCAGCGGTCCCTGGACACGCCGGCCGGCCTCGACGACGGTGAGCCCGGCCAGCGGCAGGGCCGCCGCGGCCGACAGCTCCGGGAGGCCCGGTGGTGCCTGGCCCGCCTCGGGGGGCACACCGAACGCGCGGATGGCCCACGGCGGACCGACCCGACCGGACGGGGCGAAGTCCGCCATCCGCTGGGTGTGGCCACGCAGCGGCAGGATAGCCAGCCCCGCCGCCGCGGCCGCGCTCCGGAGCTGGTCGTAGTCGCGTACCCGGGTCGCGGCGTGCAGATCGGCCGGCAGCGGGGCACTGGCGTTGGCGTACCGCAGGACGAACGCGCGCCAGCCGCGTGCGACAGGCCGCGGGTCCACGCCCAACGCCGACCACAGGCAACGCCACGGTTCCGGGTCCAGCGCCTCGATCTCGAACCAGACTCCGTCGGCCGAGACGAAAGGCGGCGGCACCCCCGCGGCCGGGCCGGGCCCGGCGCCATCGAATTCGGTGCCATCGAGTTCGGCGTCATCGGGCTCGACGACGCTGCCGGCCGCCAGATACTGCGAGACCGTCACCAGCGCCGCGCCCGCCACGGACACCTCCACGGCCTCGACCGGCATGCCCCGCAGCCCGGCGAGCACCGCGGCGAGCACCCCCTGGACGGCGAGCACACCGGCCGCCGCGCTCACGTAGTCGAGCCGGAGCCGCCGCGGCCCGCCACGGGCGCGGCCGTGCACGGCCATCAGGCCGTACGCGGCCTGGGCGGTTCCCTCGTCCAGGCGGGTGCCGGTGGTGTCCGTCCAGTCAAGGGCGCAACGGATCACGGGCAGCTGTGGACATGTGACCGTTATCGGTCCGGCGATCGTCGATCGCTCGGCCGGCTCGACGATCGCTCCCAACTGGCACAGGTGCCGTACGACGAGCCGCTCGGCGGGGCCGGCAGGCCTGCCACGCACCGTGATGCCCGCCAGCGGAGCCGGGACGGATCGCCGGTCCCGCGCCGCACCGTCACTACTCGACATCACGCCGGTATCACGCCGGCATCACACCGACGCTCCCCAGCGCATCCGCTGCCGTCAGGCCTGGTCACATGTCAGTAGTCGGATCCCGTGCGCACTGAGTTCCCGCGGTATGAAAGTGACTGGACATGAAAATCACGGGACATACGGCCCGCGGGCTGGCGAGGCTTGTCCTCGGGGCGCACGATCTCCTCGGCGGCGCTGTCCCCCTGGGCGCGCTGTGGGCGCGCGGCCGGGTCTGGTCACGACATGGCCGCGGGCCGGAGCTCGGCCTTCCCGGTGATGAACGACCCCGTGACGGCGGACGCGGCGAACACCAGCATCACCCACAGCCAGGCCCAGCCGTAACCGAACGAGTCCGCGAGCAGGCCGAACACCGTCGGCCCCAGCACGAAACCGCTGAAGAAGCCGAGCGAGACCAGCCCGGACGCGTGGCCGGTCGCCCCGCCGCGGCGCACCACGGCCAGCATCGACACGGCATTGGCGCCGGTGGCCGTTCCCCCGATACCAGCCGCCCCCAGCCAGACCAGGGCTGGCCAGACGGGTGCGGCCAGCCACACGAGCAGCGCGGACCCGGCCGCCGCCGCGGACAGGGAACCAAGAAGCATGGTCGCCTCCGGCATCCGGTCCGCCCATCTCGTCCAGGTGATCCGTCCGAACAGCCCGGACAGCCCGAAAGCCGCGAGGGCCGCCCCGGACGCCCAGCCGCCCAGGCCGAGCCGCTGTGAGGCGTACAGCGGCAGGTAGGTGTTGACGGCCGCCAGGGCGGTGCCGAGCAGCGCCGAGTAGGCCATCAGCCAGGCCAGCCACGTCGACGGCCGCGACCAGCGCCACCAGGAGCCGCGCGCGGTGCCCGCTGGGCGCGCGGCGCGGCCCGCCGCCTGCTGCCCGGACACCGGCCGGCTGTCCGCGTCGACCGTCCGCCAGACCAGCGCCAGCAGGATGATCGGGACAATCGCGGCACACCGTAACGCGGCCCGCCAGCCGATCGTGTGCGCCACGGCCGGCAGCACCAGCCCGGCGGCGAACGCCGACAGCTGGACACCCGACTGTTTGAGCCCGATGGCCAGCGCCCGCCGTGCCGGCGGAACCGTTCGTGCCAGCAGCACGTTTGTGGCGGGATTCGCCAGCGCCTGCCCGATGCCGGCGAGCGCCAGGACGGCGAGGAGAGCGGCGTAGGAGCCGGCGAACGACGCACCGGCCAGCGCGGCCGTGACCGCCGCGCTCAGGACGGCCAAGCCACGGCGTGCCCCGGTGACGTCCACGAGATGGCCGGCGACCAGGGACAGCACGGCTGCCACCGCGAACGTCGCCGTGACCAGCTCACCGACTCTCGTCCGGGACAGGCCGAGATCGTCGACCAGGGAGGGCGCGAGCGCGCTCACCGCGTACAGCGACAGCATCGATGAGGCCATTGCCGTGGTCGCGACTCCCACAGCGACCCACCAGCGC
>NZ_CAKJTL010000083.1 GCF_917627385.1 Protofrankia sp. CiT1
TACCGCCGGCCGTACCTGGACAGGACCTCGACGGCCAGAACCGGCAGACGCGCATCCTTGTCGGGCAGTACGAGAACGTCGGGTTGAAACCTCTTCTTCAGCGACACGGGCACGTCGAACGGTGCGACCAGAGTCCGTTTAAGGCCCTGCTCGGCCGCAAGGAGAATGGAGCCGAGCCGGAGCACAACTCGTTGGTGGTCGTAGCCGGGGGCTGGGCTCACGACGACGACGCCGTCGAGGAGTTCCCAGCGCCGCCGGTCGTCGGGCGCCTGGTCGAGATGGTCGGTGGTGTAGCCGCCGGGGTCGACGGCATGGAGGTAGGCCAGACCTTCGTCGAAGTCGACCCGGCCGACCGGCAGTGGCCACTCGACGAGGCCGGTGATGTCCAGCGGCTGACTGAGCGGCCTGTCCTGCGGCTCCTGCGCCATCGGGTCACGGTTCACCGCCACAGCTGTCATGGTGCCACTCCTCCTCGGATTCGGACGGCACATTTGCTGTGAAGCATAAACCGATGAGTGACTGATTTACGACGATGAGCGAAGAATCGTCCGTTGGCTCGCAGTGACCCAGTGGCCGGGTGTTCGAATCATGGGATTCCCGGGCGTGTCGTGCCTGGTCAGCCGACGATAGGGGGGTGGGTGACGCCGGGGTTCCGCTCACGGCCGCCATGGGGCAGAGCGCGCACAACGCCGTGACGGGCGCAACGCCGGATAAACCGATACCGGACGAGCCGGACGAGCCGATGGGCACAGCCAGGCGCCGGTGGTGGACGCGGATACGGCCGGTGGACGCCGTCTGTGTCGGCGGCCTCGCGGCGCAGACCATCTGGGCATCGGTCAGCGTGCTGCTGATCCCACGGCTTATCGGCACCCACCCTGTCCTGCTCGAGCTGCTCGGTGCCACGTCTCCAGCCATGGTCGCCGCGGGCGCGTTCGCTCGGGCCGGCAGAGCCGGCCTCGTCGCAGCCCTCACAGCGCCGACGGTCGGGTGGGTGCCGCTGGATGTGTTCGGCTGGTGGGCGGGACGCCGGTACGGGCGGCCGGCGGTCGACATCGTCACCCGTGGGCATCCCCGGAGCGTCGAGTTCGCCAGCCGTGTCGACCGGATGGCGCGACGGTGGGGATTCGGCGCGCTGGTGCTCGCGCCCTGGCTGCCCGTCCCGAATCAACTGATCTATGCGGCCACCGGCTGGCACGGCATGTCGCTGGTCCGGTTCCTGATCGGCGACGCCATTGGTACGACCCTGCGCACCGGGGTGATCGTCAGTCTGGGCTACGCCGTGGGCGACCAAGCGGTCGATCTCGCCACCGCGATCTCCCACGACGCCGTTCTCAGCTTTGTCACGCTGACCGCCCTGATGCTGTCCTGGACGGTCTTCCGTAACCGCCGGAGCCTGCGCGGTCTACTTGCCCGTGCTCGCCCCCGCCCGTGGGCGTCGCGAACGCCGCGGCGGGTCCGGGGCCAGCCGCCGACGCCGGACCCGTCGGACCCGCCGGACCCGCCGGGCGGTCCCACGCCGGACCCGGCAGACCCATCGGGCGGGTCCTGACCGGCAGAGCATGGGCCAGCGCCGGGCGGGGCCACACCCGGCGGGGGGTCAGCGCCAAGCGGTCTCCGAGACAGGGGAGCGGCCGATGAGCGGGCGCCACCACGACTCGTTGTCGCGGTACCAGGCGACGGTCTCCTTCATCCCGTCGGCGAAGCCGATCTCGGGTGCCCAGCCGAGCTCGGCCCGCAGCTTGGACGAGTCGAGCAGGTAGCGCCGGTCGTGCGACGGCCGGTCCGGCACGATCGTCTTCAGTGACGCGGGCAGGCCCAGCTCACCGAGGACGGTGTCGGCGATGGTCTCGATGTCGGCCTCGACGCCGCTGCCGACATGGTAGGTCTCGCCGACCCGGCCCCGCTCGAGTACCGCGTCGATCGCCCGGCAGTGGTCGGCGACGTGCAGCCACTCCCGGCGGTTGCGCACCGAGGCGTACAGCGGCAGGTTCTCGCCCTGGAGCGCCCGGGTGACGAACAGCGGGATGACCTTCTCCGGGAACTGGTACGGCCCGTAGTTGTTCGAGCAGTTCGTGATGGTCACGGGCAGGTCGTAGGTCAGGCCGTAGGCGCGCACCGCGTGGTCGCCGCCGGCCTTCGCCGCGTTGTACGGCGTGCGGGGCAGGTAGGGGGAGTCCTCGGTGAAGGCGCCCGGGTCGTCGAGGTCCATGTCGCCGTAGACCTCGCACGTCGAGATCTGGTGGAAGCGCGCCACACCGACCGTACGGGCGGCCTCCAGCAACGTCTGGGTGCCGATGACGTTGGTGGAGAAGAAGTCCCCCGGGCGGATGATCGCCAGGCTGTTGTGCGACTCGGCGGCGAAGTTGACCACGACGTCGACGTGGTGCTCCCGCAGCAGCGACTCGATCAGCTCGCGGTCGCGGATGTCGCCGTGCACGAAGGTGATCGCGTCCAGCACGTCGGTGAGGTTTTCCCGGCAGCCCGCGTAGGTCAGCGCGTCCAGGGCGACCAGCTGGTCGCCAGCGTGGTGCTCGCGCCAGTATCGGATGAAGTTTGACCCGATGAAGCCAGCGGCCCCGGTCACCAGCAGCGTCGACATGGTGTGAACGTCCCCCTTGGGATGAAGTCGTGATCGGCGGCCCCCGGACCGCCCGGACGCCAGCCTCTCATGTCGGTTACTCAGCCCACTGCTCAGCCCACGCCAGGTGCTCAGCCCGGCCGGGCGGCTGCGCTGGCGCTGGTGGCGGGGCCGCCGCGGTGATGGCGGCGGGGCTGCCACACCGCGCTCGAGCGCGGTGGCTCCCTCCGGACGTCGCCTGCGCGCCGCCCGCCGGGCACGAAGGTGACGAAGGTGACGAACGCGGTTCCCGCCGGCTGCGCCCGGTGCACCCAGGTACGGGCGAGCCAGGTGACCGTACTCTGTGACTATGGGCTCGGTGGTGAAGTTCGTGGGCGCAGGCCGGGTGCCGAGGCACGCGATCGAAGTTCGACCGAACAGGCCCTTCGTTCGCTGACGTCCCAGGAAGGCCACGTACATTTATGATCATCGCGTCCGACCTGGAGTTGCGCGCTGGCGCCCGGACTCTTATCGAGGCGGTGTCGTTCCGTATCCAGCCGGGTGACCGGATCGGGCTTGTCGGCCGCAACGGCGCGGGTAAGACGACGCTGCTCAGGACGTTGGCCCGCGAGACGCTGCCGTTCGCCGGAAAAGTCGACATCCGCGGCGACCTCGGTTATCTCCCCCAGGAGCCCCGGGCCGGCGACCCGGCGGACAGTGCCCGTGACCGTGTCCTGTCCGCCCGCGGCCTCGATGTGATCGTGCGGGAGATGGAAAAACTCCAGGTGGAAATGGCGGAGCTGGTCGACGATGCCGCGCGGGACGTGGCGATCCGTCGCTACGGCCGCCTTGAGGAGCGTTTCGGCACCCTCGGCGGATATGCGGCCGAGGCCGATGCGGCCCGGATCTGCTCCGCGCTGGGGCTCGCGGACAGGGTGCTCGGCCAGCAGCTGGAGACGCTGTCCGGCGGCCAGCGCCGTCGGGTCGAGCTGGCTCGCATCCTGTTCGGTGGCGCCGGTGACACCGACGCCACCCTGCTGCTCGACGAGCCCACCAACCACCTCGACGCCGACTCGATCATCTGGCTGCGTGAGTTCCTGCGCTCCCACAGCAGCGGGCTCGTGGTGGTCAGCCACGATGTCGATCTGCTGGACCGCTGCGTCAACAAGGTTTTCTACCTCGACGCCACCCGTGCCGCGCTGGATGTCTACAACGTCAGCTGGAAGACCTACCTGGCCCAGCGGGAGCTTGACGAGCGCCGTCGGCGGCGGGAGCGGGCCAACGCCGAGAAGAAGATCGACGCCTTGAAGGCCCAGGCCGACAAGATGCGGGCGAAGGCCACCAAGGCCCGCGCGGCCCACCAGATGGACCGCCGGGCCGACCGGCTTGCCGCCGGGCTCGCCGCGGTGCGGGTCGCGGACCGGGTCGCCAAGCTGCGGTTCCCCGATCCGGCTCCGTGCGGACGGACCCCGCTGACCGCCACCGGCCTGTCGAAGTCCTATGGGTCGCTGGAGGTCTTCACCGGAGTCGACCTGGCCATCGACCGTGCCGCGCGGGTTGTCATCCTCGGCCTCAACGGTGCCGGCAAGACGACCCTGCTGCGGATGCTCGCCGGTGTCGAGTCCCCGGACACGGGCGAGGTCCACCACGGTCATGGGCTTCGGCTGGGCTACTACGCCCAGGAGCACGAGACCCTGGACATCAACCAGTCGGTGCTTGACAACATGCGCGCTACCGCGCCGAGTACCTCCGACGTGGAGCTGCGCCGCATCCTCGGCGCCTTCCTGTTCAGCGGCGACAGCGTGGCCCAGCCGGCCGGCACGTTGTCGGGCGGGGAGAAGACCCGGCTGGCGCTGGCCGGCCTGGTGTGCAGCGCCGCGAACGTGCTGCTGCTGGACGAGCCCACCAACAACCTTGACCCGGCGTCGCGGGACGAGGTCCTCGCGGCCCTCGCCACGTTCCGCGGAGCGGTCGTGCTGGTCACCCACGATCCGGGCGCGGTGGAGGCGCTGGCCCCGGACAAGGTGCTCATGCTGCCGGACGGCGTCGAGGACTCCTGGTCCGCGGATCTTGTCGAGCTGATCACGCTTGCCTGACCGGGGCGGGCGCCGGTGCTGTATCCGCCGGCCGTGCCACAACCTGTGGGGGAGCGTCGAGCAAGGGATGGTCGTGTGAGCGCGGAAGGTGGCACAAAGGCGGTTCTGGCCGCGCTGTCGGCCAATCTGGGGATCGCGGCGGCGAAGTTCGTCGGCTTCCTCATCACCCGGTCGTCGTCGATGCTGGCCGAGTCCATCCACTCGGTCGCGGACTCGGGCAACCAGGTCCTGCTGCTCGCGGGCCAGCGGCACGCGGCCCGGCCCGCTGATGAGGAACACCCCTTTGGCTACGGCCGCTCGCGCTACATCGCCGGCTTCCTCGTCGCGATCGTGTTGTTCAGCGTCGGCGGGCTGTTCTCGGTCCATGAGGGGGTGGCGAAGCTGCGCCATCCCCATGAGCTCGACAGCGCGCTGGTGGCGATCGTCATCCTGCTGGTCGCGACCGCGCTGGAGGGATTCTCCCTGCGGACCGCGGTCGCCGAGGCCCGGCACGTCAAAGGAGCCGCCTCCTGGTGGGAGTTCATCCACGCCGCGCGTGCCCCGGAACTGCCGGTGGTGCTGATGGAGGATCTTGCCGCGCTGGTGGGCCTCGTGTTCGCGCTTGCCGGCATCGGTCTCACCATCGTGACCGGCGACCCGGCCTGGGATGCCGTGGGCACCCTCGCGATCGGCATCCTGCTGCTGGCGGTGGCCGTCATCGTGGCGGTCGAGACCCAGGCGATGCTGGTCGGGGAGGCGGCCACCCCGGCGATGGTCGCCGCCATCCGCGACGCTCTCGCGGAATCGCCGCACATCACCCGGGTCATCCACCTGCGCACGCTGCACCTCGGCCCGGACGAACTGCTCGTGGCAGCGAAGATCGGCATGGATGTCACGCTTACCCTGCCGGCTGTCGCGTACGCGATCGACAGCGCTGAGGCGCGGCTGCGGGCGGCTGTACCGATCGCGCGCAGGGTCTACCTGGAGCCGGACATCGCCCGGGAGACCGATGAACCGCCCGTGCGAGCGATGAACCTCCCGTCGGCTGGCCGCTGACGCCGCCGGGCGCGCCGGCTGGTCGGCTGGTCGGCGCACCCGGTCGGGGCAGGTGGCCGGTTGGCCGGCGCCGGCTGTCACAGCGTCCCGGGCAGGAAGGCGCGGGCGACAATCGCGCTGAGGGCTCCGACGCCGGTCAGGCCCAGCGGAAGGGCTCCTGCCTGGGTCATGTCGCCTGGACGGTCCGGGCGTGGGTCAGGCGCCAGCGCGGGCACCAGCAGCCAGCAGTAGAACGGCAGCCAGGACCGCCCGGGATCGACCGCGGCCAGGCCGGTCAACATCCCGAACCCGATCGCGGGGACGGCACCGGCGAGAAAGGGCCATCCAGGGGTGAGCCGGACGCGCCGCGCCGCCCGGATGATCGTTGGCCCGCAGGCGACCAGCACAACCGTGAGGCCGGGAGGAACGCGCGCGACCCACGCCGGCACACCCGAGCCGATGCCGGGGATGTGCGCGGCGGCGTGGGCCACCTGGTCACGCGCGACAGTCAGCCCGTCCGGCCAGGAGAACCCCAGCAGCGCGGCCACGGACAGCGGCACCAGAACGCACGCGCCAGTGATCACGTTGAGCAGCGGCCGCCGGCGGACGAAGTAGACGGCCACAACCGCGACACCCAGCCAGGGAATCCCGTAGCCGCACAGCGTCGCCACGCCGATGCCCAGCCCACATGCTGCCGCCCACCACAGCCGCCGCCCCGGCTCGGAGCCGATGACCCCGAGCGTGACGGATGCGGCGGCGAGTGTCGCGGCCAGCGCGTCCGCGGCCGGGAGCCATACCGCCCACGGCGCCAGCACCAGCACCGGGACGAACCGCCGGGCGGCCCGTTCATGGCACAGTGACCGGACCGCGATCGTGACCAGCGGGACGGTGGCCGCGCCCACGAGCGTCAGTATGGCGCCGAGCGTGCTCGGCGCCCCCATCCCCAGCCGCGTCAGCGCCCACAGCAACAGCGTCAGGCCGGGGGGATGGGCGCGGGTGTCGTAACCGTAGGCGGCGGCGTGCTGGGCGTACGTCCGCAGGAACCCCAGCGGATCCCCGCCCACGGCGGCCATGTCCGACAGGTAGCCCCGCTCGCCGCCCAGCGGGGCGGCCAGGCCGCCACAGCCGCTCACCGAGGCCAATGCCAGGGTCCACGCCACCGATGCCGCGTATCCGACGACCAGCAGCGGACCCCACCGGATCCGAATGTGAAGATCCTGCCATACCGCGATGATGACCACGGTCATGACGGCCGGAGCGAGGAGGGACGCCAGCGAAATATGCGCGCGTCGCTCCGCCGTGAACGGTATGCCAACAAGCGTCCTCGGCAGCGGCACGGTATCGCTCCCGCCGCCGCGCAGCAGTGCGGTCAGGCCCAGACAGGCGATTACCGTACCGATCCACACCGCGATTTCCCCGAGCCCGGCGCTGCCCGCACCGGGTTCTCCGCCGGCTTGCCGGTTGCCGCCTGGATCCTGGCCGCCTGATCGAATCGAGGTCCGCAAAGACGTTCTCACGACCGCACGCCCGGCGCAATGACCACATGTGCACCGTAGCCAGGTCGACGCTGCTGGGTTCGGATGGTGCACGATGTTCCTGGCGCGGATTCGACGATGTCCGTTGCGGCGCGCTGAAGTCCCTGTTCGGCCAGCCAGGGCGATGAGGGACGCTGGTCTTCGCTGGCGTCGGCGGACGCGCTGTTTCTCCTGCCGGGTGGGCGGAACAGCTGTGCTCCCGTGGCCGGGCGTTGGTGTTCCGGTGGTGGGAGGAAGGGAAAGGCTGGGCCTATCCCGGGGGTTGCTCGGGCGCGCGAAGAGGATCAGTGTGATGGATCACATGCGCTTCGAGTGGCGCGTTCACCGCGACTGAGTGAAGATCGGTTCGCAGATCATCTATCACGGAGGGGGCCACATTGGCCGAGCTTAGGAAAGGAACCCGGATCACCGGCGCGGAGCGCGACAAGCTTGCATCAGAGCTTCGGAAGAAGTATGAGGCGGGGCAGAGTATCCGCCTCCTCGCTGAGTCGTCGGGTCGTTCGTACGGGTTCGTTCATCGGATCCTCTCGGAGTCCGGAACGACTCTGAGAGGCCGAGGCGGCGCAACCCGAGGCAGTAAGAAGAAGAGCGTCTGATCATGTCGCGACCGGCCGCCGTCGATCTGGCGGCGGCCGGGGTGACCCTGGCGATCGAAGGCTCACGGGCGACCGTAACCATTGATCGCCAGGATCACGACGCCGGATGGGCGCGTGCCGCGTCCACCGCGGGAGCGCTGGCGGATATCGGGAGATGTCTATCCGGGAACATCCGGCTTGTGCTTCTGCGGATCATCGGTGGTTTACCGTGCTCCGATCGTGGTCGAGTCGATGCAGCCGCTGCTGACGGCTTGGAGCGGCCCGGTACGACGGGCCTCGGTACAGCGGGTATGACGGGTATGACGGGCGTCGGTATGGATGGCATGGGCAGCCGGCCGCCCGCCCAGTGCTGGTTGTCCCGGCCCGACCTGTTCAGCGTCGCTGTCGTCAGCGGGTACGCCGTGGACGCGCTTCACCTGGCGCTCGCCTGCGATCTGCGGGTTTTCTGCGAGGACGCATATCTGGCCATGACCGGAATCCACCAGGGACTCGTCCCGGCGCTGGGCGTGTCCCGCACGCTGGTTGATCTGATTGGTTACAGCCGGGCGCTTGATCTCTGCGTGACGGGACGCGTGTTGTCCGGGAGGCAGGCGTATGAACTGGGGCTCGCGGAGCGGCTGGTGGCCCCGGGCGATCGGGATGACACGGTGGAGGATCTCGTGACCGGGCTGCTGGCGGCACCCCGCGGGCTGGCCGTTGAGATCAAGGCGCTGTTGCTGCACAGCCGTGAGCGCACCCGGAAGGATCAGTTGCGGGCCGAACGCGATGCCTGGCTCCGCACCGCGCGGGAGGCCGCGCCACCGGGATGAGATCTCACCGGGATGAGAGCGCGGGAATGATCCGCTGGTGGGGCCTGCTTACAGTGTTACACAAGCAGCGGCATCGATTCCTGGGGTGGACTGATGAGATTTGCGGAGGGCGGGCCGCCCATCAGCGCACGGGCTTTCCAACGTGATCGTTCGATTGTGCATCAGAAACTTCGGCCAGGTACTCTGCGCCGGATCGTGGAGTTCGCACGCCCGTACCGGCGGATGCTGGCCGGTTTCCTCGTGCTGATCATAATTGACGCGGCGCTGGGCGCCACCACGCCGCTCATCTTCAAATCGATCATTGATGATGGCATCATCCCCGGCCGGGTGGGTGTTGTGGAGGCGCTCGCGGCGCTGGTCGGGCTGATCGCCGTCATCAGCGCGCTGCTGGCGCTGGCGCAGCGCTGGTTTTCCGCCCGCATCGGCGAAGGCCTCATCTTCGACATGCGGTCACGGGTATTTGATCATATCCAGCGCCAGCCGCTGGCCTTCTTCACCCGCACCCAGACCGGCGCGCTGATCTCCCGGCTGAACAACGACGTCCTGGGCGCGCAGTCGGCCTTCACCGGGACGCTGTCCGCCGTCTTGTCCAACGTCGTATCCGTCGGTTTCGTGCTTGCCGCGATGGTCGCGCTGTCGTGGCAGATCACCGTCGTGTCGTTGGTCCTGCTGCCGGTGTTCATCATCCCGGCGCGGCTGCTCGGCCCGAAACTCGCCGCGCTCACCCGGGAGGGCTACGGGCTCAACGCCGAGATGAACACGACGATGACCGAACGGTTCAACGTGTCGGGGGCGATGCTCGTCAAGCTTTACGGCCGCCCGTCAACGGAGAACCACGGCTTTGTCGCCAAGGCCGCCCGCGTCCGCGACATCGGGGTGACCCAGGCCATGTACGGCCGGATCTTCTTCGTCTCGCTGACCATGGTCGGGGCGCTGGCAACCGCGATCGTCTACGGGGTCGGCGGACGCTTCGCGGCCGAGGGCGCGCTCGAAGTAGGCACGGTCGTCGCGCTGACGTCGTACCTCTCCCGTCTCTACGGGCCGCTGACCCAGCTGTCGAACGTCAACGTGGACGTGATGACCGCGCTGGTCTCCTTCGAGCGGGTGTTCGAGATCCTCGACCTGACGCCGGCCATCGCCGACCGGCCGACCGCGGTCGACCTGCCGCGCGGGTCCGCGACGATCGAATTCGACAACGTCGACTTCGGTTACCCGGCCGCGGACGAGGTCTCGCTGGCATCGCTGGAGTCGGTGGCGGTGCTCGACGGCCGGGTGCCCGAGCCCGTCCTGCACAACGTCTCGTTCCAGGTGGCCCCCGGTGAGCTGGTGGCGCTGGTAGGCCCGTCCGGCGCCGGCAAGACGACGATCAGCCAGCTGGTGCCGCGGATGTATGACGCGCGTTCCGGCACGGTGCGCGTCGGCGGCCATGACGTCCGCGACGTCACCCTGCGGTCACTGCGCGACGCCGTGGGCGTTGTCACCCAGGACGCGCATCTGTTCCACGACACGATCCGGGCGAATCTCGCCTACGCCCGTCCGGAGGCGAGCGAGGAGCGGATGTGGTCGGCGATGGAGGCGGCCGCGATCGCCTCCGTCGTGCGGGCGCTGCCCGACGGCCTCGACACGGTTGTCGGTGACCGTGGCTACCGCCTCTCCGGCGGGGAGAAGCAGCGCCTGGCCATCGCCCGGCTGCTGCTCAAGGAGCCTTCGATCGTGGTCCTCGACGAGGCCACCGCGCACCTGGACAGTGAGTCCGAAGCGGCGGTCCAGCGGGCGCTGGCCACCGCCCTGGCCGGCCGGACAGCACTGGTGATCGCGCATCGTCTGTCAACGGTTCGTGATGCCGACCGGATCCTGGTGATCGAGGGCGGCCGGGTGGCCGAAAGCGGGCGGCACTCCCAGCTGCTGGCCAGTGGCGGCTTGTACGCGGAGCTGTACCGCACCCAGTTCGAAGGCCAGCGTCCGGTTCCGCCGGTGCTGGTGGCCGAGGGCCGGGCCCCTCGCGGTCGCGGCGAGCCCGAAGCCGTGGCCACGGCTGTCAGTTAGAGCGCGTTTGAGATCGTCATTCCGGCTCGCCGCGCCCAAGCGGCCCCTGGCCGCGTTCTCGGCCAGGCCGATACCACTCATCCGGTATCGGCCTGGCCCGCGGCTTTGCCGGCAGCCACCTGGGCGCGGCTGCCTGGTCGAACGGCAACGTCTGGAACACGTCGAGCACCGCGGCCGGCCGGCCGTGTCGTTCTCAGGCCTGGTCGCCCGGTGGCCCGCCCGACGCGTCAGGCGACGTTTTCCGTATATGTGTGCCCGGATTCACCGTGGACCGGCCGGGCCATTTCACGCGGGCCGTCCGGGCTGTTGCCGCGGGCCGGACGGCGTCACATCCCCGGGGTGCCGGGGACGGGCAGGACTACGCCGGGCGTCCTTTGCCACTGTCGGTGGGAGTCTGGTCGGAGGCGTCATCGCCACTCGCCGACGCCGCATCGGGCTCGTCATGCGGGAGGGAAATGTCGACATCGCCGGACGGATGGCGGTGGATCGCCGGGTTTTCACTCATCTGCCTGCCCACCGTGACCTGGGTAGTTATCCTGGACCTGCCCGCCTGCGCAGCCGCTGGGGAGCTCGCCGGGGAACTCTCGGCTCCGGTGCCGACGCTCTGATCCGGTTCGTGTCCACGCGCTCCGCAGCAGTGCGGACACGTTGACCGTACGCCTGGTCGCCACATAACGCAGCCGATGGCGTAGCTGGGTCCTTTTTCCTGTAGACGAAAAACGTTCCGGGTGTCGTTCAGTCGATAGCGGGGGCGGTGTCCAGGCCCCCCGCATCATTTCCTAGGCTTATCCCGTGTCTCGTCGCGCGAAAATTGTGTGTACACTCGGTCCGGCCACCAGCTCTCCCGACATGATCCGGGCGCTGGTCGAAGCCGGAATGGATATTGCCCGTCTCAACCTCTCGCATGGCTCCCATGATCAACATGTCGAGACCTACCTGCGCATCCGCGCCGCCGCTGACGCCGTCGGGCGCAGCGTCGGCATCCTGGTCGATCTTCAGGGGCCGAAGATCAGGCTGGGGAAGTTCGGGTCCGGGCAGGTCACCCTGCTGCCCGGCCAGCACTTCACGATCACCACCGATGACGTCGTCGGTGACCAGAACCGCGTGGGAACAACGTTCTCGGGGCTGACCGCCGACGTCTCCAAGGGGGACCGCATCCTCGTCGACGACGGCCGGCTGGTGCTCGATGTCACAGACGTGATCGGCGCCGACGTCCATACGACGGTTGCCATCGGTGGGCCAGTCAGTGATCACAAGGGTATGAACATCCCGGGCGCGGCCCTCGGCGTGCCCGCGTTGACCGACAAGGACACCGAGGACCTCCGTTTCGGGCTCGGCCTGCCCGCTGACATGATCGCTTTGTCCTTCGTCCGGTCGGCTGCCGACATCGAGAAGGTACGGACGGTGATGGACGAGGCCGGTGTGCGTATCCCCGTCCTTGCCAAGATTGAGAAGCCGCAGGCTGTCGATCAGCTTGAGGAGATCGTCGAAGCCTTCGACGGTCTGATGATCGCGCGTGGCGACCTGGGCGTGGAAATGCCCCTGCAGGTCGTGCCGCTGGTCCAGAAACGTGCTGTGTCATGGGCGCGCGAGCGCGCGAAGCCCGTGATCGTGGCCACCCAGGTGCTGGAGTCAATGGTCCACGCCCCCCGGCCCACCCGTGCCGAGGCCAGCGACTGCGCCAACGCGGTCCTGGACGGCGCTGACGCGATCATGCTGTCGGCGGAGACCAGCGTCGGTGACTACCCCATCGAGGCGGTGTCCACGATGGCTCGGATCATCGAGACGGTAGAAGTAGATCTTTCTCGGATCCCGCCGCTGCGGACCCGTCCACGGACGGTCGGCGGCGCCCTGGCCGAAGCCGCGGCGAACGTCGGCGGCGCTATGGGGGCCCGTTACCTCGTCGCGTTCACCCAGAGCGGGGACACCGCACGGCGGCTCGCCCGGTATCGCAGCCCCATCCCGTTGCTGGCCTTCACCCCGGTGCAGGCGGTCCGCAGCCAGCTGGCTCTGCTGTGGGGCGTCGAGACCTTCCTGGTGCCGTTCGCGCACAGCACGGACGAGATGGTCCGGCAGGTCGACAGCGCGCTGCTGCACCTGGAGCGTTGCCGGCCGGGTGAACTGGTTGTCGTGGTCGCGGGGACACCGCCGGGGGTGGCCGGGATGACCAACACCATCCGGGTGCACCGCATCGGCGAAGAGGTATAGCCCTGCCCCAGCGAGTGCCTTCGGCGCGATCTGGGAGCCCGTCTCCTGGGCTGGTCGTTGTGGGGGTTTGTAGATCACCTGATGATGATCTACAAAGGGGAGGGGTCGGTGCGTCCGCTCCGCGGAAACCTGGGGGCCCTGGCTCGCGGGCCGCCGCCGAGCCGCGAGAGGACGGATCAGCCCGTAGTGCCCGCGTCACGATGATGCGGCCCGGGGCCGGGCTGGACATCCGCGCGCTGTGCGTCCCGGCCGGCTGTGGCCGGCTGGATGCGGCTGATCAGGTTTACTGGGTGGTCAGGCGAACGGATGGCAGGACTGTCCCACGGTCGTGGCAGTGTGCGCCATTGGTGTGAACGCCGCTGTTCCAGCGGGCGGAGGTCCTGGGGACCCGCGAGGCGATGGCCTGGTTCCCAGGGGCTTCAGCTCCCTGGGCCATTCGCCGGACCCTGACCCGGCCCAACCGACCCGGGAGCGTGTCATGACCGAACAGCCGGCGCGGCGGCCTCGTGAACGGCTTCGTGAAACAGACCGCGGCAACGATGCCGCCGAGGGGCAGGGCTCTTCGCCGGCTGAGGCCCAACCCGGTACGGAGCGCCCGGCGGCTCCGTCCGGCCCGTCCGCCGATCGGCCGGATCCGCGGACCGAGGCGCCCGCCCCGCGCCGGACAGGCACGGTGCAGCCGCGTGGGCAGTCCGGGGCGCACCGTTCCCCGCCGGCCGCTGCTCCTTCGTCCGCCGCTCCTTCGCCTGGCGCCCCCTTGGCCGGCGCTGCTGTGTCCCCCCCTGAACGGGGCTCCGGCGGCCAGCCGCCGGTGGCGCGCCCGGCGCAGGCGAGTCCTCGACCGGTGAGTCCCGCGTCGGTGAGTCCCGCACCGGAACGGCCCGCACCGGAACGGATGCTGCCAGCGGCTCAGCGGCGGGTGGCGTCTCAACGGGCCGAGGCACCGGCCGGCACGACGGCCGCGGCGGTGCCGACCGGCCAGGGTGACAACGGGCCATCGCGGTCCGGACCGGAGCGCCAGCAGACCCCGCGGCCCGCACCGGGCCGTGCCGCCGCGGACGCCGCGAAGGACTCAAACGGCGCGGGTGCTCGCCCGGACCCAGCCGCGGCTTCCTCCCGGCCGGCGGCACCCGTGCGACCGGCCGCGCCGAGTCCCGGTCCCGCATCCAGCCCTGCCGCCGGCCCCGCTCGGACAGCGCCGGGGCTGCCGGCGACACCGCGTGCGGAACCCTCGCGTACGGAGAATCGCCAGGTTGAGACCCGGCGGCCCCCGCAGCCCCGGCAGGCGGCACCGAACGGACCCCGGCCGGCTGATCGCGGGCCGGTGGACCGCCAGCCGGGCGGCGCGGCAGCCGAGGCGGCCAAACCCACCGAGACCAGGTCACCCACAGCGCCGCGGCCTTCCCTGGAGGCCCCCACCACGCGGATTTCCCCGCAGCGATCACGGTCACCAGCGCCGGAGACAGGCTCCGAGCGTGCCGAGCCGCCGCCCTGGACGCCCGCGCCCCAGCCTCGCTCGCGGGGCGGGGCGCAACCGTCCGCGCCAGCGGGGCAGCCTCGGCCACCGGGGCCCGCGCCGGAGCGCGCGCACGCCGCGCGGCCACCGGGCCCGGATGAGCGGCCACGGCCGTCAGGCGGGCAGCGGCCAGCCGTGGCCGACCGGCCCGAGGCGTCCCGCCCGGTCCAGGGGCGTGACACCCTGTACCCATTTCCGCAGCATCGGGACTTCGACGTTCCGTCCGCTCCGTCCGCCGAGCCGGGCGGGGCGCAGCGAGGCCCGGTCGGGCACCGGCCGGCGTATCCCAGTGCCGACTCGGTGTTCGGGTACCACGGGCGTACCGCCGAGCCGCCCGCTCCCACCAGCGGCCCACGGGAGCGCGATCGTGGTCCTTTCCGTGCTCCGGCGGAAGCCGGCCAGCCTGGCGCCGGACCGGCCGGCGGATGGGAGCCGGCTGCGGCAGCCCCGGACATGAGCCTCGACGGCCGGGCCGGTGAGCTGCCCCAGGCGCGGCTGCGAGCCCCGGCAGGGAGATCTGGGCAGCTCCTTTCGGCCGAGCCTGCCGTTGCCCGGCAGCGTGCCGGCTGGGATGCCGATGCTCGGGAGAGCGCTGCCGAGGACGCCCCTGCCAGCGGTGTGGCTGCCGAACCGCCGCTGGGCATCGAGCGTGGCATCGTTGATCCGGATTGGGCTGTGCCGCCGCCGCGGCCGGCCAGGGCCGGCCGGCTCGCCGGCCTCGTCGTCGGTACGGCGGGCGCGGTCACCGGAGCGGGCGCGGTGTTGCCGTGGAGCACGCTGAGCAGCGGGGCGGAGACCCGTACCTTTTCGGGGCTGACGGTTGGCGACGGTCGTGTGACACTGGTTGTCGGTGTCGTCCTGTTGATGATCGGCTTCGCGCGCCTGTTCGGGCGTCCGGCGGGGGCAGCGGATGGGGTGGTTGCGCGGGTGCTCGCGGCCGGGGTCACGGTGCTGTCCACGATGGACATCATCGCGGGGCCGCCGCCGCTGGCATCCTTCCGTGGCATTTCCGCTGATCAGATGAGCGTTGTTCCCGGGCCCGGCGTCGTCCTGACCCTGGTTGCCGGGCTGGTCGCGCTTGTTGGTAGCTGGCTGTTGCGGCCCGCGCGCGTGATCCGGCGGTGAACATCCAAGGATCATGACTGGCCGGCTGGTTGGTCAGTCAGCTCCGCGGGGCGGCTGGCGCCATGGCCGGCCCGCGGCAGCTGACCGTACAGGGAGGAAGGCGTGTCCGAACAGGATCGCAGTCCATGGGGGCCGCCGACCGAGCGCATCGCTGACTGGAGCGGCGAGACCGATGCCGGCGGCCCGCAATCCCGACCCACTGGCGAGGACCGCGGACACGAGCAGGCACGGCGGTGGCGAGCGGAAAGGCGCGCGGCAATGGCCCGTACGGCCGATCCGCGCTGGGCCCGATCCGACGATGGCCCGCCGCCGGCGGACTGCGTCGCCGTGGCCGCGCTGGACGCTTGGGACGTCCCGAATGAGCTGGCGAGCGCTGGAGAACATCAGCTGTGGGGCGCGCCGCTGGGGGCCGACGCGAGAACAGCCGACGCGAGAACAGCCGGCGGCGGGCCGGGCCTGAGCCGAACGCTCGGCGGCTTGGTGGTGCTTGCCGCCGGTGCCGCGACAGCCCTCGCTTCGTTCATGACGTGGGCTACCGTGAGCGCTTTCGGGCTGATCGAGATCTCGGTCAAGGGCACCGACGCGGAGCAGTACGGCGCGACGACGCTGCTGTTCGGTGTCGTGTCCGCCGTTCTCGGCGGGACGCTGATGGTCCGTGCGCGAAGCGGCCTGCTCTGGATCCTCGCCGCGGTCACCGGGTCCATGATCGTTCTTATGGCGATGCTCGACCTGTTCCAGCTCCTGCGTGGCACCCGGCCGGCTGGTCTGGATCTTGGCATGTCGGTCCGGGTCGGGCCAGGTCTGTGGATCACGCTTCTCGGCGGCTTTGCCGTTGTCGGCGGTTCGCTGTTCGCCCGCTTCGGGTCACGCCGCGGCCGTCCCTGACAGGGTTATCCCTGACAGGGCCGTCCCCCAGATGGGGGTCCTTTCGTCCTGAGCTGTGGGGTCATGACACCGCGTGGCATCCGGGCCAAGCTGGGTGACGGTCGCTCAGCGGCCCCGAATGG
>NZ_CAKJTL010000084.1:0-12577 GCF_917627385.1 Protofrankia sp. CiT1
GAACAGCTCCTGGCATCCCGCGCCCAGGAGGACACCGATCCGGGCGCTGTCATGACCGCCCTCCACCCGAGCTTTCGCACCCGGCGGCAGCGCCGCAACCGCGCCCTCGTCATCGGCGGTCTGGCCGGGGCTGTCCTCGTCATCCTGGCCGCGGTGCCGCAGACATGGGCAACGCCACCCCGGCCGGCCACGACCGCCCAGCCGAGCGCGGCAGGAACGCGGGCCGCGGCAAACGGCTGCGTGTCGCTCTCCCTGCGACAGACGCTGGCCATAGCGGGGCAGCGCGGCGCGTCAGTGCTTGTCGCCAGCGGCTCGCTGACCGGTGAGACCGTCATCGACGGGCAGACGTTCCATCAAATGATCATGCATTCCGTGCGGACTCTCAGCGGCCCGGTCATCACCTCGGACAGCACGGGCTGGATCGGCAGCGCCAGCGGGGCAGTGGGGCCGATCCCCGGCGCGGACGCGGGCGCGCTATGGGGCACGGACGGGCGTCTGTTCGCCATCGCCTGGCCAGCGCGGCAGACGGGCACCGCGGTCGGGCCTGTCCTGCGCATCGCCCCGGTCGTCCACGATCAGGTGATCTTCAGTTCGGCCGGCTGTTGGGACATCACGGACCTGCCCACCGAGCCATACCACGGCCCGCTCGCGGAAATCCCGGGCAGCAACTCGTATGCCCGCGCGGCCCCAACCGGCTTCCACGCGGTTGCGCTGACGGTCGTCGAGCAGATGCTGGCCAAATGATCATTCCGGATGCTCGCGAGCGGGACAGCGACGGGTCGCCCCGCGCCTGTGGCGCGGGCGCCCGGCCCAGGCGCCATGGCTACTTAGTGGTCGCCGCGTCTGCGTCTCCGCAGGTGTGCCGCCACCCCGCCGGGACCGTGTGATGCTGCGTCATAGGGTGTGTGGCATGCCGAACCTGAACGTGTCCGTGCGGGCGGGGACCCTCCAGCACGCTCGCGCCGCGGCGACCGCCGCCGGCATGACGCTGTCGGCGTGGGTGGACAAGACGCTGGCCGAGTCGATCTGGACCGCTCGGTTCGCCCGCCAGCGGCAGCGCAACGCCGCGCTGGGCGTCACCGCGAGCTACCTGGTGGCCGAGTACACCCGGCTGGAGGAACTGCGGCGTGCGGCAGGGTGAGGTGTGGGCACGCGTCGATGTCCTCGCCCATGCCCTGATCGTCTCCGCGGACATGTACAACAACGCCGGCACCGGACGGGTGATCGTCTGCCCGGTCATCCCGGGTGACCCGCTGCCACAGGACGACTACGCCGCTGACGCCTGCATCGCCGACCCGATCCCCGGCACCGTCCTGCCCGAGCTGGTCGCCTGGCTGCCGACCTCGGCCCTGTCCCACTCTCTTGGCCCGATCTCCGAAGACGCGTGGCTGCGTGTCGACCAGATCCTGTGCCGCGTCCTGGGGCACTGAGGGTAGCAGGCCCCTGATGACGGAAATGGGCTGATCGACGACAATGGCGGGACGGCTGGCGGTCGTGGGCGTGGGTGCGGTCGGCGGGTTCTTCGCCGCCCGAGCGGCGGCCGCGGGGGCTGACGTACAGCTCTGCGTGCGCCGGCGGTTCGGCGAACTGGTGCTCCGGGGCCCTGACGGGGTGTTCCGCGCCGACCTGCCCGTCTGGACCAGCCCCGAGCATGCCAGGCCCGTCGACTGGGTGCTGTTGGCGACCAAGGCCCATCAGAATGCGGCGGCACTCACCTGGCTGACCCGGCTGGTCGGTCCGGACACCGTCGTCGTGATCGCCCAGAACGGTGTCCGACAGGCCGAGCGGGTCGCGGCGGTGGTACCCGCGGAGCGGGTGCTCCCCACCGTCGTCTACATCAACGCCGAACCGGTCGCGCCCGGTGTGGTCGAGCACCGCAACTACGGGTTCCTGCATGTTCCGGCCGGCGCCCTCGCCGACCGGTTCGCCGGGGTTCTGCCCAGCGCGGGGCTGGTGCGACCGGTGGACGACTTCGCCGTCGAGGCCTGGACGAAACTGACCGCCAACACCGCGGCGAACTCGCTCACAGCGCTGACCGGCCGGCGCCTGGAGGTGCTGCGCCGGGACGACATGGCCCGGCTCGCGGTGACCATCATGCGTGAAGCGGTCGCTGTCGCCCACGCCGACGGTGCGGCCGTTGCCGACGAGCTGCCGGAACTGATCATCGAGCGGCTGCGTGACCAGCCCGCCGGGTCGGGCACATCGATGCTCTACGACCGGTTGGCGGGGCGCCCGCTGGAACACGAGGCTCTGATCGGTGCGGTGGTGCGTATCGGCGCCGAGCACGGTGTCCCCACCGTGGTGTCGGCGCACATCCTCCCGCTGCTGGCGGCCATCAGCGACGCCGCGCTGAGCCACTGAGCCACTGAGCCGGGTCACTGGGAGAAGCCCCGCGGCTCCGGGTACACGGCCAGATCTGGTCGCGTACCCGGAGATCAGAGCCGTTACCTGATGGTCCAGTACTGGTCCGCGTTGGACAGGCTGCGCAGGTCACCGCCGTTGCCGAACGTCACGCCCGTCCCGCCGACCTCGATACGCAGATACAGGTTTCCGCCGGAGACGAAGTACTGACCGTCCTTGCCGACGGTGGCGACGCTGGACGCCATCTTCACCGGGACGTCCTGGCCCCAGAACTTGAAGCCGGCCCTGGGGGCCGACCTGCCCGCCCAGGGGATGACCAGGTCGACAAAACCCGGATCGGTCCCGTGGATGTCGAAGTCGAGCGAGCTGAGTGTTCCCCCGGACGGTGGGGTCACCTGGTAGCGCTGGCCTTCGACCACGCCGACGGTGCCGCTGTAGCCGGTGACGCCGTCGGCGCGCTTCCACGTCCAGTGGTCGTCGACCAGGCCGAAGCGCAGGCGCATGAAGCCACGGTCGAGCGGGCTCCAGGTGCCGAAGTCCGCGCCCTGGAAGTAATCCGGACCGACTCGGCTGTAGATGGTCCTGTCCGTGGGTGACCGCAGCAGCGCGGAGTCGTTGTGGATGATCGCCGGTACTCCGTCACCCTTGACCGAACCGTCGAGGTCGGCGAACCAGTGTGAGTGGCCGGATTCCGCCGCTTCGAAGTACGGGCTGTTGCTGGCGAACAGGGTGCGGTACCCGTCGCCGAAGAACTTCAGCCCCTTCACCCGGTTGGTCGCGTCCCAGGTGCTCGCGCCGATGTCGCTGATGGCCGCGAGCCCGGGATCCGCTCCGGCGGACTGCTTGAAGTTGGCGAGCCAGGTCCCGTTCGTGTCGCACTGGCCGTGATAGAAGCGGATCAGCGCCTGGATATGCCCTGTCTCAGTACCGGTGTTGGCGGTGTTGTTGCCGATGAGCAGGCCGTTGTTGATGGCGGTGTCCTGGCAGTTGAGGGCGATGCTGTTGTTCGCGGCGGTGGGGTTGTCGGTCGTGAGCGCACCGTCGATCCACAGCCCGAAGCCCTCGTTCTTCCACACGTTCGGATTGATCATTCGGCCGCGCCGGGTGAAGTCACCGTTGTAGGCCTCGACGCTGATGCCCGAACCCGGGACACCTTCCGCCGGGAAGTCGGCGGGGTGGATGGTGTGTGAGTGGGCGGTGCTGTTCTGGTTGAGACCGAACGGTTTGTCGACCGCGTCGTGGATCGCGTCGTCGCTGGCGTTGCCGGGGTCGACCGCGTTCATGTCGAAGTCGTACCAGATACCCACGCCGTCACCGCCGGCCGCGGAGTTGCCGCTCAGAATGTTGTTCGGATCGGTGATCCAGAATTCCGACGGGATCTGGTCCGACGCGCGTAGCGGCCTGGTGCCCGCCGGGACCTGACGGACACCCATCACCAGGTTGTTGGTCAGTACGTTCCCTTCCTCGACACGATCTTCGAGGAAGAAGCCGGCGCCGTAGGTCTCATCGGCCACCACGCCGTTGACATGGACGTTGTTGCTCCGGTGGATGGTGACCATGCGGTTGAAGCTGTCGATGATGCTGACGTTGTCCACCAGCGAGGCGCTCTGGTCGCCGGCCCAGTGCCAGTGGATCGGGTAGCGGGCGAGTACGCCGAACTGACCCATGTGGTCGAGCTCGGTGTTCGACATGCGCAGCGTGCCGTCTTTCATGATCATGACATGGCCGCCGAACTTCGTCGCCGCCGCGTTATCCGGGCCAGTGATGACGATGTTGTGCGACAGCAGGCCGACCTCGGCCCGCTCCTCGACCGAGCGGGTCTCGCCGCCGGAGGTCTGGGCGGTGACTATCGACGCGTGCCGGTGGGCCAGCGGCCTGTCGATCGTGATTGTTCTGCCGTCCGCGGAAACCCCGGCGACCGTGACACGTTCCTTGTGGTTCACGTCGAGGTCGGAGGAGGCGACGACGATCAGATCGCCGGTACGCCACGACACGGGGTCGATGAGCGAAAGAGTGGTGGCGCCAGCGTTGGCCGTCTGTGACAGTTTCGTCCAGGTATGGCCGGAATCCCTGCCGTGGATCTCGATGCGGCCACCCATCGAGCCCAGGACGTCCGCGCCCATACCCATCGTGTTGTCGGTCGGGCGCCCGTCGAGGATGAGCCTGATGGCGCTGGTGAGCGGGGCACCTTCGGTGCCCATCCAGAAGCTTCCGTGCACCATGATGTAGGCCGTGCGCAGCGTCGTCGGCCGGTCCGCGAAGGCGAGGTCGCCGTCGACCTCCAAGCCTCCCAGTTTGGGTACGTCGACGTCGACGAGTATCCGTCGGCCCGCCGCGACCGTGACGACCGCACCGGCGGCGGGGACTGTGCCCCCCCACGTCGCGGGATCGCTCCACTTGGCGAAGGTGCTGAAGTCGGGTGGGGCGATCCCGGGCTGGGCCGGTGGCACCGGTACTGTCGCGACACCCTCCGACACGGTGGTGGACGCGCCGGTGGCGTCGGGGCTGCGGCTGGCGGTCGGGCTTGTCGGAGCGGTCGGATTCTGACACGCCGCGAGCGCGGACAGCAGGCCGATAATGGCGACACCGGCCGCCGTCATCCTCGTTCGGTGCCGGCTGAATCGGCGGCGTCCGCCAAGAACAGGGAACATCTGGCTACTTCCCTACTTTACATTTGGTAACCGGTCGACGTTCTGACTGCCCCCCCGATCACGTAACGTGACCATGAGCATCATGATAGACCAACAGGCCAAAGGCACCGTTTTGGGATCGAGTCACGGTTGCGGCGCCACGCACTGGGTGGCGGCCGGGTGACCCGCGTCCCCTATTGCCAGTCGCTCTTACGCGGCCGGTTCCGCGACGACCTTGCTCACGATGTGCTCGGCGATCGCCAGTGACGCAGTGGCACCTGGTGACGGTGCGTTACGCACATGCACGATCCGTCCGCGGATCGACAGCACGAAGTCATCCACCAGGCTGCCGTCGCGGGCGACCGCCTGCGCGCGGACGCCCGCGGGACCCCTGACGACATCGGCGGCCCGCAGCTGCGGGACATACCGGCGGGCCTGTGCCACGAACGCGCGTCGGCTGGCCGTCCACAGGATCTCGCGCGCCCCGGTCCGCCAGTGCGTGCGGGCCATCTTGTGGAAGCCTGGCCAGGCGATCGTCTGACGCAGGTCCGATCCATCGACGGCCAGGGCTGTGTACCCTTCCCGGGCGGTCGCGAGCACCGCGTTCGGGCCGACCAGAACCTCGCCGTCCACCCGCCTGGTGAGGTGGATGCCGAGAAAGGGGTACCGCGGGTCCGGCACCGGATAGATCAGCCCTCGTACCAGCTCCCGGCGTTGCGGTCGCAGCAGCCAGTACTCGCCCCGGAAGGGGATGATCCGCGGTGAGGGGTCCTCGCCGGTGAGCCTCGCGACCTGGTCGGACTGTAGCCCCGCGCAGGCGATGACGAGGCCGAACGGCCCGGCCGTCTCGGACACCTCCGTCACCGTGCCGCCAGCCCTCGACGCGGTCGCGTGGTTTCCGTTGGGGGCCACCCGGGCCGTCCCCCGCACCCGCAGGCCCAGGTGGACACCGTCACTGCGGTCGTCGACGGATACGACTTCGGCGCCGGTGCGGACCGACCCGCCCGCGTCCCGCACGTCGTCACGCAGCGCACGGGCCACGGCCTGGTAGTCCACGATCGCGGTCGTGGGGGAGCGCAGCGCGGCCACCCCACGGGCATGCGGCTCGTAGCGACGCAGGCCGTCCGCGTCCAGCATGGCCGTGCCCGGGACGCCGTTGGCGCGCGCCCGGTCGGCGATGTCGGCGAGCCTGTCCAGCTCGCTGTCGTCGACCGCTACGACAATCTTGCCGCATTCGTCGTAGCGGATGCGGTGGACGGCACAGTACTCCTTCAGCAGCGCGACACCGCGCCGGCACAGGGTCGCCTTCAGCGAGCCGGGCTGGTAGTAGAGCCCGGCGTGAACCACCCCGCTGTTATGCCCGGTCTGATGGCAGGCGACGTCGTGCTCCTTTTCGAAGACCGTGACGGTCACGCCCGGATCGGCCTGCCCGATCCGCCGGGCCACTGCCAGCCCCACAATCCCACCGCCGATGACCGCGACCTGACCCGCCACGTGTGCTGCCCCCTTTGGTTGTCTGCCACGGTTGGTGTGGCCCGTACCCAGTATCGGCGGATGTGGACGGGTGGTTCGCCCTGGTGGATCCCTGCCGGCTACCCGAAGAAGTGGCCGGGAGGGTATGCCCGGTCGGTGCGGGAGCGCGGCATGCCCCGAAGCGCGTCCGTCAGCGTCCGCGCGGTGTTGACCAGCGGCACATGGCTGAACGCCTGGGGGAAGTTGCCGACCATGCGCCCCAGCCGCGGGTCGTACTCCTCGGCCAGCAGCCCTACGTCGTTACGCAGGGCCAGCAGCCGCTCGAACAGCTCCTGGGCTTCGTGGACCCGGCCCGACAGCGCGTAGTTGTCGGCGAGCCAGAAGGTACAGGCCAGGAACGCGCCCTCACCAGCGGGCAGCCCGTCCACGGCACCGTCGGGGGCGGTCGGGTAGCGCAGGACGAAGCCGTCCTCCATGAGCTCGCGTTCGATGGCGGCCACGGTGCCCACGGCCCGTCGGTCCGTCGCGGGCAGGAAGCCGACCAGCGGCATGTAGAGCAGAGCCGCGTCCAGTTCGGTGGAGCCGTAGAACTGCGTGAAGGTGCCGCGGTCGGCGTCGAAGCCACGGACGCAGACCTCGTTGTGGATCTCGGCTCGCAGCGCGCTCCAGCGCTCCAGCGGTCCGGGCAGGCCCGACTCGGTGATGCCCTTGATCGCTCTGTCGGCCGCCACCCAGGCCATCACCTTGGAGTGCACGAAGTCCCGCCGTGGCCCGCGCACCTCCCAGATGCCCTCGTCGGGCTTGCGCCACCCGGTCTCCAGGAAGTCCATCAGCTTGGTCTGCAGGGCCCAGGAGTCGTCGTGACCGTCCACATCGGTCGCCATCCGGGCCACGTGCAGCGCATCGAGCACCTCGCCGTAGACGTCCAGCTGGAACTGCTCGACGGCGCCGTTGCCGACCCGGACGGGCGCGGAGCCCTCGTAGCCGGGCAGCCACGGCACCTCGTATTCGGTGAGCCGGCGCTCACCGCCGACCCCGTACATGATCTGTACTCGAGAGGGGTCACCGGCCACCGCGCGCAGCAGCCACTCCCGCCATGCGGTGGCCTCGCTGGTGAACCCGGCATCGAGCAGCGCGAGCAGGGTGATGGTGGCATCGCGCAGCCAGCAGTAACGGTAGTCCCAGTTGCGGACGCCGCCGATCATCTCCGGCAGCGACGTGGTGACCGCGGCGACGATGCCGCCGGTGGGCGCGTACGTCAGCGCCTTGAGGGTGATCAGGGAACGCCGGACCGCCTCCTGCCACTGCCCGTCGTAGGTGCAGCCGGCCATCCACTCCGCCCACCACGACTCGGTGAGGTCGATCGCCCGACGGACGTCGATCAGGGTGTGCGCCGGCCGGTGCGAGGGGCACCAGGTCAGGGAGAACGGCACGGACTGGCCAGCGGAGACGGTGAACTCCGCGTAGGTGGCCATGTCATGGCCTTCCATCGGCGCGGTGGTACGCAGGGTGACCGCGTCCGGCCCGGCGACCGCGACGATCGTGTGGTCATCCAGCCGCCGCACCCATGGGACGATCGAGCCGTAGTCGAACCGGATGCGGGTCTCGCTGCGCATCCGCACGTTCCCCTCGATGCCTTCGACCAGCCGCAGCACGATGTGCTCGCCTGACCTCGGGTACATGGCGTCGACGATGCGCACGGTTCCGGTCGCCGTGGTCATGTCGGTTTCCAGGACAAGGGTGTCGCCCCGGTAGCGGCGGCTCACCGCGAGCACGGGACCGACCGGAGCGATCTTCCAGTGACCGGAGTCCTCATCGCCGAGCAGCGCGGCGAAGCAGGCGGTCGAGTCGAACCGCGGTAGGCACAGCCAGTCAATCGAGCCGTCCCTGGAGACCAGCGCGGCCGAATGGGTGTCGCCTATCACCGCGTAGTCCTCGATACGGGAGGGCACGGTCTCTCCGGGGTTTCTTGGGGCCTGCGACGACGCGAGGAGGCCGTCCCGACAGATCGCCCCGCGATCCCCGCTGGTCCCCCATGCTCACGTCGTCCCTGGCCGGCTTGGACAGGTCGGTGTGATGAACATCGCTCGCGTTTGCGCGGGCAAGAGCGCTTACCTTAAGGCCTCGTCGAAACGGCTAAGTTAGGGGCACGCCGTACTGGTGGCGATCCGGTGACGGATCAAGATCAGGATTGTCGCTGCGCCGCTGCCGACCCCAGCTGACCATCCTAACCGGCCACCCCAACCGCTATCGTTTCTGCCTGATCTCGTCCGAAGGAGGCTCGTGACCTCGCAGGACGTCCCGGACACCGCTCCACGGGCGAGGGCCCGGCGCTCACCCGAGCCGGCCGCGGCGCGGTTGGCTCGGGCCCTCGTCGACCGGCGTCACCGGCGCTGGGTGCTGCTGGGCGGGCTGGCGTTCGCCGCACTGGCCGCTTTTGGCGTGTATGCCTCGGTCGCCGGACCACCGCCACGGATCGAGGCGGTGGTTTACTTCACCCCCACCGCCACGGACGCGCAGAAGGACGCGGTCCGCGCCGCGTGCCCCACAGCTGGCCAGGCCGTCCAGGAGGCACGTGATCACAACACGGCCCAGTCCAGCCGCGTGTACCCGCTGCGTTACAACGTCACGTACGCCTCGCCAGCGGACAGAGCCATGATCTATCGATGCGTGCACGCCCAGCCCAACGTGATCGGCATCAGCGAGTTCACGGCTGGCGAGTAACCCGTCGGGCACCTGCGCCGGCTGGATATGGCGCATGGATGAGGGGAGCGTGAAGCGGGGAAGCTCTGCCTCTGTCGGGGTTTGCGGGTGTCATGTGTAGCACATGGGTGCTACATTGGGGTATGGAATCGATCGGTATTCGTGAGCTGCGCCAGCACGCGTCCCGCTATGTGGCCCTGGCCAGCAGCGGCCAGCGGGTCGCGGTGACCGACCGGGGCGTCCTGGTGGCCTACCTCGTGCCCGCCGACGCAGGATCGCCGTTGGATCGGCTTGTCGCCGCCGGCCACTACGAGCCCGCGGTCGGAAGCATTCTGGACCTCCTACCGCCGCCCGCCGCGCCTGTCGGTACCCGACCGTTGTCCGCCGTCGTGGAAGAGCTGCGGGACGAAGAGCGCTGGTGATCTACCTTGACACATCGGCCTTCGTGAAGCTGGTCCGGGCCGAACAGGAGACGCCCGCGCTGCGAGATTTCCTCACCGCACGGCGCGGGATGCCGCTGGTCTCCAGTGTGCTTCTGGTTGTGGAGACCAGGCGGGCCGTGCTGCGCGAAGATCCGTCGTTGCTCCCCGATGCCGACCTGCTGCTTACCCGGGTCGGACGGGTGGACATCGCGCACGCCGTCGTCGAGACCGCCAGCCGGCTTCCCGGCGTCGGGCTCCGTTCGCTGGACGCCATCCATCTCGCGACGGCCCTCTACCTGGGGAACGGGCTGGACGGCTTCGTCACCTACGACAGGCGGCTGGCTTCCGCGGCAGGGGAGCAGGGCCTCCCGGTTCGCGCACCCGTCTGACGGCGCGACGCCCTGAGCGGACCCGAGCCACGCGGTGGGTGGCCGCGGCGCAGGGCAGGGGTCCCACCTCGACCTGCGCCAGGCACCGTCCCGGGTGCCGCGCGGCGGAGATACGTTACCCAGCCTCTAGGCTATGGACAGCGGCTGTCACAGCATGTCTCGGCTGTACCTGATCCAAACCGGTCCAAACCGATCCAAGGAGACTTCGAAGTGCCTGCATCTCGTTCCGAAGCCGTGGCCGCGCGCGCCGTCGTCCCGGCCGGGACGACGGCTGCCCAGGCGATCGCCGCTGCGAAACTGCCGCTCGTCGGGCCCAACGCGATCGTCGTGGTCCGCAGTCCTGATGGCGTTCTGAGAGATCTCGACTGGGCTCCCGACACCGATCTCGACGTCGAAGCGGTGCCGATGTCCAGCCCGGACGGGCTGCGCGTGTTGCGGCACTCGACCGCGCACGTCCTCGCCCAGGCGGTCCAGGAACTTTTCCCCAAAGCCAGGCTCGGCATCGGCCCGCCGATCGAGAATGGTTTCTACTACGATTTCGACGTCCTGAAGCCATTCCAGCCAGAAGACCTCGATCGTATCGAGCAGCGCATGCGCGAGATCGTAAAGGCCGGCCAGCTCTTCCGGCGGCGCGTGTTCCTGTCTCCGGCGGCGGCGCGGGCCGAGCTCGCCGACGAGCCCTACAAGCTGGAGCTGATCGATGCCAAGAGCGGTCTTGATCTTGGCGAGGTCATGGAGGTCGGCGACGGTGACCTGACTGTCTACGACAACATAGACCGGGTGACGGACAAGGTCTGCTGGTCTGACCTGTGCCGCGGTCCGCACCTGCCGAGCACGAGACTGATTCCCGCCTTCACGCTCACCCGCAGCGCCGCCGCATACTGGCGGGGCAGCGAGAAGAACCCCCAGCTCCAGCGCATCTACGGGACCGCCTGGCCGACGCGCGAGGCGCTCAAGGATTACCTCCGGATGCAGGAGGAAGCCGCCCGGCGCGACCATCGCCGCCTCGGCGAGGACCTGGATCTGTTTGCGTTCAGCAAGGAGATCGGCAAGGGGCTGCCGCTCTGGCTGCCAAACGGCACGATCATCCGGGACGAGCTCGAGGGATGGGCGCGCGAAACCGAGCGGCAGCTCGGGTACAAGCGGATAGTGACCCCGCATATCACCCGAGAGGATCTCTACTATCTTTCGGGGCATCTGCCGTATTATAACGAAGACCTCTACTCGCCCATCGACATTGAGGGTGAGAACTACTATCTCAAGCCAATGAACTGCCCGCACCATCACATGGTCTACAAGGCGCGGCCGCACAGCTATCGCGAGCTGCCGATAAAACTGGCCGAGTACGGCACGGTCTACCGCTTTGAGCGGAGCGGGCAGCTGCACGGACTGATGCGGGCGCGTGGTTTCACCCAGAACGACGCGCACATCTACTGCACCGCCGAGCAGGCGAAGGATCAGTTTCTCGAGGTCATGCGGATGCATGCCGACTATTACCGGACGCTCGGCATCACCGACTTCTATATGATCCTGGCATTGCGCGATCCGTCGAACACGGCGAAGTACCACGACGATGAGCGGATGTGGGCGGATGCCGAGCGGATCACGCGAGAGGCGATGGAGGAATCCGAGATTCCGTACGTCGAGGAAATCGGTGGGGCCGCGCATTACGGCCCGAAGGTCGACTTCATGATCCGTTCTGTGACGGGTAAGGAGTTCGCGGCCTCGACCAACCAGGTCGACCTCTATACGCCCGACCGCTTTGGGCTCACTTACCACGACTCCGACGGGTCGGAGAAGTCGGTGGTCGTGCTCCACCGAGCCCCGCTCGGCTCGCACGAGAGATTCGTCGCATATTTGATAGAGCACTTCGGCGGGCTCTTTCCCGTGTGGCTGGCGCCAGAGCAGGTCCGGGTCATCCCGATTTCCGACGAGCTGCTGAGTTACGCGAACGAGGTGCGGGACAGGCTCCTCCAGGCGGGCCTGCGGGCTGATGTCGACGTGAGTGACAATCGGCTCAACGCGAAGGTGCGGACCGCGATCACGCGAAAGATCCCGTTCGTCGTGGTTGTCGGCCGACAGGAGGTGGCGGACTCGTCGGTGTCCGTGCGGTACCGCTCCGGCAAGGAGGAGCGTATGCCGATAGACACATTCGTTGACCAGGTGCGGGAGCAGGTCCGGGTAAAAAGCCTCGTGGGGTCCGGCTACCTGCGGCGGGAAGCCGCGACGGAATAGCGACGGAATAGCGGCGAAACAGCGCACCAGCCAGCTACGGCCGGTGCCGGGTTACCGGTGGCCGGGCCGTCACAGGTAGAGGCCGGAATGCGGGTCCGGCCGCGTGCTCCGCACCGGTGCCCGGCCGTCGCGGAGCGCGAACAGTTCGGCCAGCGTCATCATCGGCCCGACTCCCTGCGCGGTCCCGAGCCAGGTGACGGCCTCGCCGTGGGGCAGCGGTCCCACCTCGACCTGAGCCAGGCACCTGCCGGGACGCACGATTGCCGGGTGCAGCCGGACGAGATCCTCGTTGGTGGTGAGCGCGACAAGGACGTCCCGCCCCTGCCCGACCAGGCCGTCAGTCAGGTTGAGCAGCCGTGCCAAC
>NZ_CAKJTL010000084.1:12800-21612 GCF_917627385.1 Protofrankia sp. CiT1
CGGGACGCACGATTGCCGGGTGCAGCCGGACGAGATCCTCGTTGGTGGTGAGCGCGACAAGGACGTCCCGCCCCTGCCCGACCAGGCCGTCAGTCAGGTTGAGCAGCCGTGACAACGCCTGCCCCGAGGAACTCCGGGTGTCGCCGCGGACGAGTTCGTCGCAGTCCTCGATCACCAGCAGCCGCCATCGCCGCCGGACACCGCCCAGCTCGGCGGCCTGTGCGGTGCCGCGGTCGCCGGGCACCGGATCCAGCGCCCCCCGGCCAGGGCCGTCGCCATCGTGGGCATGGTCATTCTCGTCGGAGTCGTCCTCGTCGCTGTCGAAGCCGATCGCGACCTCCATCAGGTATCCAGGGTCGGCGAACAGCGCCTCCGGGTCCAAGACGCAGTCGACCTGGCACCAGCGTCGCCACTCGTGGGCCAGTGCCCGCAGGACGGTGGTCTTTCCGGTGCCAGCCGGTCCGTGCAACAGAATCAGCCGGCCGGCCAGAGCTTCGTGCCGGACAGCCATGAGCCGGTCCAGCGCGTCGCGGGCGCTGCTGGAGTAGTTGTCCCGGATCGAGGCCCACGACGTCGTGGCCGCCTTGCGGGTGGTACGGGTCGGGCCGCGTCGCGCGGACATGTACCAGAAGCCCATCGTGACGGCGCTGTCGACGTCCGATTCGGCGACGGCCTCGCGCACAACTCTGCTGAGTACCGTGCGCGCCAGTTCTTCACTGACCGCCGTCACGGTCACCTCACCGCCGCCGCCGCGCCAGCGCACCGCGCGCAACGTCCAGCCGTCGCCCGCGGCGAGCCGTGAGTCACGCGAGTCTTCGATTACCGTACGTAGTATTTTGGCGTCGGGTGGCAGCAGGGACGCGCCTGAACGGAGACGGTCGATCCGGGCGCTGTGCGCCCACGGCTGTTCCCCCGTCGTGAACGGGGCCAGCGCGAGGGCGTCGACCACATCGTATGGCGTGTCCGAGTCGTCCAGGCCGACCACGAACGGAAGCCCGGTAGCGTGGCCCGCGGACTCCGGCGCGGTGGTGGCCGCGATAGTGGCCCAGTACTCCGGCTGTGAGGCTTTCTGATGAGGGACGGGCACACCACCGATAGTCGACGACCAGCCTCGCCGGCACCACCGACTTCCGGTTTTCGCGGCGGGACTGTGGCTATGTCACCAGCTGGCGGCGATGGTCAATATTTTGATCATGTAGAGCCGGAGCCGGAGCCGGAGCCGGAGCCGGAGCCGGAGCCGGAGCCGGAGCCGGAGCGGTGCTGGGCGGCGGGCGGCACCCGCATCGGTTGGAGCGGGTGTGCCCGGCCATACCGGAGGACTCCGGCTATCACGGTGGGCCTGAGCAAGGCGGTGGGAGCGTCCACGAGGTTCAACCAGTTCATCAGTGCACGGGCCACGGCGGCATCGCGATGCGCGGCGATCTGTACCCGCTCCCCGTATGCCCCGACCAGCCGGCCACGTAGGCCGCGCCGCCCCTGGACGCCGGGATAGCGCAGGTCGGCGCCGGTCGCCAGCTCCCAGGCCGCGTCCACGAGGCAGCTGGCCTGTCGGTAGAAACGGGCCGGCAGATCCGGGCCGGCGACCCGCAGGCAGTTCCGCAGGGCCAGCGCCTGCTGAGCCGCCACGGTCATCCCCTGGGCGTAGAGCGGATTGAAGCTGCAGATCGCGTCGCCTATGGCGAGGAACCCCGCGGGTGGGTTCCGCAGGCGCTCGTAGCGCCGCCGCAGCGAGCCGGAGAACCGGTGGGGGATCGGGTCGGTCAGCGCGTGTGCCGAAGAGATCAGATCGTGGATGTCGGGTACGGGCAGCGTCCGGGCGAACGCTTCGAAACCGTCGGGGTCCGCCGGCGGATGGTCCCCGAGCATGCCGGCAAGCGTTATCTGCCAGCGTTCACCCTCCAGCGCCACGGCGCCACCGCCGCGGGACCCGGGCATCGTGGAAACAATGATGGAGCGCTGCCCGTCACGATCTTCGGGATCACGCCGGTAGAGCCGTGACGCGTAGCCGAGATCCACATCGACCCGCTGTTCCAGGGGCCGGGGCAGGCCGAGGGCGGTGAGCCAGTCCGCACCGCGGGAGCCACGCCCGGTCGCGTCGACGACGAGGTCCGCACCGACGAACTCCGCCCCATCGGCGGCCGTGGGCTCCGGCCGCAAGCCGTCGGGAGCGCTCCGCCCCGCCCGGACGATCCGCACGCCGATGATGCGTTCGCGCGCATGGGGAGCCGCGACAAGCCCGGTCGCCACTGCCCGCTGGACGAGCTCCACACCCGGCATCCCACGCAGATTCGCCTGTATGACGGCTTCCAGCAACGGCCTGCTGGCAAGGAGCGAGATCAGTCCGGTCTCGGTGGGGTGCACCCGTAGCCCCCGCAGGTACCAGCGGGAACCCACCAGCGTCTCGATCGCCGGAGCGCCCCTCGCGCCGAGCTCGGCGGTCAGCCCGGGAAACAGCTCCTCCATGATCTGGCGGCCGCGGTCGAGCAGGCCGTGCAGGTGCCGGCCCTGGGGGACGCCGCGGCGTGGGTCCGCGGTCACCAGAACGTCCCGTTCGAAGACGGTGACCCGGTCGAAGCTTTCCGCGAGCACTCGGGCCGCGAGCAGCCCGGCGATACCGGCGCCGAGGACAACCGCGTGGGCACGTTCGCCGCCGGTCGCGGCGGTCGCGGCGGCCGGGGCGGGCCGAGCCCGGGACAGATCATCAACGTCGGTCCCGCGTCCTTGGCCCGGGTGCCGGACCGTCCCGCCGTGTGCCATCACGCCTCCGTGGCCGTCATGTGCTCGCCGCCGGTATATGGGAGCGCTGGCATCGACCTTATTATCATTCTTTTACGCGGTCTCTCGGTTATCGGATGCTCTGATAGATCTATTTGTCGCCGCAATAACCGGAAGGAATGCGATCCGGCTGGGAGGGAGTTCGTAAGGAATGTGTCTCGTCAGGTAAACGAACTGTTCACCGCAGTGCCGGTCGGCTCTGTTGATATATTACTTTACCGGTCGATCCGACACGCTCGCCAATGTCCGTCCAGGCGTCGGCGCCGGCATATCAGTCCCTGCCGTCGGCGCTTGTGCCCGGCGACCGGAGAAGTGCCGAAGAATCGTGCGAGGGAGCCGAAATGGATCTGGCGACCACCCCGGCGCGGACGCGGAACGACGCTGCCGTACCGCCTCTCCTGGATGAGCTGTTCGAGCCCGCGAACCGCGCCGACCCCTACTCGCGATACCGGGCCCTGCGCGACGCCGGGCCGCTGCACATGTCAGCCTTCGGGCTGCACCTGGCAACCCGTTACACGGACTGCGTCACAATCTTGCAGAGTGCGGACTGGGGCCATGACAAGGAGGCGGAGCAGCTGCACCCCACGATTCCGGCAGCCGCCTTCCCCGACACATTCCTGTGGATGGAGCCGCCTGATCACACTCGGCTACGCGGCCTGGTCGCCAAGGGTTTCACCGCACGGCGGGTGGCCGAGCTCCGGCCACGTATCACCGAACTGGTCGACAGCCTGTTCGACGCCGCGCTGGACGCTGGCGAGTTCGACCTGATCGAGATGATGGCCTACCCGCTGCCGCTCACCGTGATCTGCGAGATCCTGGGCGTGCCCACCGGTGACCACCCGCTTGTGCAGAAATGGTCGCAGGCGCTCGCGCGCGCGTTCGATCCGGACTTCTACCTGACTACCGAAGCGCTTGCCGCCCGTAACGAGGCGCTCCCCGAGTTCGCCGCGTACTTCCGCGCACTTGTCGACGAACGGCGGCGTAGCCCCGGAGACGATCTGATCAGTTCCCTGGCCGCGGTGGAGGAGCAGGGCGACAGGCTCACCGCGGACGAGGTGCTCGGCACCTGTATCACTCTGATCATTGCGGGCCATGAGACGACCGTGAACCTGGTCGGCAATGGCTCCCTCGCCCTGCTGCGCAACACCGATCAGCTCGAGCTGTTGCGCGGGCGGCCGGAGCTGATTCCCCGGGCCGTCGACGAGCTGCTGCGCTACGACTCGCCCATCCACCTGAACACCCGTGCGGCCAAGCGGGAGCTCGTAGTCGGCGGCCGTACCTTCGCTCCGGGGGAAGGGGTGGTCGCTCTGATCGCCTGCGCGAACCGCGACCCGGACGCCTACGACGACCCGGACCGGCTCGACGTCACCCGCTTCTTCGGGGAGCGTCCGGTCTCCCGTCACCTGTCCTTCAGCCTCGGCCACCACTACTGCCTGGGCGCGCCGCTCGCCCTGCTGGAGATGGAGATCTTCCTCAGCGCGCTGGTGCGTCGCGTCAGGTCCGCCGAGCTGCTCAGCGCTGACCCCCCTTACAAGCCGAACATCCTCATCCGTGGCCTGGCGCGGCTGCCGGTCCGATTCCAGGCCTGAGCCCATCGTTTTCAGCGCGTAACGAACGCGGAGAGTGAGACCATGCATACATGGTCGGCGGTACTAGAAGATCGCCAGTGTCGGGACTGCCTGCCGGCAGACCTGTTCCGCCGGGCCAGTGGATGCCGCACCTGATCGGCACTGCCCGGCGCGACGCTTGCACCCGCCAGCGCGCCCCCTTACGTAGGCTTGCCAGCCCCAGGATGCAATGCGCAGCAGTACGCTTCGTTCGAGTTGGCCTTGCCATGGGATGCGCTGGCGGTGCCTGGTCGGGTGTGCCAGACTTGTCGTCACCTCGCCCGAGAAAAGGAGCGGTTCGTGCCTAGCGAGACGAGCCCAACGATGCGGCGCCGTCAGGTCGGTGCCGAGCTGCGCCGTCTGCGAGAGGCAGCTGATGTCACCATCGACGAAGCCGCGGAGCACCTTGGCTGTTCGGGCTCGAAGATCAGTCGGATGGAGACCGGAGTCGGCGTCCATCGGACTCGGGATGTCACGAAGCTGCTGGACCGCTATCGCGTGACGAGTGACGACCTCCGTGGCCAACTGCTCGACCTGGTGCGGGATTCTCGCCAGCGGGACTGGTGGCACAGCTTTCCCGACGCCGTGCCCCGGTGGTTCGAGCGGTTCATGGCCGCGGAGAACAGCGCGGTGAGCGTGGACAAGTTCGAGACGCAGATCGTTCCCGGCCTGCTACAGACGCCCGAGTACGCCCGTGCGGTCCTCCGGGCAGCCAACACCAGCCTGGACGACGACGAGATCGACCGGCGGGTCACCGTCCGCATGGAACGTCAGAAGCGGCTCGGCAGCGAGGACCCCCTGACTCTCTGGGCCGTCCTCGACGAGTCCGTCCTGCGGCGCCACGTTGGTGGCGTCGATGTCATGCGAGCGCAGCTCGATCATCTTGCGAGTTGCGCGACGCAGCCGAACATCACCATCCAGGTGCTGCCCTTCACGTTCGGCGCCTATGCCGCTTTCGGCTACCCATTCACGATCATGACTTTCGCCGGATCGACGGGCGGTGAGGTCGTTCACATGGATCAGCTCCACAGTGGGCTCTACCTGGAGCGGGAGCCCGATCTGCGCCGGTATAAGCTGGCCATGAACCGTCTGCGGGCTGCCGCCCTCGACCCAGAACGGTCCCGCGAACTGATCGTTGAGGCGGTGGAGGCACTGACATGAGTACCACCCCGTACGACCCCACCCGCGTCCCTGCTGAACTCGTCTGGCGCAAGAGCAGCTACAGCGGCGGCAACGGAGGCGACTGTGTCGAAGTCGCTGTTACCCCCGGCGAGGGCCGGGCTGTCCGTGACTCCAAGGACCCTCATGGTCCGGTACTTGAGTTCACGAAGGCCGAGTGGATGGCCTTCCTCGCAGGCGTTCGCGACAGGCAGTTCGACTGACGCCTTCTCGTGCGTGAGCTGGTGCGCCGCTCAGCTTGCCGCTGTGCTACCGCGACTGTCCGCGTTGAGCTGATCCAGATCAGCTCTTAGTTGATCTTCGGCAGATGCCGCCGCGTCCATCAAGTCGCCGTACATCGGCTCGGGGATCGCTCCAGCGCCGAGCCCGGAGGCCCTGACTAGATCGGCCAGGTCCCGGGCCTGGCCTGCTGTCGTTTTCTCGGGCAAGATCCGGTGGGCGAGCGCGTCCCGGGCTACGTATGTGTCACCGAACGCACTATCGATCAGCGCTTCATGTAGTGCTTGGACCTGCGGATCATCGTGCTGGTGGGCGAGACCAAGCGCGATCATGCCAGCCCTGGCGCGGAACACCGCGGTGGACGGGTCCGGCTGTCGCCCAGGCTGGGATGAGAAACGCACGAGAAACCGTGCGGACAAAGGTATCGGACCAACGCCTAAAGCCCACAGCGCCACCGCGCCAGTCGCCTACCCTACTGTGAAGTTGTGGCGGCCCTCTGGCGCAATTCACGCAGTGCGGCACGCTGCTGCTGTCGAACGGCGCTCCTGTTCTGCGGATCCTCAAGCATCTGCTGGCGCGTAATTCCGGTACCGAGATCCTCTCGAAGCCATTTCAGTGCCTCGTCCGTAGCTTCACGAACAGTTAGACCGGCTTCGACGCGATCCTCGCACCAATCCTCGATGAGGTCGGCTTCCTCGTATGCTGGACTGGATACTTCCAGGTATGTTGCGGCCGGCACTACTACGCGGCTATTGTGATGAACCCATCGTTGGAAAAGAAGGTTCACTCCAAGATGCGACAGGCAAGCGACTCGCTGCTGGAGGTCTAGCTGGTCGGGCCCGACAAGGTAAAGTTCATCAAAGAATGCCGCCTGATGACGCTTTCCTGACGTAACCGTCGGGACGAGATCGGCAAGGGGCATCTTGCTAATATGACGGCTCCAGTGTTCGACGGGAATCAAGGGGTGTGTACGTATCTCCGCGACTAGCAGGCGGGGGTGAAGTTCGACGCCGTTCGTTCTCAATGCGCATGGATGCTGGAGGATGATGACCGATTTCCGCTTCGTCTCCCCAGGGCTCTGAACTTCGATCTTGCTGAAGACGTCCCCGGTAAACACAGGGCGATGAGCCGCAACCTCGTCACCGCGGGAACGATAGAGGGCATCCCAATCTGGAACATCCTCCGTCCCCGGATACTCAAGGTCGTGCCCCACCGTCACCGCCCCTTAGGCCGAATCGAACGCTTGCCGTCCTCGGCTCGGAAAGTCTCGAAGTCGGAGCGATATCGCTCGCGCCAGTTCGGGTCCCAGGCCGTTAGTACTACCTCAGCGTCGGAGTAGCCGCTGGCGTACTCAAATACGAGGTCGGGTCGACCGCCCGCCCAAATATCGATCGGTGTCAGCGGTACACCCATCTGGACGGGCACTTCGAACCAAGAGGCGATCTCCTGAACTAGGAAATGCTCAGTGATGAGGTCACAGGCAGCAAGGAAACTCGCCGCCTTTTGGCGGTTCTCGCCTGTTGTACCCTCGCCTCGGCGCCACTTCTGAATTGCCGCCACGCTGACGCCCACGAGCTGAGCGACATCACGCCATGCAAAACCAAGATCAGCGAGCTCGCGCAGTAGTTCTTGGGTGCTTTCGCGGCACCTTTCGGTTGTCCTGACAACCCACTCGGTGTGGTGGGTACGCTTATGAAGCGCATCATATTCGCCGTGTAGATGACGGGCCTGCGAGCGGTGGAAGCCGACATCGTCCGATAGCACAGCGGCCACGGTCCGCGTCTCTTCGATCGATGGCGGTGGCGTGATCTCAGCGGCAGCGGTACCGGAGGCAAGATCGTCAGACATTACGCAAGACCTCTTCCCTCAGACGCTCGGTGATGAGATGCTCGAACAATGTCCGCACGGGGGCGTGAAGCTCGCCGCAGATTCTCAGAAGATCCTCTGCATCGAACTCAGGAACCCCCTCGCTTGGTGTCCAGAAACTGTCGATGTCCACAAGGAAGAAGGGGCCCGGCAAGGATGTAGGTCGTTTAAGATCGCCGGCGGGATCGACGGCGTAGCCCACTCGTGGTCCGTAGCGTACGACAAGCGACCTCTCAGGACCTGGGGTGAACGTGGAAACGCCCTGCCACTGTTGAGGTTCGAGCCCAAGTACCGGCCCCAGGCCGGCGGGTCCGAGCAGCGTGCCATCCACCCACTGCGCCCAGTCGTGGCCCGTCACGGCGGGAACGCGAATCTCATTGACAAGCCGGAGGCCGACACGCTCTACGCCATCAATGCCACCGACCTTCTGCCGGGCTTGAAGGGCGTCGGTAACGAGTCCGAGTAGCCGCTCCCATCTGACGTACCTCGTCGTCTCCACGATTACCGCCTCGGACCGGATCGACACGGCTGAGGTGCTGTCGCGGCTGAAGTAGCGCGGGAACTCCTCGACGCGAAGGTCGGGGACGGTCCCCATGGTCGCGGTCACTTCCTGCAATCGACCGGACCGCATGATCGGAGTTCGCTTGCCGAGTATCGCCTTGATCGCCGTGCGCTGGGCGTTTGAAAGTGACCCGGCTGCCGGGTGGCGCACCTCCAGCGCAACAAGGACTACCGGGGTGTTCGGGTACACCTCCCGCTCCTCCATGGAGCCTCATGCTACTCCTCCGACAACTAGAACGACAACCTGGAGCGCTACGGTGCTACCTGCACCCGGACGACCGTAAGATCATTACAGGTCGTTTCCGCAGTACGGTGCGTGCCCGATCGAGAGTGACTCGGCATGAGACTCGCCGATGAGCTGGTCCGCAAGGGTGCACAGCTACAGCCCAGCTCAGCCAGTCAGGGCCAAGATCTCTAAGTGGTCCACTCAGTCCGGGAGTGCCCGCGCAACGGTGTAACACCCAGCGCCAGCGGGCCATTTCCGTAGGCGAAGGCCCCGTTGCTGGTAGTTACCGGAAAATCTTCTGACAGTCCCACCATGGCGGCCCGCAGCCCGGCCGCAGTTTCGTCGATGCTTGAATCTCGGACTGGAATCATGCGGGGAA
>NZ_CAKJTL010000085.1 GCF_917627385.1 Protofrankia sp. CiT1
CCTGACTCGGAGGGCCACGACCACCCACCGCTGGGCCACCCGGCCCACCACCCGCCGCCTGAAGTGAGCCTATTGCCGGTCGCTCTTAACAAAGTACTACCAGCCGTCCGGCGGCTTCACCACGAGGGCGGGCGTGATCACGACATAGGCGGCCTGGTCCCAGGTGGGCAGCGGCCGCAGGGACCTGCCTGATCGCCACTCAGATGAGAGTGGAGCAGGACGAGGGGCCCGCTGACGCGCTGGGAATCGGTGTGGATGGATCAGAAGGGATCTGCCGCCGCGCGGGCCGCCCTTGGCGACGGGGTCGCGCGCTGGTCCAGCGCTCTTTCGCGGAGTTCGGAATTCAAGCCCTGCGCGGTGGTAGGAGCCATTCGCGGCGACGAGAGCTAGGACTTTTCGCCCCTGGCTCAGAAGCCGTCGCTGGAGACCATGGGTCCTTTTGTAAGGTAGTTGACCAGGGCGGTGCGGGTCGTGGACACGAACTGGGCGGGGATGCGGTCGGCGGGAGTCCAGGCGATTTGGGAATGCTTGTAGGGTTCAGCGTTGGTTGCTTCGCCGGTCCAGGTGTGGGTGGCGAAGACGACGGTGAGGAACCCGTTGGGGCCTTCGACGCCCCAGGAACTGTGGATGATGCCCGCGACGGTGAGATCGGCGGCCTCGACGATCAGGTCGGTTTCCTCTTTCAATTCCCGGGTGGCGGTGGTCGTGATGAGTTCGCCTTTGTCGGCTTTCCCGGCGGGCAGGTCCCAGTGCCCTGCGGCGAATTTGGCGTGGGGTGAGCGCTGAAGGAGAAGGACCCGGTCGGTTGCCTGATCGTGGACGATGACGGCAGCAACGAGCAGCGTATGGGAGTCCAGCGCCGGCGGTAGGGCGGTGTCGTTCACGGCACGATCCTATTCAGATGGGCGCGTGTCGGATCCGCTGCGCGAGCCGGGCGGCGCCCGGGACCTTGCGGCGCTGGTACAGGGCGAGCGTGGGGCCGATGGAGGTGAGCGCTGATCGGGTGCGCGCCGAGGCCATGCCTTCTGCTAGGTCCAGTGCATTGTTCCAGGACGCGATGGCCTCGTCGGAGCGTGCTTGGGCGGCGAGGCAGTCGCCAAGATCCATGTGGGTGAGCAGGTGGACACGCGGGAACGCCTTCTGGTCCCACGAGGTGAACGCGGCCCGGTGCCTCAGCTCGGTGCCGCGATGGTCGCCGAGCTCGGTGAGGGTCCGGGCGGTGTGAGAGTCGACAGTCCCGGCGGCTGGTCCCATCAGCAGGGAGTAGCTCGGCTGCCGGTCACCGCCGCGGGTGAGGGCATCTTCAGCGGCCAGAAGCGCCCGCGCGGCGGAGGGCTTGTCACCGAGGGCGGCTTGGGCTCGGGCGTGGGTGATGTGCAGAAGCGCTTCGGTCGCACCGTCGGCGTGGCCCTGAGCGCGCCTGAGGGCGGCTTGGATGAGGTCACGGCTGTGCTGGTGCTGGTCCAGGCTGAGGGCTTGGTGGGCAACGGCGCGCATCATCCAGGCGGCGTGCGCGTCGGGGTCGGCTTCGACGGCGAGCTGGAACCCGAGCATGTAGTACCGCTGGGCTGCCCCTTCCTCACCGAGGTCATGGTGTTTCCAGCCCAGCAGCCACGCCAGTTCGGCCACGGCAGCGTAGGCGTCGCCACGGACGGTGCCGCTGGCGAACCGTCCGATCAGCAGCGGAGCGGCGGTGTCGGCGAAGTAGGTCGCGACGGTGGACAGTCCGTGCCCGCCGCCGAGAACTTCGTCGGCCGCACCGAATGCCCCTGTGATGTGCCGAACCACCATGATCTCTGCGGCGCCGACCCGTGCATTTCCGGTCCGCGCCCGCAGTAGCCGCGAGACCGGTTCGGCGTCGTAGTTCAGCGGCATCGCCACATCGGAGGCCGTGTACACGGCGGCGGCCAGGTAGCTGCGGTGTTCGACATCGGCGCGGCCGAGGAGGGTGGCTGTCTCGATGGGCTGCGCTCCGGCCAACCGCGGCTCGCTGCTTGCAGCGAGGCCGAGTTCCGTGAGGGTCACCGGACGTCCGGTCCGGCGCGACAGAGCCTCGGCCAGGTAGAGGGCCGTGCGCTCGACGGGGGCGACGCCCGCGACCCAGTGGGCGACCGCCGATTTGTTGGTCCGCAGCACTTCACCGTTCTCGGCCGCGACGCGGACTACGGCGCGCGCCACACCGTCGTAGCCCAGACCGGCCCCGGTGATGGCATCCCTGAGCCGATGATTCGGAGCGCGCTGGTCAGGTGCCCGTGGCATCAGATTCCCACCTGGATAAACCGAATAAACGCTCTGGAGCACCTAAGACCATAGCCGGCTGAGGTCGCGCCATCGTTCACTGATGCCGGTTCAGATCGCCGCGACCACTCTTGCGGCGCGCCAAACGTCTAGGGGTTTCAACGAGGGAGCAGAGCATCATGAGCACTCCGACGATCGACCAGCCGTCCACGGCGAGCCCCGCCGCGGACCTCTCGGCGGGCTTCGACCCGTTCAACCTCGACATCAGCTTCATCGAGGACACCCCCGCCGCCGACACGATCTTGATGTGCAGCACGAACGACACGTGCGGGAGTTCCTGCCCGAGTGCCTGCACGACGTCCTAGATCCTCCCTATCGCGACCGCCAGTCCTTCAGGCCGCAGCCAGGCCCCTCCCGTTCATGGATCGGAGTGAGATGACCCGTTCGCGGCGCAGGCAGTACCGGCGCTTCGGTCCGCCGATGCTGAGGGCCACAGTGAATCTTGCCGCCCCTGAACTCCCTGCTTGGCCTGGGTCGGGTGCCTCGACGGATCAGTGGCGGTGCTGGCTGGGCCAAGTCTGGGCAGACGAGACGTTTCAGCGGACGGTCGCGGCTGCCAGCCCGGACCTGGCCCGCCAGGTTGCGGCGATCCTCTCCGGGCGGCAGGTGGAAGCTCGTCGGGCGCGCCGGGCGGCGCTGGCCGTCGCCCGGTATGCCATCCGCTACGCCTGCCGTTTCACGCCGTTCGGGCTGTTCGCCGGCGTCGCGCTCGCCGACTTTGGAGACCGGGCAGCGGTGCGGGTCGGGCAGGCACACGAGATCATCGATCGGGCCGATTCGGTAGCGGTGGAGGCGCTGGTCAGAGCAGGGGAGGCGGACGCGGCCGTGATGGCCGGCCGCGAGGTGTGCGTCAACACCCTGACCCGGGTGGCGGACGGCCGGGTGCACATACCGGCCGAGGGGACCGCGGAGTTCTCGATGGCGCTGACCGCGGCGGTGGCACTGGTTCTAGACGCAGCCACCGCACCCATCTCCTACACCACGTTGCTGGGGAAGCTCGCCGCCGAATTCCCCGAGAGCAGCGAGCCGCGCAGGGTCGGGCTGGTGACAGAGTTGCTGCGCACCGGTCTGCTGCGGTCGGGCCTGCGGGCCGCGGCGACCGTCGTCGATCCGACCGTCGTCCTTCCTACCGCAACGATGCCGGGCGGTGAGGTGCCGGGAACTGTGGCCCAGAGAGCATCAGACGTGCGGCTGGACGCGCAGGTGCGGTTGCCCGAATCGGTGGCGGTCGAAATGGAGACCGCCGCGACGGTGCTGGCCCGGCTGGCGACGTGCCCACGGGGGACCGGGCCGTGGCGCCGCTACCTGGAGGAGTTCGCCGACCGGTTCGGTGAGGGTACCGAAGTCGCCTTGCTGCGGCTGACCGACCCGGCGACGGGGCTGGGGATGCCGGACGGGTTCGGCGCGGCGTCGGAGCCGCCACGCCCGATGTCACGCCGCGACCGGCTGCTGCTGGACCTGGCCGGGGGCGCCGCGCTGGAGGGCCACCGGGAGGTGGTGCTGTCCGAGGCGATGATCGAAGAGCTGGAGGTGGCCGCAGGCGACCCGCCGACCGCTCTGGCTCCGCATTTCGAGGTGTGCGCGCAGGTCGAGGCGCCGTCAATTCAAGCATTGGATCGGGGCGATTTCCGGCTGCGCCTGCACACCGTCTCACGGGCGGCCGGGACGATGACGGGCCGGTTCTGGCACCTGCTCCCCGAAGCCACCGAACTCGCCGGCCTGCCCACCGTGACGGCGGGGGCGAGACTGGCGCAGCTGTCGTTCCACCCGTCCCGGCTTGGGGCCGATCTGCTCACCCGGGCACCGCAGGTGCTGCCGGAGGTGGTGAGCGTGGGCGAGTTCCGGGGAAGCGGCGAGCAGGTGCTGCGGCCGGCCGATCTCGCCGTCGGAATGGAGAACGGCCACCTGTATCTCGTGGTGGCCGCAACGGGCGTCCGGCTGGAACTGGTGACCCCGACGGCGATCAACTTCGTGTGGAACAACTTCACGCCGCCGCTGGTCCGGTTCCTGGCCGAACTCAGCCGCGCCGCGACTCCGCAGGTGACGTGGTTCGACTGGGGAGCCGCGTGGACGTTGCCATTCACCCCGGCGCTGCGCTATCGGCGGAGCCTCCTGGTCGCCGCCCGCTGGCAGCTGCGCGCCCGAACCCTGTCGGGCGCGAAAGCCCTCCTCGGCCGACAAGCGCCGTTACGCGCGTGGGCGGAGCAGTTGCACGCCTGGCGTGACCGCGCAGGGGTACCCGAGCGGGTCCTTCTCGCGCTGGACGACCAGCACCTTCTCCTTGACCTCACCCGGGACCTGGACCTCGACCTGCTCCGCACCCACCTGGCCACGAATCCGGTCGCTGTGCTCTACGAAGCCCCGCCGCCGGATGCCGACGCCTGGATCGGCGGGAGGGCGCACAGCATCGTCCAGGCGGTGGCGGCCCGCCCATGAACGCGACCGTGACGAAGCAGCCCAGGACACAGGCGTTGGCCGAACAGGGTCTGGGCGTGGCGCTGCTGCACCTCGAACGCGGTGACCTCGCGGCCACTCGCTCTTTGCTGACCGACGCGGTCGCCGGTGGCGTGAGCACCGGCGCGAACGCGAGCCTGTTCCACGGCGCCCCCGCGCTGGAATTCGTACTCGGCCGTACGGGCAACGCCGGGCAGGCGGTCACCTCCGCGGTTGATCGGATCGTGGCCGTTCGCCTGGCCGCTGCCGCCCGGCGGCGGAAGGAGGGGCGGCTGCCGGTGCTGGCGGAGTTCGACCTCATCGGGGGCTTGGCCGGGCTGGGAGCGGTGTTGCTGTCCCGCCCCCACGCGTCCCAGCTCCGAGAAGTACTGGCCCACCTGATCGGCCTGGCCGTCCCAGCCACCGCTGATCCGTCGGTGCCGGGATGGTGGTCCGCGGACGGGCCGGGGCACGAGGAGATTCCCGGCGGGCACAGCAATAACGGGATGGCCCACGGTGTCGCCGGGATTTTGTCGCTGTGTGCGCTGGCCGCTTGCCACGGTGTAGACGTGCCCGGCCAGCGGCCGGCGATCGAGACGTTCTCCGACTGGTTGGAACTCCACGGCGGCTACTGGACGACCCGCGACCAGCTCACCACCACGAAACCGACGATGCCGAGGGGACGGCCGTCGTGGTGCTACGGAGATCTCGGGATCGCCCGTGCCCGGCAGCTGGCCGCGCTCGCCCTTGGCGATCGGGCACGTGCCCGATCGGCCGAGAACGCCGCGGTGGCCGCCCTGGACGATCCGGCCCGCATCGGCTTGATCACTGATGCGTCGCTGTGCCATGGCTGGGCGGGGCTGCTGGCCCTCACCCGCGCCATCGCCGCTGACAGCCCGGACCCCGGCCGGCTCTCCGGCCACGTGGACCAGCTCGCCGATCGTGTCGCCGCCGGGATCGACGACCTCGCCAAACCGGGGTTCTTGGAAGGCCGTGCTGGTGCGCGCCTGGCGCTGGAGGGGACCGACGTCATCGGCTGGACCCGCGCGTTGCTGATCACCTGAACCCCGTTCACCTCGAGATTGCGCGGAGTGACCAGACACGATGGACTGGAACGACGAGAACCTCCCGACCTCCGAGATTCCGCAGTGGTGGCACGCCACGATCTTCTTTCCCGGCAACACCGGAGTGGACGCGAAGGCCGCGACCGCGCTGGCGGAGAGGCTGGCGGGGCAGCGTTGGCACTTCCTGCGTAAGGAGGGAAAGCTCCGGCTGCGCACCACACACCCCGCTAACGAGATCCTCGACGACCTCGTCGCCGACCAGCTTGCCTCGCTCTGGATCGGCGGCGTGTACGAGCCCGAGACCGAGGCATTCGGCGGCCCGGCCGGCATGGCGCTGGCACACGACCTCTTCTGCGCCGACAGCCCGCTCGCCCTCACCGAGACCGGCGACCCGCGAGCACGGGAACGGTGCGTCCTGCTGTTGTCCACGATGTACCGAGCCGCTGGCCTCGACCCCTTCGAGATCGGGGACGTGTGGGCGCGCCTGGCCACACTCCGCCCCCAGATCGACCGACCCGACCCGGCTGGCCGCACCGCGGCCGTCGCCGGGATGCGGCGGCTGATGCACGCCGACGCCGCGCGGCGGGATACCCCAGAACCCGGCTGGGCTGAGCGCGTCGCCGCGTTCCACACTGCCGGGCGCGACCTGGCGCGGCTTGCCGCCGACGGCCGCCTGACACGGGGGCTGCGCGCCGTCCTCACCCACCAGGCGATCTTCGCCCTCAACCGCGCCGGCACCTCACCGCACCAGCAGGCGGCACTCGCCTGGCTCGGCCACCACGCATCCTTCGACGTCGACACGACCACCGCCGTTACCGCACTCACCGCCCCTAACCTCAACCGCGTGGAGTCCGCCATCATCACGACCACCGATCCCACCGAGCGCCGCGAAGCCCTGGTGACCGCGCTCACCGCTTCCGGGCATCTGCGCACTCCCGAGATCATCGCGGCTTTCCGTGCCGTCGAGCGGCACACCTTCATCCCTGACGCCGATATCGAGACCGCCTACGTCGACGACGCCGTGTCGATCAAGCGCGACGAGCACGGCGAGATGGTCTCCTGTATCTCCGCGCCGTCTATCGTGGCCACCCAGCTGGAGCAGCTCGGTGCGCGGCCCGGCCACAAGATCCTGGAGGCCGGGGCCGCTACCGGCTACAACGCCGCTCTCCTCGGCCGCCTGGTCACCCCGGGCGGGCATGTGTGGACCGTGGACGTCGATGACGATCTCGTCCGCCATGCCGCCGCTTGCGTCGCGGCGTCAGGCGCCGACAACGTGTCGGTGCTGATGGCCGATGGGGCTGCGGGACTCGCCGCCTACGGCCCCTACGACCGAATCCAGTTCACCGTGGGTGCCGGCGACGTCCCCCCGGGCGTTTTGGAGCAGCTGGCCCCTGGCGGACGGCTGGTCATCCCGATGCGGATCCGCGGCAGCATCTCTCGCAGCTTCGCCTTCGAGCGCGCCGATGACGACACCTGGAAGATCGTCTCGTGCGAGATGGCGTCGTTTGTGCCGCTGCGCAAGGGCGTGTGCGACGACGTCCACACCCTCATCCGCCACGAGGGAGCAGGCAACGTCAGGCTCGACACCTTCAGCGAGCAGCAGGTGGACCGGGAGGCGATGCGCACGATCCTCGACCAGCCGTCCCACAAGGTCTACACCGGCGTGAAGTTCCGGCAGGGGTCAGCCTGGCAGTGGCTCTACCTGTGGCTGGCATGTGTCCTACCCAACGGCCTGTCGCGAATGCCGGGCCGCCGGCCCGGCTTCACCCCGCACTTCGGCTGGGGCTCCATGGCCGCCCTGGACAGCGACAGTCTGGCCTACCTGACCGTTCGGGAAGGAGACGACAGCATCGGCCGGTACTGGGAGATCGGCGTCATCGGTCACGGCAGCGGCGCCGCAGCCCTCGCCGAACAGGTCTCGGCCGCGATCGCCGAGTGGGACCGCGACTACGGCAACGACGCGCCCGAGCCCGGCTACCGGATGGCCACCGCGGCGCACCGCGACCTGCTCAAGGCGACGGACCCGCGATTCATCATCGACAAGCGCCTCAGTCGTCTCGTCGTCGACTGGCAGTAGAAGACAGTGAGCGCGATGAATCCCACGATCACCGACCGCATCCCGCCGGTCTGCCGGACCAAGCCGCCCGGGACTTCGCTGGCGACCCGCATCGCCGACCTCACCGCGCTGACCGTCGAACTCCCAGGGGCGGACCACCACGACCAGGTGGCCCGCGCCTGCGGGGTCCTCAACTTCGCCGCCCTCATCGCCTCCGACGTCGGCCTGCCCGGCCTTGCCGCCGACCTGTGCTGGAAGCAGCACGGCATCTTTGCCGAAACCGAACATCTGGCGCCGGACATCGCCGTGATGGGGTTGATGCCGATCGTGAACATTGCGCGGCTCCTGATCCGCGAGGGCGATGGCAACGCCGCCTACGACGTCCTCCACCGGCTGTACCGCGCCGCCCAAGACCGCGGCGCCACCAGCATCCGCGACCGCGACGTCGATCTCGCCCCGTGGATCCTCACCACCGGCCACCACCAGAAGATCTGCACCGAACTGTGGATCACCCTGCTCATCGACGGTGCCAGAGCCCTCGCCCGACAGGGCCGTTGGACCGAAGCTAGCCAAGCCATGGCCGCCCACCGAGGCATCGGCAACCGGCTTCTGGACGGTCGCCAAGTCAAAATCATGGCCCTACTGGAGGAAGGCCGCACCGACGAGGCCATCGCGACGATCGACTCCACCACACCGACCGAACCTTGGGAGAAGACTGTCGCCGCACTTCTACGCCAAGCCATTCAGCCGGGCTCCCCGGCCCGGAAGGGACTGGACTGTACGGTGGAGGAGACGCTCGCGCTGATGAGACAGCCTGACCCGCACGCCCCGAACTTGACCCATCCTTCACGGCTTTCGCCGCCCAAGCCCTCTAGCCGAGAAAACCGTTGAGGCTGACCTCGCGCGTTTCGGGATCCGCATAGGGGACCTCGGCAAGCAGATCCGTCAATGGCCGGGGACGACCGGTGAGAAACCCCTGCGCGTAGTCCACTCCAAGATCACGCAGTGCCAGTGCCAGGGATTCACGATCGACGTTCTCGGCGATGGTGTACATACCGAGACAGCGCGCGACCCGTACCACCGCGTCCACCAAGACGGTGTCCGCTGGCGACGTATCCACCTGGCGGAGAAAATCGCCGTCGATCTTCACATTGGTGAAGGGGAGGTTGCGCAGGTAGACGAACGAGCCCACGCCTGCGCCGAAGTCGTCCAGGGTGAACCGGCAGCCCGCGTCGGTGAGGGTCTCGGCAAGCTGGCGTGCCGCGTCCAGGCTGACCACCGCGACGCTTTCGGCGATTTCAAGACCAAGCTGGGATGGATCGACCCGGGCCGCACGCAGTGTCCCAAGGACGAACTGGCCGAACTCAGGGTCCGCGACCGACCGGCCGGAGATGTTCACATGCAGGCGAAGCCGTTCCCGGCGAGCGGTGGCGGAAGCGAGCGCCGCCACCGCCTGCCGCAGCACCCAGCGGTCCAGAGCCAGCGTGAGGTCGCTGTGGGCGAGCGCGCTCATGAACTCGGCGGGGGCCAGCTCTGGCTGCCGGCCGTCGCGCAGCCGTAGCAGCAGTTCGTATCCCTGCACTTCGCGGGATGTCAGGTCGACGATGGGCTGCGCGTCCAACGCCATCAGCCCCCCGTCGAGCGCGTCGCGTACCCGCCGCGCCAGCGAGATCCGCCGGTCGACGTGCTCATAGTGCTCCGCTGTGAACAGCCGCGCGCGGCCACGGCCGGCATCCTTGGCCTCACGCAGGGCGAGGCCGGCACGAGCCAACGCGGTGTCGCTGTCGGTCGCGGACGACAGCGGCAGGACGCCGATACTGATCGTGACACGGATCGTGACATCATCGATGATGATGGCGTGCCGCGCGACCTTCGCGCACAGAGTATCGGCGACACCGAGTCCGTCCGGGCCGTTGGCGGACTCGAGAATCACCACGAACTCGTCGCCGCCGAGCCGCCCGAGAACCGATGTGGGCAGCGTCTCCGCCACGGTCTGGGCCAGGGCTCGCAGCACCGCGTCGCCGACGGCATGGCCACGCGTGTCATTGATGTCCCTGAAGTTGTCAATATTGATCAAGAGCAACGTCCCGGCCGGGGCACTCCCGTTCGGCGAGGCGTCGATCCGCTCGCTGCCCGCGCTGCCCGCGATCCGCTCGGCCAGCAGCCCGGTCACCGCCTGCCGGTTACGCAACCCGGTGAGCGGGTCATGCGTGGTGAGCTGGGCGAGCTCACGGCGCGCCCGGATCAGCTCGGTGACGTCATGCGCCGTGCCCATGATCCGGATTGGCGTGCCCGCGTGATCGGTGAGGACGTCGCCGTGGCACTCGAGCACGCACTCGGTGGCCCGGTCGGCGAAGTACATACGGTGGGTGAATTCGAACGGGCTGACCTCGGCGATCGCCTGCTCCAGAACTCCTTCCACCCTCGTCACGTCGTCCGGATGTATCAGCGACCGGTAGGTGTCGTAGTCGAGATAGGTGTCCGTGGGGTAGCCGAACATGGCGAGAAGCTCGTCAGACCATGCCACCTCGTTGGTGACCAGGTCCCACTCCCAGATACCCGTCCGGGCGATCGTCTCGACATGGCGGAGCCAGCGTTCGCGCAGCCCCGCGACCTCCTCTTCATGGTGACGTGCGGTGTTGTCGACAATCTCGTAGAGAAGGTAGCCCTCGGCGCCGAACTGGCCGCCCCAGGTGGGATCACCGTCAGCAAACGCACGGCAACGGATCTCCAGCCAACGGCTGCTACCGTCCGGCGCCTGCCAGCTAGCCGCGCGGGGCTCGTCGTCCGGGACGACCCGCGCCAATGGCAGCCCGGCCTCGGCCACGGCAAGGCGAGCCGCAACCAGGTCGACCGGGTCGACGGAACCAGAACCAGCGCGTCTGAACGCGCCGAGACCGGCCGGGCCCGGCGCCGCTGTCTCCTCCGGCACCGTTGCGGCGCCCGTCACGAGGGCGAACAGAGCCCGATTAGCCCAGACCACACGGCTGTCGGACGTCACCACCAGCAGCCCGGTGGACACCACGTCAGCCACCAAGCCGACCACGCTCGCGACCAACGCACCTCCTCGCGCATGTCAGCCCCGTGCAGATCCCGGCCGTCACGCTACTTCCAGATCGCGTGCCGAGTGTAGTGGCAATCGGGTGAGCACAGAACGTTAGAGCCTGTCGCGCGTCGTGGTTTCGGTCAGGGAGCCGCGTCCAGGCGGCCCCTGGCAAGGCTGCGGGGCACATCGATAGCGGACGCGTTGTATCGGTTCGTCCGAGAACGCGGCCGGGAGCCGCCTGGCGGCGGGAGCCGGACAGATGACTGTCGCAACACGCCCCAGTGCGTCCGCCGCGCGGCGCGGCGGGAGTATGCGGGTATGCCCACGGTCACGCGGATCGTTGTCGCGCCCAACGCCTTCAAAGGCACGCTGACCGCGAACGAGGCGGCCCACGCCATCGCTGACGGCGTCGGCGACGCCTGCCGGCACGCGGACATCCTCATGCGCCCGGTGGCCGATGGCGGCGACGGGACCGTGGCCGCGGCGCTCACCGCGGGCTTCACCCGCCATGAGGCCACCGTGTCCGGGCCGCTCGGGACCGCGGTGCGCGCGGCGTTCGCCGTTCGCCATGACGCCGCGGTGCTGGAGATGGCCGAAGCCTCCGGCCTGCGGCTCGTGCCGCCGGGACGGCACGCGCCACTGACAGCGTCCACTACCGGTACCGGTGAGCTGGTGCGCGCGGCCCTGGACGCCGGCGCCCGGCGGTTGCTGCTCGGGGCGGGCGGGAGCGCGACGACCGACGGCGGCACCGGGATGCTGTCCGCGCTCGGCATCAGGTTCCTGGACCGGACCGGGCGCATCCTGCCGCCCGGCGGCGCGGCCCTGCGCCATCTTTACATGATCGATGCCGGCGGCCTGGATCCACGGATCACCCAAGCCGAGATCACTGTCGCGGCTGACGTTGACAACCCGCTGCTCGGGCCGCACGGAGCGGCGGCGGTCTTCGGCCCGCAGAAGGGCGCGGGGCCGGCGGACGTGGCCGTTCTCGAGGACGGGCTGCGCACGCTCGTCGACCGGCTTGGCGCACGGCCTCGGGGTGTCCTGGGCCTGTCGGCGAGAGCTGCCATGGTCGCCGCGAGCGCGGGCGCGGGCGCGGGCGGCGGTCTCGGCTTCGGCGCGATGGCTTTTCTGGGCGCGCGGGTACAGGCCGGTGCCGAACTGCTGCTCGATCTCGCCGGCTTCGACGCGGCCCTGGACGGCGCCGATCTCGTGATCACCGGCGAAGGCGCGTTGGATGCTTCGACCATGCGGGGCAAAGCTCCGGCGGCCGTCGCGAGACATGCCCAGGCAGCCGGGGTCCCAGTGATCGCGGTCTGCGGGCAGGTGAACGTCAGTCCGAGTGCCTGGCGGGAGGCCGGCTTCACAGGGGTCTTCAGCGCCCAGCCGGTGCCCGCTGGCGCGGCCGCCCGCGGGATGACGGGAGCGCCCGCGTTGATCAGCCGGGCCGAGGCGGCCAGGGCACTACGACGCGCCAGCGCCGAAGCTGTCCGCCTTGTGCTCCCCTGACGCCTGTGCTTGGGACGTGTGCCCAGCTCGCCGCGCCCAGGCCACGCCAGGCCCCGGCGCGGGGCCCGCCACTGGTCACTCGTGGATCTGCTGTGCGAGGTAATGCGCCTCACCGAGCTGGGCAAGCAGTTCGATCTGGGCGTCCAGCCAGTCGATGTGGTCCTCCTCGGAGACGAGGATGTCCTCCAGGATGACGGCTGAGCCCACATCGTCGCGGGCGCGGGTCAGGACGATTCCAGCACGCAGGAGGCCGCATGCCTCGATCTCGTGGGTCCGGTCGGAGTTCAGCTGCTCGGCAACGGTCTCACCGACACGCAGCGTGTTGAGTCGCTGAAGGTTCGGGACACCGCCGAGGTAGAGCACCCGATGCACCAGTTTGTCCGCATGGCGCATCTCGTCGATCGACTCGTCGTAGGTGTGCTTGCCGAGCCGGTGATATCCCCAGTTGACCTGCATCCGCGAGTGCAGGAAGTACTGGTTGACAGCTGTCAGTTCATTGGTGAGCACACGGTTGAGTAGTTCGACAATCTCCGGGTCGCCCCTCACCTGGAACCTCCACTGTCTCAGCCCGACTGGACGACCGGACGGGCCCGACGGTGGTCGGTCAGCAGCTCCTCGATCTCGTCAAGGCAACCACCGCACCCGGTACCGGCCGCACAGACCGCACCCACCTCGCACGTGTCACGCGCGCCCGATTCGATCACGCCGCGCAACGTCTGGTCGTTGACAGCAAAGCATGAGCAGACCAGCACCGCACCTCACCACACCTGTTCTGGAGCCGTTCGCCGCGTCATCCGGAAAGCGGTCGTGCGCAACCGGGATGATGATCACGAATGCTCATTACTCGGCCAGAGCTTCCCAGGTCGACCACAGCTTTTTGGTCAGAGCGCCCGGCAGCAGGGGACGCGGTGTCGTGGGGCTGGGGCACGCAGCCCAGCCCCGCTCCTTGATCCACACCTCTATTGCCGGGCGTTCTTAGCTAAGCCTTCCCTAATATTTCTCAACGAAAGCTTGCCATACAAAAAGATCAAAAACAACGGTTACCAACCGACAGGCATCCTTTGCTCAGGGCAACTCCATAGCCGGGCAACTCCATAGCCGGGCGACTCCATAGCCGGGCGACTCCACGGCCTACCGCACAAGCACGGCCTACGGCGCAAGCGGAGAGATCTCCACCCTGCGGTTGGCGGCACGGCCGGCGTCCGTGTCGTTGGTCGCCGCCGGATAATCGGCGGCGAACCCAGCTGCCCGCAACCGCCCTTCCGGGACTCCGTGACTCGCCAGGTAGGCGGCCGCGGCGCGGGCGCGCGCCAGCGACAGGGCCGCGTTGGTCACCTGGGAGCCTCGCGCGTCGGTGTGACCAGCAATCAGAACTCCCAGCGCACCGTCACGCAGCGCCGCCGCGATCTGGTCGAGACGAACACGATCGATCTCGGTGAGCTCCGAACTGTCCGTCGCGAAGGTGACCCAGCCCCCGGCCACGGCAGCGGCGAGGCGGTCGACCGCACCGTCACCCGGCCGGACGGGATCAGGAGCCACCGGTCGCACGGCCAGCCGATTGTCGAGGGAGATCGCGGGCCGCGCGGTACGCACCGCGGCAAGCACCGCGGCACCCAGGCGCGCGCGCTCGTCCACGTCCGCCACGGCCCCCTCGACGACAGCGGTGGAACCGATGATCGTCACCTGATGTTCGCCAATCACCGCTGTCAGCGAACGGACCAGATCCGCCAGCATCGTCACCGGTGGCGCGGCCACGTCGGGATCAACCGTGACTCGTCCGGTCAACGTGCCGGAACTCGCCGCGGCCGCCGCGCCCAGAAGCCGCTCCCGAGCATCCTGGCCCGGCACGGTCGCCGTGACGGTGAGCGATCCTCCGTTGACATCGATCACCAATGGCTTCGCGGCGGCGGCCGGCACCGGCACAATCTGAACATCATCGGCCAGGGCCGCTGATCGCGCGCCGGACATACGCGCGACAGCCTGGCGGGCCGTTTCAGCGGCGGACACGCTGGGGAACGTCCCATGCACGGTCGCGTCCTGACCGCGGAAAGTCACCTCAGCCCCGGCCTGACCGCTGGAGCGGACCACCGAAGCCGCCCGCCTGGACAGCCCGTTCTCGATCGGCCCGCGCCGCAGGCCGAATGCCAGCAGCCCAATCAGCAACCAGGCGACGACAAGGGAGAACAAAAACACAACGGGATGAGGCCGCCGTAGCGCGGCCAGTTGGACCAAGGACATCGAAATGGTCTCCGCGCGGAATCTGCTGGAACGCCTTCAGGACGCGCCGCCACGATGCCTTCGGGCGGCCCAACGGACCAGAAAAGTACGGCGAACAACCCCGCCGTGGGTCAACTGTCGCACATCGGGACGCCCACCACATACACCGGGTAGGTCCACGCAACGGCCGTTGCGCAAACGGCGATGGCGCAGGCCGCGGCCGTCGCAGAGGCGGTGCGGGAGCCGGGCGGGGGCGTGTTTCAGCGCCCTTCCCGGCCGTATGACCGGCACTGCGCCGTCGGCTGTCCCAGCCCCGCGCTGACGGCTCCGGCGGGCTCAGGCTCGGGCTCGGATGCGGATCCGGGCCGCGCGGGCTCGCTCGGCGAGCCGACCAGGTCCGCGCGGCCGTCGTGGCGGCCTTGCTGGCGAGCCAGTCGTGTGACGACCACCGCCAGCAGGGCCCCGAGGCCGAGCACCAGCCACCCGGCGACGGCATCGAGCACGTAGTGGTTGGCAGTGGCTATCACCACGAACGCCGTCGTGCCCGGATAGACCACGCCGAGCGCCCTGACCCAGCGGCGGTGGGTGAGGCTGGCCACATACCAGCCGCACCACAACGCCCAGGCACAGTGCAGGGACGGCATGGCGGCGAACTGGTTGGCAAGACCGGCCAGCCCCCGCGGCGCGGCGCTGGAACCGCCGCCCCACCAGCCCCAGCTGTGGAACGACGCCATGGTGTCGACGAAGCCGGCACCGGGTAGCAGGCGCGGCGGGGCCGTCGGTAGCACAATGAACCCGACCAGACTGATCACGGTCGCGCACAGGATCGTCCAGCGGGCCCGTAGGTAGTGCCCGGGACGCCTGCGGTAGAGCCACACGAGAGTGGCGGGCGTGACGATGAAGTGCAAGGTCGCGTAGTAGTAACAGCTCGCCACAGCGAGCACGGGGATGCTCTGGAGCCAGTGGTTCAGCCCGAGCTCGACGTCGAGGTGGAGATCCGTCTGGATGCGCAGGAGGTCCCGGCCGACCGCGAGCGCGTCGCTGACGGAACCGTCCGCCACCGCGCGGGTCGCCGTGTAGGTGTAGTAGAAACCGATGATCATAACGGCTTCGATCCACACCACCGGCAGCCCGTCCGACCTGCGGCGTATGCGGATCACCCGCGACCTCCCCGGCTTCGACCTGGCCCATCCGGTGGACCGGTTCCTGACCTTCCCCTGCCTACCCAGGCACCCCATCTTTCGCTCAACGTGTTCAGTCAAGTACCTTTGCGTAACCAACCGCAGCACCGACAACGGCTCGTTCCCGGGGGTAGCGATGACGCACCCGATAGCTGGCATACCGCCCGGCGCGGTGCATCCGACGCCCGCCGACGGCAAGGAGGTGACGCCCACCTCGATGATGCCCACGACGGCGTCCGCGGTAGCCCAACCGACGGCCGTGACGATATCCGCCGATATTCAATCATCACCCCTTCCCCCTTCCGCAACGGGTTTCATGCCGGCGGCCAACGGCCCGCGCCGGCCGCCGCACGCACCGGCCATCCCCCGGCGACGCGGGGAGGTCCTGGAAGACGCGATCCACACCGCCGTGGTCGAACTGCTCGCCGAACACGGGTACGGCGCGCTGACAATGGATCTCGTGGCAGCCAGCGCCCGCGCCGGCAAGGCCACCCTCTACCGCAGGTGGTCGTGCAAGCTCGACCTGGTGATCGACACAGTACGACGCCTCGGCCACAGCCCTGTCACCGATCCGGACACCGGAAGTTTTCGTGACGACCAACTCCTGCTGCTCCATGAATTCGCCGACGTGCTCCGCGGCCGCCAGGGCGCGGTGACCGCGACCCTTGTCGGTGAGCTCACCCGGCACGCCGATCTCGCCGCCGCCCTGCGCGCCGTTCTCCTGCACCAGCGGCGGGCGGTCCAGATGACCATTGCGGAGCGGGCCATCAAGCGCGGTGACGTCCGCCATGGCACCCCATGGCCGCTGGTCAACGAGATCGGGCCAGCCCTGCTGTTCGCCCGCTGCCTCATCTCGGGTGAGCCCCTGGACCACGGATACATAGTCGATGTTGTGGATGGCATAGTCATGCCCCTCGTCACGGCAGTTCATGGTACATCGGATAAGTAATATATCGAACCTACGTTCGAATCACAACGACTGACCGGCCGGCGCGCCCGCACCGCTGTACTCCGCCCACATCCGCGCGTACCTGCCCTGGGCACCTATCAGCTGGGCGTGCGAGCCCTGTTCGACGATCCGTCCGGCAGCCATCACCACGACCCGGTCCGCGCGGGCGGCGGTGGTCAGCCGATGCGCCACCACGAGGGTCGTCCGCCGCCGCGCGACGCGGTCGGTCGCCTCGGTGACCGCGGCCTCGGTGGCCAGGTCCAGCGAGGCGGTCGCCTCGTCGAGCAGCAGGATGTCGGGGTCCGCGAGCTCCGCCCGGGCAAGCGCGAGCAGCTGGCGCTGCCCAGCGGACAGGCCCCGGCCGTTCTCGCCGATCCGGTGCAGATAGCCCCCGGGCAAACGCATGATCATCTCATGTGCGCCAACCGCCCGCGCCGCTGCCCGCACCTCGGCGTCCGCCGCATCCGGCCGGGCGTAGGCGATCGTGTCCCGGACCGTCCCGGCGAACAGGAACGGCTCCTGCGGGACGACTCCCAGCCGGTGGCGGTAACCAGCCAGGTCGAGCCGGGTCACGTCGGTGCCGTCGATGCGCACCACGCCGCCGGTGGCGTCGTAGAAACGCGCGGCCAGCTTGACGACGGTCGACTTGCCGGCTCCGGTCTCACCCACCAGCGCGACGGTCTCCCCGGCGGCCACCCGGAGGTTCACCCCGTCCAGCGCGGGACGCTCGGCGCCCGCGTACCGGAAGCACACACCGACAAACTCGATCTCGCCGGAAAGCCGGCCCACCGGCACCGGGGCAGGCCGGGCCGGGGTGGAGGTAGGTGTGCGCAGCAGGTCCGACAGCCGGCGCAGACCCACCTTGGCCTGCTGGTAACCGTCAAACACCTGGGAGAGCTGCTGGATGGGTGAGAAGAACAGGCCGAGGTAGAGCAGATAGGCGATGAGCCCGCCGGTCGTCAGCGATCCGGACGCGACAAGCCCCGCGCCGGCACCGAGAACGAGCGCGGCGGCCAGCTCCGAGCAGAACTCCATGAACGGGAAGTACAGTGCGATGAGGCGTTGCGCACGCAGCCTCGACACCCGGTAACGCTCAGCGAGCGCCCGGAAGTCCGCGATGTTGCGCCCCTCGCGGCGGAAGGCCTGCACCACCCGGATGCCGGCGAGGTTCTCCTGCAGCGCCGCGTTGACCGCGGCGACGCGCTCCCGTGACTCGACGTAGGCCGCCGACGCCTTCGCACGGAAAACCACCGTGGCAAAGACACCGACCGGCACCATCGGCAGCACGACCAGGGCCAGCCGGGCGTTGAGGACCACCAACGCCACCCCCACACCGACGAACGACAGCATGCCGACCACCGCGGTCGTCAGGCCGGTCTGCAGGAATGTCGACAGCGCGTCGACGTCCGTGGTCATCCGGGTCATGATCCGGCCCGAGAGCTCACGTTCGTAGTAGTCCAGGCCGAGCCGTTGCAGCTGGGCAAACGTCTTGACCCGTAGGGTGAACAGCAGGCGCTCACCCAGCCGTCCGGCCACCCGGCCCTGGCTGACCTGCACCGCCCAGGCTGTGAGAACCACGGCGAGCGCCACCGCGGACGTCATGACCAGCGCCGCTCCCGCGGTCCGCGACACACCCGCGTCCACTCCGTGCCGCACCAGCGCGGGCAGCGCGAGACCCGTGCCCGCGTCCAGGACCACGAGCAGCAGGCCCAGGGCGAGCAGCGCGCGCACCCCGCCCAGCAGACGGCGTAAGGAGAAAGCCGGGTCGCCGGCGGCGGCGTCAGCCATCCGCACCCCCACCGCCTCGGTGGCCGGCGGGAGCGCCTCGACCCGCGCGAGCAGTTCGGGAGTCGCGGGCATATCCCCGGCCACGCCGCCGAGAACGCGCTGCCCGCCGCCACCGGACGCCTCAGCCGGCCGCGGCCTGAGCGGCCCGAGCGGGACGGGCCGCAGGCCGCCGACGCCGGTGGCGGGTGCCTGCCTGGGCCGGGGAGTGGTCACCGCCGGCTCGCGGACCCGGCCGTCCAGCAAGAGGGTATAGAGCTCACAACGAGCGGAGAGCTCCTCATCGGTGCCGATGTCGACCAGGCGGCCGGCGTCGAGTACCGCGATGCGGTCAGCCAGCTGCAGCGTCGATCGGCGATGGGCGATCAACAGCGTGGTCCGGCCGCGCGTGTTCGCTCGCAACGCCGCGTGGATCTCGGCCTCGACCCGGACGTCGACCGCGGACGTCGCGTCGTCCAGGACCAGGATGGGCGAGTCGGTCAGCAGGGCGCGAGCCAGCGCGATCCGCTGCCGCTGCCCGCCCGAGAGGGTGAGCCCCTGCTCACCGACGACCGTGTCGTAACCGGCTGGCAGGGCGCGGATGAAGCCGTCCGCGTGGGCCGCGCGGGCCGCGGCCACGACCGAGGCCTCATCCGCGTCCGGGCGCCCGTAGCTGATGTTGGCACGAACCGAGTCGGAGAACAGAAAACTGTCTTCAAACACCATCGCGATCTGCGCCCGCAGTGATGGCAGAGCCAGTTCCCGGATGTCGTGGCCGTCCAGGCGCAGCGCGCCGGTGTCCGTGTCGTAATAGCGGGACAGCAACGCCGCCACCGTCGACTTGCCCGACCCGGAGGCGCCGACCAGCGCGAGGGTCTGGCCCGGTTCGATCCGCAGGCTCACCCCGTCAAGAACCGGGCGGTCCCGGCTGTAGCCGAATGTGACGTTGGCAAGCTCGACGCAGCCCCTGGCCCGGGTGAGGTCGCGGGCGCCGGGCCGTTCGGTGACGACCGGCTGGCTGTCCATGACTTCGAACACCCGGATCGCGCTGGCTCTGGCCTGCTGTCCGATGGTCAACAGACCCGCCAGCATCCGGGTCGGCGCAACCAGCTCGCCGAGGTAGGCGGTGAAGGCCAGAAAGGTGCCGAGGCTGATGCTGCCGCGCAGTGCCAGCCATCCGCCCAGCGCCAGCATGCCCACCTGCCCGAGCGCCGGCACCGCCGCCAGCGCGCTGGTGTACAGACTGGTGAAGCGGACCGCACGCATCCGCAGCGAGAACAGGGCGCGGGCGGCCGTGGCGAGCTTGGCCAGCTCCCGCTCCTCCTGCCCGAAGCCCTTGACCACCCGCACGCCCGCGGTTGCCTCCGCCACCACGGCCGCGACCTCACCGGCCTGCTGCTGGGCCGCCCAGGTCGCGGGGAAGACGGTCCGCCGGGCCCGCAGCCCGATAATGATCACCAGTGGGCCGACGGCGAGCGCGAGCAGCGTCAGCAACGGGGACAACAACATCATGATCACAATGGCGAGCACGAACAGCAGCAGGTTCCCGCTCATCAGCGGCAGGAACGCCAGCAGGCCCTGGACGACCGTGACATCGGAATTGGCCCGGCTGACGACCTGGCCGGTCCGGAGGCCGTCCTGACGGACGCCGTCCAGGCGCGTGAGCGCGGTGAAGAACGCGTCCCGCAGGTCGTACTGGACGTCGAGGGCCAGCCGGCCGCCGATGTAGCGCCGGACGAACCCGGCGGCGAAACGCAGCACCCCGGCGGCGAGCAGCGCAAGGACATAGGGCGCGAGCGGCTGCCTGTGCGCGACCACAACGTTGTCGATCACCGCGCGTTCGATCAGCGGAGTGACCGCGGCGATCGCGGTGCCGAACACGGCGGCGCCGAACGCCAGGGTCGCGTTGCGGCGGTATCTGAGGACGTGGCCGGCCAACCGGCGCAGCCAGTGCTGCCGGGAGGACGGGGCGCCGGCCCACCAGGACCGCGAAGCGCCACCGGGTTCGGATTGGTTGCTGATCGCGCGGACCTCCTGGGAGATGCGGGCGGGACAACCTTCCCCAACCATCCCAGGAGATCATCGCGTCCCGGCGGCCCGCGCTGTCAGGAACGCGCCGTCGGCGGGGCCGCCGCCGCGGCGCCGCGATCGGTCTGCGCCTGCCCGGCGGTGCTCTGGGTGTCAGCGAGCGGCAGTGCGCTGCCCGCGCTCCAGCGCTCCCAGGAGATCGACCACTCGTTGCCCAGCTGCGTGGTGTCCGGCGGGCGGCCGGTGTTGCGCACGTCGACGATGTCACCCAGCCGGCTGAACCGGTAGAACCACTCGGCATCCGCCGGGGCCGCGTTGACACACCCGTGCGAGACGTTGTTCTCCCCCTGGGAGCCGACCGACCACGGCGCCGAATGCACGTACTCACCACCGCTGGTGAACTGCACGTTCCACTGCACGGTCTCGTAGTAGTAGTCCGGGTCCCCCTTGGGGATGCCGACCGTCGCGGAGTCCATAATCACCGTCGGCGCGGTGGCAATGACATTGTGCGGGCCATCCATGGTCGGCGACGACGGCTTGCCCAGACTTACCGGCAGGGTTCGCTGTAGAACGCCGTCCCGATACACCTTCATGGTGTGCGCCGCCGCGTCGACATAGCTGATCTGAGCCGGCCCGATGACGAAATCCATGGTCCGGTCCTTCAGCCCGAACCGGTTACCACCAGCGTCGAAACCGGCGAGGCGCGCCTCGACGTGCACACGGGTACCGGCCTTCCAGTACTGTTGCGGACGCCAGCGCGCCACTGTGCTGGACGCCCAGTTCCAGGCACCGGCAACCGGTGGATTCGCGGTGACCGCAAGGCGCCGCTGCACGGCTGCGCGGTCGGTGACCGGCGCGCTGAAAGTCAGCGTGATCGGGGTGCCGATGCCGACGGTCTGACCGTCGACCGGCCCCCAGGAAACCTTGAGGGACTTCTCCGGATTAACCGTCGTGAAAGTCGCGCCGGTGACCGTTGGACCCGATCCGCCCGGTGCCGCGGACGTCTGCGCGGTCACCTGGTACCGCGTGTCCGCGAACAGCCCGTCGGTCGACGTCCAGGTCCTGGCGTCCGCGGAAAGCTCGCCCCGGAGAACGCCCGCGGCGGTTTCCTGGGACTTGCTGGCGTTCCGGATTGCGGTTACCGACTGTAGCGGAACGCTGCTGCGCACAACCACGGTGCTGGTGACCGCGACTGCCTCAGCGCCGTCCGAGGGAGTGATGACAACCTGTGGTGCCGTCGCGGTCGGCACCGGCTGTGCCGACGGCCCGGCCTTCGGTTTGTCGGCAGCCGGCGGCGAACATGACATGAGGGCGGCCCCGGCGAGCAGCGCCGCGACGACGGTCGACATCAGCGGTCCGTGTGATCCGAACACCCGCGGCACGGGGTAAGCCCGCACCAACGACCGACATATCTTCAGTGACCGCCGCTCATTCACAGCCGGACCGTACCCAGCATTGCCGACAGACGACCTGTTGATCATTAAAATGACCGGTGTCAAACGGACGACCACAACCATTCGTAGAACAATTGAATACAGAGAGTAGCACCCACTGGCAACGATCCACGACCCCTCCCCTGTCCTTCCATCCGACGCTCGAGGACTTCCAGAAGTTGCGCCCGATCGGCACCTGATTTTTTGGCTCATGCCCGTCACGGCGTTCGGCGAATCAACGACGCGGGCTGGTCACCCAAATCGGAGTACCGGTAGCGTCACACAGGGTTATGACACGCACGTTCCACCGCGAGCGCCCAGTGCCAGCGCATAACACGGCACCACGGCACGGCAGGCAGGCAGGAAGGGCAGGCAGGGCACCACCGCACGGCAGGCACGGCGGCAGATCCAGGTTGACGCACCACGGGAGATCACGGGCGCACCGCCCGGCAATCTCCCTGTTCGCTTTCCGGCGTCCCCACCGCCCCAGGGGTGTTGGGGCGTTCCTCGGCCCGGCTTGGAGGCGCGATGGCAGTCGTTCTCGGCGAGAACCAGTACGGAAAGGCCGAAGTCAGGCTCGTCCATATCGATCGTTCGACCCGGGCGCATCGGCTCAGGGACATCAGCGTCTCGTCAGCGCTACGGGGCGACTTCACCAGCGCGCATCTCGACGGGGACAACAGCCACGTGCTGCCCACCGACACCCAGAAAAACACCGTCTACGCGTTTGCGCGCGACGGTGGCATCGGCGAGATCGAGGAGTTCGGCCTGCGGCTCGCCCGGCATTTCGTCGCATCCAACGTATGGACGACCAGTGCCCGAATGGAGATCGTGGAGCACGGCTGGCAGCGGATCAGCACCACCGGCGGCACAGCTGACCACGCCTTCTCGCGGGCCGCCGGTGAATACCGGACGGCCGTGGTCACCGTCGACCGCGACAGGGCCTATGTCATAGCCGGAATTGGCGGCCTGCTCCTGCTCAAGTCGACCGGATCGGAATTTCGCGGCTTCGCCCGGGACAAGTACACGACTCTGGTTGAGACGGACGACCGGGTCCTCGCCACCGAGCTCACCGTCCGGTGGCGGTACGCGGCCACGGACATCGAGTACGGAAGCCTGTTCGCGAGCATCCGGGAGATCCTTCTCCGGACGTTCGCGGACGTACACAGCCTCGCGCTTCAACAGACCTTGTACGCAATGGGCCGGGAGGTGCTCGCCGCGCACGCCGACGTCGCCGAGATTCGCATGTCGATGCCGAACCGGCACCACTTCCTGGTTGATCTCACCCCCCTCGGGCTGGACAACCCCGACATCGTCTACCAACCGGCAGACCGGCCGTACGGGAAGATCGAGGGCAGCGTGCTGCGCGACGACGCGCCCGCGCCGGGACCGGCCTGGCTGACGATCCCGGGCTTCTGCTGATCCATGGGGGGCTGCCGCCCCCGGGAACGTCGCCATGAAGCGGTGCCAAGCGGACGATGTCCCCCGCGGTGACCGCCAGCCGGGCAGCCGCGCTCCCCCTGTTCACCGCGATCGTCACAAGGCCCGCGGAATCCACGTAGACAACAGGATCTCCTGGCTGCACCGAGGCAAAGGTGGCCCCGAACAGGGCCGTGGCCACCGTCTGACCCACAGTGATCTCGATATTCCGGCCCGGGACGACGCCCGCCGGGACGAGCGGGCCCGCGGCCGTGGCCAGTTGGACGTTGCCGAAGGTGTCCACCGTGAGGACCTCGACCTCGACCTCGGTGGCGGCGACCTCGGTGGCGGCGGACGCGGTGGCGGCGGCCGGGCGGACAAGCCGCAGCACCGGCGGGGGGAGCCGCACGAGCCCGGCAGGGTCCACCGGCGCACCGAGCCCGGCCAGGCTGTGGCCGGCCGCGAGGGCCGCGGCGGCGGGCGCGAACACATCCCGCCCGTGGAATGTCGCCGGTGCCTCGGCGGGAACCGCCAACGCGACCGCGGAACCCACACCCCCGAGCGCGTCGGCCGCAGGCGGCAACAGCCCGTTGTCGGGACCGACAAGAAATCCCCGCGGGGTGGACACCGCGAGCGCCCGCCGCGAGGTTCCCACCCCCGGGTCGACAACCGCGAGGTGCACCGCGCATGGCAGGTGGCCGACTGTCTGGGCGAGCACGACCGATCCCCGCCGCAGGTCACCGACAGGTATCAGATGGGTGATGTCAATAATGCGCACGCCAGGCGCCCGGCACAGCAACACCCCATGGCAGGCAGCCACGAAACCGTCAACCAGGCCGTAGTCAGACAGAAAGCTGACATACGCCGGCCGGATCACACGACCCCGTTCGTCCGGAGCCGGGCGATCTCCCGGGCCGGGTAACCGAGCTCGGCGAGGATGGCGTCCGTGTGCGCGCCGAGCGCTGGCAGCGGTCCCAGCGACGCCTCCTCGCCGGGGAAAAGGACCACCGGGCGGAGCTGGCGTACCGGTCCCACCGGGGAGTCAACCGAGGCCCACCGGTTCCGGGCAGCCAACTGAGGATGATCAAGTAAATCGCGCGCGGTGTTGAGACGGGCGTAGGCGATACCGGCGGCCGCCAGCCGGGCTTCGGCCTCGGCCGTGGTCAGCGTCGCGACGGCGGCCGCGACCAACGCCTCGGTGCGCGCGCGGTTACGCACCCTGGCCTGATTGGTGGCGAAGTCCGGGGCGGTAGCGGCCTCGGGCCGGTCGAGCACGCTGGTTGCCAGCCGGACCCATTCACGATCGTTCTGGACCCCGATCAGCAACCGGTCGCCATCGATCGTGGCGAACGCCTCATAGGGCGCGATCGACGGATGGCCAATGCCCAGCCGTGGCGGTTCGACACCGGTGTGCTCGACGGTCTGCACCGAGTACCCCATCCACTCGGCCAGCGCGTCGATCATCGTGATCTCGAGGGCGGCACCGGCGCCGGAACGCTCACGGCGCAGCAGCGCCGCCAGCACCGCCTGGACGACATAGGTCCCGGCGGAGACGTCGCCCGCGGCGAACCCCGCCTTCGCGGGGTGCTCATCCGTGCCCGTCGCGGAGATCAGCGCGCTCTCGGCCTGGACGAGCATGTCGTAGGCGCGCCTGTGCGCATAGGGGCCATGCGCGCCATAGCCGGAGAGATCCACCGCCACGAGCCGGGGATGCGCCGCGACCAGCGTGGCCGCGTCCAGACCCAGCCTGGCCGCCGCGCCCGGCGCCAGGTTCTGTGCCACCACGTCCGCGCGGCCTACCAACCGGTGGACTACCGCACGGCCTTCAGGGGCCTTGAGATCGATCGCCAGTGACTGTTTGGATCTGTTCAGCCAGGCGAAGTGGGCCGACATCGCGCCCCGGACCGCCGTGTCGTAGGCCCGAGCGAAGTCCCCCGACCCCAGCCGTTCGACCTTCACCACCCGGGCGCCGAGGTCAGCGAGATGACGGGTGGCGAACGGCAGCGCCACCGCGTGCTCCACGCTGACAACGGTCATACCCTGCAGCGGCAGCACCCCCTCACACTATCGGCCGGAGGCGGCGCGATCCGCGGCCACACCGTCGGCGGCCACACCGTCGGCGGCCACACCGTCGGCAGCCACACCGCCCGCAGCGCCGTCCATCGCCACACCGTCCACGACCGAACCGTCGACAGCCTCACCGTCGACAACGACGTGATGAGCCCGCGGCAAAGCCGGCGGCGGCACATCGCCAGCCGGCCGTCGTGGGATGAACAGCGACGGGGTGTCCCGCTGGATCGGCGGGCCGCCGTTGGCGAACACCACCGCCAGCCACGGGAGGACGACAGCGATGGCGATCGCGGCGAACCGCGCCCAGCCGCGCAGCGCAACCACGGCGAGAATGAGGCACAGCGTGCGGAACAGCATCGAAATCACGTAGCGTCGCTGGCGGTGTTGGATCTCCTCCGGGCGCGACAGCGCCGCGCGGGTAATCAAGGTGGCGTCGCTGTTCCGCCTGATCCGCACTCACGCGCTCCCTGTGACTGGCTTCCTGACCCACCCAGACGCCCGGCGCCGCGGCACCCTGCGGACCGCGCCGCGCATGGTGGCCAGAGGAGGTCTCCGTGCCTGTCAAGTGTGCGCCGATGCTGCCCGACCCGCCCGCAAAGCCCCTTCCAGCACGCCTTGCCATACCGATTTCAAGATCAACACCGGCCGCAAAGTCACTGTTGGCTACACAATCAGCACACAGTCGGCTGTCAGGGCGGCCGGCCGAGAGCGCCCGGCAACAGGGGCATGGACCACGGGACGGGGTTCGAGGCGCGGGCATCGCGAGGCGGGGCGGGGAGCCACCGGAGGTGTTGGGTGGCTGGGCGCTCTGATTCCCGACAGCACGGTGAGGATAGCCACGACGCCAATCGGAGGACTCGTGCGTTGAAAGGGGTATCGATCGTCTGTGACGGACGCAACAGCGGGCTACCGAGTTCGGGTGATGTTTGCCTGGGTGGCAGCGGTGCAGGCAGGAGCAACAGAAAATGATCTCTCGTAGAAGATCTCGCCAGAACACCCGGAGCCATCTGTCGACCTCGGCTCGGTCCGGGCCTCCCCGCGACACTCCGCCGAAACCCGCGCCCACCCCACCGCCGACATGGCGCCGCTGGCTGCTGCCCATCGGCATCATCATCACCGTTGCCCTGTTGTTCGCCCCCAGCATGTTTTCGAAGCAGGAGACCGCCTACAGCTTCACCCAGCTCACCCAGCAGGTGGACGCCGGTGCGGTACAGAAAGTCACGATCAATGACAAAGGCGGTGTCACCGGGACTCTCAAGGACGGCACCGCGTTCAGCTCACAGGTCCCGACCGCTCTCGACACCCAGGGCGTCCTCGCCCAGCTGGAGGCCAAGAAGGTCGACGTCAAGGCGACCCACGCCGGCACGTCCTTCCTGTCGATCCTGCTGAGCTTCCTGCCGCTGCTCCTGCTGCTGGCCTTCTTCATCTGGTCCGGCAGAGCGGCGCAACGGTCGCTGGCGGGCGGGCTCGGCGGCATCGGCCGGTCCCGGACAAAGATCGTTGATGCCGAGCGCCCGACGACCCGGTTTGCCGACGTGGCCGGCTACGAGGGCGCGAAACAGGAGGTCAGCGAAATCATCGACTTCCTGCGGCATCCCGAGCGATACCGGCAGGCCGGGGCGAAGGGCCCCGGTGGGGTGCTCATGGTCGGGCCGCCCGGTACCGGCAAGACGCTGCTCGCCCGAGCGGTCGCCGGTGAGGCCGAGGTGCCGTTCCTGTCGGTGAGCGGCTCCGGGTTCGTCGAAATGTTCGTGGGGGTCGGCGCCTCCCGCGTCCGCGACCTGTTCAACGAGGCACGCAAACGCGCTCCTTCCATCATCTTCATCGATGAGATCGACGCTATCGGGGGCAAGCGGGGGTCCGGTCTCATCGGCGGCGGTCACGACGAGCGTGAGCAGACGCTCAACCAGTTGCTGGCCGAGATGGACGGGTTCGACCCGGCCGAGGGCGTGGTTGTCCTCGCCGCGACCAACCGGCCCGAGACCCTCGACCCGGCGCTGCTGCGTCCTGGACGGTTCGACCGGCAGGTCACCGTGCCGCTGCCCGCCCAGCGGGAACGGGCGGAGATCCTGAAGGTGCACTGCCAGGGCAAACGCTTCAGCCCGGAGGTGGACCTGACCGTGGTCGCGCGGGCGACTCCCGGGTTCTCCGGCGCCGATCTCGCCAACCTCGTCAACGAGGCCGCGATCAACGCCGTGCGGGAGAGGCGCGGCGTGCTGACGGCCAATGACTTCGACGCGGCCCGGGACAGGATCATCCTGGGCCGGCGCGACGCCACCAATGTGCTGCTGCCCGAGGAAAAACAGTCGGTGGCCGTCCATGAGTCCGGGCATGCGCTGGTGGCGGCGCTCTCGCCGCACGCCGATCCGGTAGCGAAGATCACCATTCTGCCAGCGGGAATGGCGCTTGGTGCCACCCAGCAACTGCCCGAGGACGAACGACACCTCTACACCGAGAGTTACCTGTACGCGTCGCTGGCGGTGCGCCTCGGCGGGCGGGCCGCGGAGCTGGTCGTCTTCGGCCAGGGCTCGACCGGGGCCGCCAACGACCTGGCCGGCGCCACGGCGCTCGCGACCCGGATGGTCCGCGAGTTCGGCCTGTCCCCCGTGCTCGGGCCGGTGGGTTACACCTCGGGCAGCCCCCAGTACCTCGGCGGTGAGGAGCTGGTCTCCAGACCGTACTCGGAGGAGACCCAACGGATCATCGACGCGGAGGTGGCCAGGCTGCTGCGGGAGGCCGAGGAACACGCCGTGGCGCTGCTGCGGACCCACCGCGGCGCGCTGGACGCGCTCACCGGCATCCTGTTGGAACGCGAGACCGTCGACGGCGACGTTCTCGACAGCGTTCTGCGCGAGCACGCACCGGCGTATGCGGCTGGCCCGGCCGATCCAGCCAGCCCGCCGTCCCCACCGGCCTCCCCGCGGACTTCGCTGGGTAGGAACTGACGCCTCCTTGACCGGGACCGGACCACGAGCACGGCCGGGACCGGGACCGCTATCTGGCCATGGACTGCGAGGGATCGAAGGCGCCGTAGGCTGACTCGCAGGCTCGGCGGACCGCCGCGGACAACGCACGCAGGGTGGTCGAGCGCCGGCCGATCTCCTCGGCTGTGACCGCCGCCCCATCGTCGCGGGCCGCGAGGTCGATCAGGCCCGCGATCCGCACGGCCCGCGCGAGCAACGCGTGCGCGGGCGGCGGGTAGCCCGGCGCGAGCAACGCGGCCGGCTCGTCGGTGTGGCGGTCACGGAGCACCGAGAGCACCGCGGGCCCTGCCTTCGCGCGGTCAAGATTGACCAGCGCGGTGGTCGCGGTCCGGATGGCTTCGTTGAGTTCGTGCTCCGCCGCGCGCAACGGCGAGGGTGGCGGCGGCAGGTGGGCACCGGCCGCCGAGCGCCAGTGCACCGACTCCAGGCCGCCCTCGACCGCCGGACCGTGCGCGGTCACCGAAGGCACCAGGAGCAGCGGCGGGACGGGGCCGAGCAGGACAATTGCCTCGCCGGCGGCAAGGGCTTCCCGGTTGGTCTCCGGCGGTCCCGGCAGACCGCTGACATCGCCCGGTACCGGCAGGACGAGCCGCAGCCGCCGGGCGCCGACGGTCCGCAGCCAACCGAGCCCCAGCGCGAGTCCCTGCCCGTCGACGGTGTGCGGGGCGCCGGGCCCGCCGGAACCCCGCTGGATCTGGGCGATCGCCTCGTCAGTGCTGACAAGCCCGGCGAGCCAGGCATTACCCCATCCGGTGAGTGCCCCCGAGCGAGGCGAGGCAGCTTGGCCGCAAATCACGATGCCTACGTTAAGGAATGATGCCCCTGTCCTGCGACGATCCGGGCTAGGATTGCTGAGGGTCACATGCGTTCGACAGTTGGCAACGAACCGGTCGTGGCCGGCATAACCCCATATCCGTACATCCGCCCCGGCGACGATTTCTCGCGCGCCGCCCGGATGCGGTGGAGCTGGCGACGCATGGGCGAGGCTGGGCGGGCCAGCAGCCACGGTAGGCCCACCAACGCCAGCCAATGGGCGTGAGCGAGCCGGGTAGGCGCCACGGGCGGCGCTCCCACCGTGGGCAGGACCACCGGGGAAGCACCGGCTTCGTGGAGAGCTTCAGCGAAGGCCCGGGCGATGAGCTGGTGGCCGCGAGGCCCCGGGTGCACCCGGTCCACGTCGAAGGTGGCCAGCTGGTAGACGTCGGGATGGCGCGCCAGATCGACGACCAGCACACCGGGGTCGGCCGCGGCGGCGGCGTCAACGGCCGCGTTGAGGTGTCCGACCCGGGTCGTGAGCAAGCGCCGCGCCGGGCCGGGCAACCGCAGCAGGCGTCCGGGATCGTGCAACCGCGCCATCAGTACCCAGCTGCCCGCCGCCCGCAGATCCCGGACGCTCCACACGAGGTTGTGCCGCAGACGCAGCGGATCGAACCCCGGTGACAGCACGTCGTTCATGCCCGCGATCAGGCTCACGATCTGCGGGCGCATGGCGAGGGCTACGGGGATCTGGCTACCGCGGACATCCCGCGTGGTCGCGCCGGTGGCCGCGAGGTTCGCGAACCGCACCTGGCCGGCCGGGGCCAGGCACGCGGCCAGCGTGGCGGCCCATCCTCGGCCGGCGAGCGCGCGCTCGGCCTGCGCCCGGCGGTACCGGCCCATGCTGACCCCGTCACCCAGCCCGGCCGTGATGCTGTCGCCGAGCGCGACAAAACAGATCCCGTTCGCCGTGGCCATCAGGCCGCTCGCGTGGCGCCGCCGTAATGCCCACCGGCAACGTGCTGGTCAGCGGCAACGTGCTGGTCACCGGCAACGCCCAACACGACGCTATGCGCGGGCAGCGAGGGCAGGCCGTGCGCGGCGAGGAACCCGTCGACGGTGACGGCCCACGGGAAGTCCTCGGCGCGCGCCCGAGCCGTGCGCCGACGGGTGGGCGTATCGATGGCAAGCAGCTCTTCGACAGCGTCGGCGAAGGTCCAGCCGCTGCCTGCCGCGACGATTCCGCTGCCCGGTGTGACAAGCTCCGCAAGCGCGCTGCTGTGGTGGACGACCACCGGGGTACCGCTCGCCATCGCCTCCAGCGCCGCCAGGCCGAACGTCTCCACCGGCCCGGGAGCGAGTACCGCGTCCGCGGTGGTCAACAGGCTGGCCAGACGGTCCCGGTCCGCCACGTGACCGAGGAAGATGACCGGGAGGCCGCTCGCGCGCCGGGTGAGCCGCCCCCGGCTCGGACCGTCACCGGCGATCACCAGGCGGGCGGCCACCCCGCGGCGGACGAGCTCCGCCAGCGCGTCCACGGCGGTATCCGCCCGTTTTTCCGGCGACAGCCGGCCGACGTTGACCAGGAGCACCTCGCTGTCACGGGCGAACGCCCGACGCAGTGCGCTGTCGTAACGGCCGGGGTGGAAACGATCGAGATCGACGCCCAGCGGGATCTGGCGCAGGTTCGCCGCGCCGATGCGGACGAACTCGGTCCCGGCCCACGCGGTGGTGGCGACCACCGTGTCAAAGGTCCGGGCAAGCGCGCTGTTGGACCGGTCAGCCGCGGCACGGACCGGCAGCACTCCGCGCAGCGGACGCGGCGTCCACAGGTTCAACAACCGGTCAAGGCGCTCATGGCTGACGACGAGAGAGCCCACGCCGGCACGGCTGGCCCAGCGGCCCAGCGGCCGCAGCGACGCCCGGTCGTGCACCTCGACGCGGTCGGGCGCCGCGGCGTCAAGATGCCGGATGACCCGCCATGGGTCGGTCAGGACACGGTAGTCCGTGCCAGGCACCAGCGGTGCGCGCATGGTCACCACCCGAGCCTCGGGAGCGTAACGGACGCTGTCCCGCTCCCCGGGCAGGACCTGGATGACCTCATGACCGGCCGCGGTGTAGCCGGCGGCGAGATGGCGCATGGTTGTGCGGATACCACCGGACCGCGGCGCGACGAAGTTGGCGGCCTGAACGATTTTCACCGGATGCTCCCGTCCTCGTAGTGATATGCGCCGTTCCCGCCGCTGTCTGGGCCGTAGTGGTCGGCAGCGGCCCGGCGGAGCCGCGCCCGGCGGGCGAGGACGGTCCGCGAACGCAGGGCGCCGACCCGCGCCTGCGCCATCCTGAAACCGCGGACGTCGTGGTAATGGCCGATAAGCTCGTCCCCGATCGCGCTCCACCCGCAGCCCGCGACCGATCGCCGGGCGGCGGCGCCCATCGCCCGGCGCCGATCGCCGTCGGCGAGGAGCATCGCGACGCGGTCGGCCAGCGCGGCCGGGGAGTCCGGGGTGAAGTGCAGGCCGGTGTGCCCGTCATCGACCACGTCGAGCAGGCCGCCCGCGGCCGGGGCGACCACCGGGACGCCGCTGGCCTTCGCCTCCTGCGCGGCCTGGCAGAACGTCTCGTGGGAGCCGGTGTGGACGAACATGTCGAGGCTCGCGACAGTCGCGGACAGTTCCCGGCCGGACTGGAAACCGAGAAACGTGGCCTGCGGCAACTGACGTTCGAGCGTCGCCCGCATCGGCCCGTCGCCGACGATGACCAGCCGGACCCCGGGAAAATCCCGCACCGCGCCGAGCAGGTGTATCCGCTTCTCCCGGGCGAGCCGGCCGACGTAGCCGACCAGTACCTCGCCCTCGGGCGCGAGGCGGCGGCGCAGCTCGGCGTCCCGATGACGCGGGTTGAACCGCTCGAGATCGACCCCGCGGGCCCAGCGGGCGATCCGGTGAACGCCCTGGCTCAGCAGCATGTCGACCGCGGGCCAGGACGGCGCGAGCGTCCGCCCGGCCAGCCGGTGGACGGTCGCCACCCATCGCCAGATGGTGCGTTCCGCCTGGCCCAGTCCGTAGCGAGCGGCGAAGCCGGCGAAGTCGGTCTGGTAGACGGCGACGCTCGGCAGCCCCAGCCGCCACGCGGCGAACGCCGACTGCGCGCCCAGCCCCGCCGGAGCCGCCAGGTGCACGACGTCGGGCCGGAACCCCGCCAGCACACCGACCAGCCGGGGCCACGGGGTGGCCACCCGGAACGTCGGATACCCTGGCAGCGGAACAGATGGTGCGCGTAGTATCCGAGCGCCGGCATAGATGTCCGGATCGGCGGCGGGTACGTGCGTGCCGGCGGCTGGGGCGATGACAAGCGCTTCGTGCCCGCGGTCCCGAAGGTGTTCGAGCACACGGCAAACCGAGTTTGTCACCCCGTCCACGTGCGGCAGGAACGACTCGGTTACCACCGCTACGCGCACAACATTACGCTCCCAAGCTACGGCTATAGATCCCGGACATCCGCTCGTCCACAACGTGAACATTGTGGCACGACTTGGTGTTACTGATCGCGGCGTAGCGTGAGAAGGCAGTCATTCATGGAGGCCGGGATCGTGAGCGGGATCGTGGATGGGACCGTCCGGCGCAACACCGGCCGTTCTGGCGACAGCCGGCTGATCACAGATCTCATGGGGCTCCTTGGCGCGGCCCACGTCCTGGTCGATCCCGATCTCACCGCCGGTTACGAAACCGACTGGACGGGGGCCTTCACCGGTCGGGCTACCGCCGTGGCCCGGCCCGGGTCGACCGATGAGGTCGCCGCCGTGCTGCGCGTCTGCGCCGCCCATGGCGTACCCGTCGTGCCGCAGGGCGGCAACACCGGCCTGGTCGGCGGTTCGGTACCGGCCGGGGCCGCCATCGGCGCGGTGGTGCTCAGCCTGCGCCGGCTCACCGCGATCGAACCGGTCGACGCGGCCGCGGGCCTGGTCACCGCGGGCGCGGGCGCTACTCTCGCCGACGTCCAGGCGCATGCGCGCGCGGCCGGCCTCGACAGCGGCGTGGACCTCGCCGCACGGGATTCGGCGACGCTGGGCGGCATCGCCGCGACCAACGCCGGCGGTGAACGGGTCCTACGGCACGGGATGACCCGCGGCCAGGTCGCCGGGCTGGAAGCGGTACTCGCCGACGGCCGGGTCGTGCGGCGGCTCACCGGGCTCCCCAAGGACAACGTCGGTTACGATCTACCCGCCCTGTTCGTGGGCAGTGAGGGCACCCTGGGGGTCATCACCAGGGTGCAGCTGCGACTGGTCGGGCTGCCCAGCGCGCGGACCACCGCGCTGATCGCCCTGGCCGACGTCACCAGCGCGGTCGAGCTCCTCGCCCGGCTGCGGGCCGCGGTCGGTTCTCTGGACGCCGTCGAGCTGATGTTCGACGACGGCATCGATCTGGTGCGCGGCCACCAGGGCCTGCCGCCGCCCTTTCCCGACCGTCCCGCCGGCCGGTCCCGGCCGTCCCGGGCGCACAACACTCCCTACCTGCTGGTGGAGTGCGCCGGGCGCACCGATCCCAGCGACGAGCTCGCCGCCGTGGTCGAGACCGCCACCGGCGTCCTCGACGTCGCCGTCGCGGCCACCCCCACCGAGCAGGCGCGGCTGTGGGCCTACCGGGAGGGCCACACCGCGGCGGTGAACGCCCTCGGCGTCCCCGTCAAACTGGATGTCGCGGTCCCCCTCACCCGCATCACCGCCTTTATCGACGACCTGCGCGAGCTGGTGCCAACCGTGGCGCGGCCGGCCCGCCTCCACCTGTGGGGGCACCTCGCCGAGGCGAACCTGCACGTCAACGTGACCGGCCTCGACCGCGACGACAGCCGCGGGCGCGAGAGGCTCACCGACGCGATCCTCACCCGGGTCGCGGCCGACGGCGGCGGCATCGGCGCCGAACACGGCGTGGGACGCGCCAAAATGGCCTGGGCAGGCCTGTCCCGCTCCCCCGCCGAGCTTGCCGTGATCGCCGCCGTGAAACACGCCTTGGATCCGGCCTGCCTGCTCAACCCCGGTGTCCTCGTCCCACCCTACGGCATCGCGCTCACGCCAGGCTCGCCCGTGCCCACGCCCCCGCCCCCCGCGTAGACCACCGCACCCCAGGAGAGCGCACGGATCCTATCCGTAACCACCACACGATCCATGATCTCGACGTGCTTGTTGTTATGTACGGTTTTCAGCCGCATAAGAGCGCCCGGCAATAGGGGCGTGGATCAAGGAGCGGGGCTGGGGCACGTACATCGCAAGGCGGCGGAGGGAGCCACCCTGGTATTGGGTGGTGACCGACAACAACACAGCGAGGTGCGTGCCCCAGCCCCGCGACGCCGCGTCCCTATTGCCGGTCGCTCTAAACGTACCCAACGACAAACACACGCCGATCTTGCCAGCGAAATATGACGGCTCGCATCAATCAACATATGCCACGAGCCACACAAACAAACGCGTCATCCACCGGTGGTCGTCGAGCTGGGCCAAAGGGCAAGGGCCAAAGGACGATCAGTTGAGACGGGGGCAGAAGTGCCCGGTCGGCCCGTCCGGGCGTCCGCACAGCACGCACGGGGGCCTACCAGCCGCGACGATGCTGCGGGCCCGTTCCACGAAAGCCTTGGTCTGGTCAAGGGAGAGGGATACCTGGAGGGTGTCGAGCGAGGTGTCGTCGGCGGCGGCGCCTGCCTCACCGCGAGCTCTGCCCGCGGCTTCGACCAGCACCCGCTTGCCGTCCCATGACACGGTGAGCTGGCCGAGGTGGAAGTCCTCCTCGAAGGGGGCGTCCAGCGGCGCGAGATCGACGAAGACCTCCCGGGCCTCGGGTACCCGCACTCCCCCGGTGCGGCTAAGCTGGCCGAGCAACGTCGTCAGCCCTTCAGTGAGCGCATTGACCTCGATCTTCTCCAGGCCGACAGTGACGACATGTCCACGCGAGCTGGCTTGAAGGTAGAAGTCACGTTCGCCGGGCTGGCCGACGGTTCCGACCACGAAACGGTCTGGCGAGTCGAACACGTGCCGCTGCTGCTGGTACACCTCATCCCTCCCTGATGCCCTTGGCCACGCTGGCCTTTCTCGACGCCCTCGGTGCCCGCGAGCGCGCGAACAACATCATGACTGTGCACTTCTCGATCGCTAGATCAGTCAACGTCGCGTCCGCCGGGATTCGTCCCCGGCAACGTTAGCGATATCGAATCTGGTAGTGGTATGGCGGGTAGGCTCTTCATCCGCCGGCGTACCGGCCGCGGCCGGTCGACACGTCCGGTCGGCGCAGCACCGCAGCGGACACACATCGTGGCTTGGCCCCAGCTCGCTGACCGCTAGCCGTGGGCCGTCCCCATACCTACGCTCGTCCAGCAGCTCCCGGACCATGACGACGAACCGCCGGTCGATCCCCACCGTTGCCGCCCGGCGGAATACCAGACCCGCGGCCCTGGCCCGCGCGGCCGCCTCCACATCAAGATCGTAAACGACCTCCATGTGGTCACTGACAAAACCGATCGGTACCACCACAACCGCAGTGATGGTATCAGCGGCGCCGAGCGCGGCCAGCTGGTCGCCGATGTCCGGGGTGAGCCAGGGGACGCCCGGCGGCCCGCTGCGGCTGACATAGGCGAGATCGTGACGATAACGGTGGCCGGTCCGGGCAGCCACCCGGTCGGCGACCGCGGTGGCCGCCGCCGCGAACTGCCGAGGGTACGCGTCACCGTCCGGGCCGCTGGCCACCGACTGCGCGACGGGGATCGAGTGGGCGACGAAGAGCAGCCGTGTGCTCTCCCGCGCCGGCTCGGGAATCGTCCCAAGCGCGTCAACGACATGGTCGACCATGGGCAGAACGAAGCCGGGATGATCAAAGTAGTGCCTCAGCTTGATCAGTTCTGGGGCGGCCGGGCCGGCCGCGGCCCGAGCGTCGGCGAGATTTTCGCGGTACTGGCGACAGCCGGAGTAGGAGGCGAAGACAGACGTGACGAAGCAGGCCGCCCGCCCGACGCCGTCACGGCGCATCCGCTCAAGAGCGTCACCGAGAAACGGCGACCAGTTGCGATTGCCCCAGTACACGGGCAACGGTGCGAGCTCAGCTTCCAGCGCGGCAAGCAGTGCCCGGTTCTGGTCGTTGATCGGGCTGCGGCCGCCGAACCGCCGGTAGTGCTCGGCGACCTCGGCCAGCCGGTCATCGGGGACACCGCGCCCACGGGTGACGTTGCGCAGGAACGGCATGACGTCCTCGGGCGCCTCCGGCCCGCCGAAGGAGACCAGGAGCAACGCGTCGATCCCGACCGGATCGACCGGCCCTGGGCCGCTTCCGATACGAACACCTGTGATCCCGCTGTCGCCCGACACGCCTCGATCGTCCCCCGCGCACGGTGCGCACCGCATCCCGGGCCTGCTGTGCGACCCCGCTTTCAGCATTTCATCAGGTACGCCGGCCAGCGGGCATGGCTGACGCCGCCAGCCACCCGAACGCCCTGACGACCCTCCCGGGCAGCCCGCCCGGCCGGGTGTGGTTCCAGATGAGCTGTATCGCGGTTCGGCCGGCAACGCAGCCAGGGGCCAGCTGGGTGCGGATCACCCGGATAAAGGCTCCGAAAAAGTTCTAATGCCCCATGCCCAGCCCACCGTCAACCGGGATCAGCGCCCCGGTGATGTAGGAGGCCTGCGGCGAGGCCAGGAACGCCACGAGCGCCGCGACATCCTCCGGTTCGCCCATGCTCCGGGCCGGCACATGAGCGACCATATTATCGCGCTGGGCGTCGGTGAGTGCGTCGGTCATGTCGGTGCGGATCGGGCCGGGAGCCACCACGTTCGAGGTGATACCGCGCGGCGCGAGCTCGCGGGCAAGCGAACGGGACAATCCGATCAGCCCGGCCTTGGACGCGGCATAGTTCGCCTGCCCGGCAGCACCCACCGTCGCGACCACCGACGAAATGAAGATCAGACGGCCGCGCCGCATCCGCAGCATCGGCCGAGCCGCCCGCTTGGCCACGCGGTACGCGCCGAGCAGGTTGGTGTCGATGACGTCCTGGAAGACGTCCTCACTCATGGTCAGCAGAAGCGTGTCGCGGGTGATCCCGGCGTTGGACACCAGCACTTCCACCGGCCCCAGCTCAGCTTCGACCTCGGCGAAGGCCTTGTCGACCGTCTCCGCGCTGGTGACATCGAGCCGAACGCCGTACATCCCCTGCGGGGCGTCTCCCCCGCGGCTGGCCACGACCACCCGGTCACCGGTCGCGGCCAACGCGGCCGCGCATGCGGCACCAATGCCTCGGTTACCCCCGGTTACAAGCGCCACACGCCCTTGAGCCTCCGCCATAGTTCGGATGGTAACCGCCAAACGGCGCGCCCAGAGCTCTTCACCGTTGCCAACACACCGAGCTCCCGCGGCGGTGGCTGCCGCCGGCTGTTTCCCGGCCGCCGCCAGCCCGATCCGTGCCCTGGCCGGTGGCCGTATTCGCGTGGACGATGCGCGAGACGATGCGGCCATGCGCCTGACGATCAGAGTCCACCCCGGATCGGCCCGGACCTCGGTCGGCGGCTTCCACCATGGCGCGACCGACGGCCGGTCCAGCGACAGCGCGCTCGTCGTGCGCGTCACCGCCCCCGCTGTGGACGGCCGGGCGACCGCGGCGGCGCTCGCGGCGCTCGCCACCGCCTTTGGCGTCCGCCGCGGCGAAGTCGTGCTGGTAAAGGGGATGACAAGCCGTATGAAGACCGTCGACATCGGCGGGCGGCCCGAGCCCGAGCTACACGACCGGCTCGCCGAGCTCGCTGTCGGCCCCGCCCGGCCGCCAACGTGAGTCGACACCCCCGACGGCCTCGGCCTCGACCTCGGGCCCGCCCTCGGGCCGGCGGCTGCCGAGCACCGAGCCGGGGCCGGGGCTGGGCCCGAGGTCGAGCCGGGTAACGCCTCCGGCAGGTCAGTCGCCCAGATACGGCAGCGCGAGCTTCGCGCTCGTCCCACCGTCGAGCGGCAGCGCCACACCCGTCACATACGCCGACGCATCCGATGCCAGCCACAACACGGCTTCGGCGATCTCCTCCGCGGTCGCCAGCCGGCCGAGGGGGATCTGCCGTTCGTAGCGGGCGAGCCGGTCGTCTCCACCGATCCGGTCGGTGAACCGCGGGCTCGCGACGGCGCCGGGCACGACGGCGTTCACCCGAACCCCGCTGGAGCCGTACTCGACCGCGGCGGAACGCACCAGCTGTACGACGCCGGCCTTGGCCGTCCCGTAGGGGCCTGTCCCCGGCACCGCGCCCATGCCCGCGCCGGAGGCGGTGACAATGATCGAACCACGCCCGGCCGCCGCCATGACCCGCAGCGCCGAACGGACGCAGTAGAAATTGGCATCAAGGTTGAGCGCGATCTCCGCGCGCCATCGGGCGTCGTCGATGGACGCCAGCGGGCCCTGCGCAAGCCCGGCACCGGCGTTGCTGTGCATGACGTCGAGCCGTCCCCGGCTGGCCACGACATCGTTGACAAGGCTGTCGACAAAGTCCGGCTGGGTGACGTCGCCGGGATACTGCTCGGCGCTACCGCCGTCGGCATGGACCCGCGCGACCGTCTCCTTCGCCCGACCATGATCAAGGTCGTTTACCACGACGTGGGCGCCCCGGGCCGCGAACAGGCGTGCGGTTGCCCGCCCGATCCCCGAACCACCGCCGGTGACGATCGCCGTACGGCCGTCAAGACAGTTGATCATTGTAATCAGCCCTCTCCCATTCCCTGCACCAGCCCGCCCGCCCGTCGCCAACGACGGGACCTGGCGCGCCAGACAATCGACATCCCATCAAGTAGCCAGATAAATTAACTCTAATGAAATCCATGCGGACGGACGGAGACCGGTGATGACGGGGATGCTTGTCGGGCGCAAGGCGCTGATCACCGGCGCCGGGCAGGGGGTCGGCCGGGGCATCGCTCTCGCGGTCGCCGCACAGGGCGCCGCTGTCGCCCTTGTCGGGCGGACCGAGTCAAAACTGCTCGACGTCGCGAAGGAAATCCGTGAGGTCGGCGGCGAGGCGGTGACGATACCCGCCGACGTGACCCGCCCCGAGGACATCGCCCGGAGCGTGACCACGGCGGTCGACAGCCTCGGCGGCCTGAACATCCTCGTCAACAATGCCCAGCAGACCGCGCTCGGCACGCTCCTCGACATCGACGAGCCCGCTCTCCAGGCCTGCTGGGAGTCGGGCACCCTCGCCGCCTTCCGGTTGATGCGCGCATCTCACCCGTACCTGCGCAACGGCGGCGTTGTGATCAATCTGGGCAGCTCGACGGCGGTGAACCCGATGCCGGTCGGCCGGGGTGTCTACGCTTCGGTCAAGGCCGCGACCCACACGCTCAGCCGGGTGGCGGCGGCGGAGTGGGGCAAGGACGGGATCCGGGTGCTCACGGTACTGCCCGCGTCCACCAGCCCGGCCTCGGAAGCGTGGGCGCAGGCCCAGCCCGCGGAGTACGCCCGCAGCCTCAGCGCCATCCCGCTGGGCCGGCTCGGCGACCCGCTGCGCGACATCGGAGGCGTCGTGGCCTTCCTGTGCAGCGACGCGGCCGGTTACATAACCGGCACGACCATCGCTCTTGACGGTGGCCAGGCGTTCCTGCGCTGACGCCCCCGGCTCGTCTCGACAGGCGGCACACCGGTGGCCGGTGTGCCGCCACGAGCCGCAGCCGCGCGGACCGCCTTCTGGATCACCGCCCGCATCGACCACCGTCCACCAGACAGACCCGGGTCGTGGGCCTCATAGCCGAGATGGGTGGTCATCTCGGCATCGAACGCGGTCTCGAGGAGCAGCTTCGTCAACTTCCTGAGCATCCCGCCCGGCCCGGTCAGCGACACCCCTCGGCCCTTGCCTGCTCGACCAGACGCCGAGTGAGTTCCAGTTCCTCGTCGAGGATCGCAGCGCCGCTCTCGGTACCGGCGACCGCTCGTTCGCCCGCGATGGTCTCCGCTGCTGGATGTGTCGCCATGCTGGTCATCTGGTGCCTCCCCTACCTGCGTCTATACACAGAGCGCGATATGGGAGTTACACCGTTGTTCTTACAGCCCGTTGTTCTTACAGCCCCGGAGGCACCTGGGTTCCATTCCCAGGATCAGACAGGCCGGTTCAGCGTAGCGAAGCTGTCGCAGCGCACCACATGATCTCGCTCCTCGATCCAGTAGGAGCAGCAGACTACCGACCACTCGCCATGCTCAGAGCTCGGTACCGGACCGAACCACAGGTTCGGGAAGCCCGGCTCCCGGCGGACACCCTGATACGGATCATCGATACGGGTGAAGATCCAGGCCAATACGAGCTGGCGTAGCTCGTCAGCCGGCTTCTCCTGATCGGCCCACAGGTCGAACCGCTCCAGGAAGCCGACCAGCTGCCAGGGTGTGGTGTCAGCCACTCTGTCCCAGCCGGGCATGTAGCTCATTCAGGTCATCGGGCCGGCCCGGGCCGCGCCGCTCGGCCGCGCCGGCCAGCCAGCCAGCGACCGCCGCGGAGTCCAGGACGGGTTCGTCCTCGGCGGTGGCCGGTGCGCCGGCGGTCGCGAAGTACTCCCGCATGGACTGCACGGTAATCGGCGCCGAGTCACCGGGGCGCCGACCCTGGTTCGCCGTGTACCAGGGGAGCTCGCCGTGGCTGAGGATCTCGAGGTCGTGGCCCGTTAGCGCGCCGTACCGGCTGAGCACGTACCCGATGGTGTTCAGTTCGGCCTCGCCGCCGGCGTCGACGCGGCCGGGCGGCCGGGCCGTCCCGTATTTCTCGTCCCGCCACAGCTCAGCCACCACGGGGCCCATGTCCCACGCTGAGATCGCCTCGCTGAACAGCGGTTCGTCGAAGGCCGCGAGATGGTGGCCCTGGCAGTAGTAGAGCAGCTTGTGCAGCTTCTTCGCGCCCAGGCCGGGAAGCCGGGCACGGAGGATGGCTGCCACGTCGCGTGCCGGGATCGGCATGGCGCCTCCTGATCGGTCGTCAAGGATGTCTCTGGCTACTGTAGTTTCAATCCCTCCTGGGAGCGATGAGGACCGGAGCCGCGCGGATGACGTCCGTCCGATCGTCGGTTTCAATCCCTCGTAGGGGCGATGAGGACCCTACGGCCGCCAGCCACACCACCCTGTAGGCCGGATGGGCGTTAATGCTCGGCGAGGTCCCGCTCCAGCCGGATCACCTGGAGCTCGCGGGCAGAGGAAGGCGCCCTGCTGCTGGGCGCCGGCTGACGACAACGCGGCCGGGCGGGATGCGGGGAGCCGCGAGCCGGACAGTCCTATCCTCGGTCGCTCTTGTTCGGCTAGGTGCCGATCGCGTGCACACCGCCGTCCACATGAATGATCTCCCCGGTGGTGGCGGGGAACCAGTCCGACAGCAGCGCCACGCAGGCTTGCGCTGTGGGGCCGGTGTCGTGGATGTTCCAGCCCAGTGGCGCACGCTCGTCCCAGACGCTCTCGAACCGCTCGAACCCGGGGATGCTCTTGGCGGCCATCGTGCGCAGCGGCCCCGCCGCGACCAGGTTGACCCGCACCCCGCGAGGTCCAAGATCACGAGCGAGATAGCGGGTGGCGGACTCCAGACCGGCCTTGGCCACCCCCATCCAGTCATAGGACGGCCAGGCCACCGCCGCGTCGAAGTCGAGCCCGACGACCGACACCCGCTCGCTGAACAGCGGCAGGGCTGCCCGGCACAGGGCAGCCAGCGACCAGGTCGAAACCTGTACCGCGGTGGCGACCTCGGCCCAGGGGGCCTCCACGAACGGCTTCCCGCCCAGCACGGATTCGGGTGCGAAGCCGATCGCGTGCAGTACGCCGTCCAGCCCGTCGGTGTGCTCAAGCACCCGGTCGGACAACGCGCTCAGGTGCCCTTCGTCGGTCACGTCCAGCTCGATGACGGGAGCCTCGGCAGGCAGCCGCCTGGCGATCCGCCGGGTCAGCGACAGCCCGCGGCCGAAGCCTGTCAGCACCACCGTCGCGCCCTGTTCCTGAGCGATCCGGGCGACCCCGAACGCGATGGACGCATCGGTCAAGACGCCGGTGACAAGGATGCGCTTACCTACAAGGAGTCCACTCACAGGCGGCATCCTGTCAAACATCACCAGTGCCTGGCGAGACGCCGCACCGACAAATTCACCCGCCGCCAGCCGTGGATCCCGCACGACCGAGCGCCCACAGCATGATCGCTTCGATGACGCTGGCCGGCGTCAACACGGCGTAGGAATTTTCCGGATGACCGTACACAGGGCGTCAACGCCGGCCGCATGTGCCGCCCGCCTGGTCCAGCATGACCGACGGCAGACCAGGGCGGCTGCCGTGAGCTGAAGGAGTGTGCGGTGTCCGGTGCGCCGCGGGGCTGGCAGGTCCGCGCCTGCGGGCGGACGGCATCCGGCTGGCCTTCCGCCGCTGCCCGTGTGACGAGCCCAGTGGCGGCCGGCCACCGGACATCCCCTGCCCGACCGACTCGAAGGCCAGGAGCACCCATGCGTGACGTTCTGTTCGTGCTTATCACCGTCGTGGTCTTCGCGCTGCTCGCGCTGACCGCGAAAGGGGCGGAAAAGCTGTGAACGCGGAAAACATCGTCGGCTTGGTCCTCGCCGCCGCGACCACGGTCTTCCTGGTGGTCGCCCTCCTGTTCCCGGAGAGATTCTAGATGAACACAACGACCGCGGGGCTCGTCTTCGTCGTCGTGCTCGTTGGCGCCCTTGCTCTGTCCTATGGGCCGTTCGGCGACTACATGTACCGCGTCTACACGAGCAAACGGCACCTGCGGATGGAACGCGCCGTGTACCGGCTGGTGGGGGTGGATCCCGAGGCCGACCAGCGCTGGAGCACCTACCTGCGCAGCGTGCTGGCGTTCTCCGTCGTCGGCGTGCTGTTCCTCTACGCCCTCCTGCGGCTGCAGCATCGGCTGCCGCTCAGCCTCGGTTTCGCGGGGATGGAACCGGGCCAGGCGTTCAACACGGCGGTGAGTTTCGTCACCAACACGAACTGGCAGTCGTACTCCGGTGAGTCGACGCTCGGCCATCTCGCGCAGATGGCCGGTCTCGCCGTACAGAACTTCGTCTCGGCCGCGGTCGGCATGTCGGTCGCGATCGCGCTGGTCCGCGGCCTCACCCGCAAACGGACCGACCAGGTCGGCAACTTCTGGGTCGACCTGACCCGGACCTGCCTGCGCATCCTGCTGCCGGTCGCCGTCGTGGCCGCGGTCGTGCTGATCGCCGGCGGCGCGATCCAGAACCTGCACGGCAGCCGCGCCATCACCACGCTGGCCGGCGGCACGCAGAGGGTGACCGGCGGCCCGGTGGCCAGCCAGGAGGCCATCAAGGAGTTCGGCACCAACGGCGGCGGTTTCTACAACGTCAACTCCGCGCACCCGTTCGAGAACCCAACGAGCTGGACGAACTGGCTCCAGATCTATCTGCTGCTGCTCATCGGCTTCTCGCTGCCGCGGACGTTCGGCCGGATGGTCGGCAACACCCGCCAGGGGCTCGCGATCGTGGCGGTGATGGCGGGCCTGCTGATCGCGAGCTTCGCGGTGAACGCGGGCTTCCAGATGGCCCACCACGGCACCGTGCCGAGCGCGGTCGGCGCGGCGGCGGAGGGCACCGAAACCCGGTTCGGGATACCCGGCTCGGCCGCATTCGCCAGTAGCACGACGATGACCTCCACCGGGGCGGTCGACTCGTTCCACGACTCCTACACGAGCCTCGGCGGGGCGACACTCCTAGTGAACATGATGCTCGGGGAGATCGCTCCGGGCGGCACCGGGTCGGGGCTGTACGGCATGCTCATCCTGGCCGTGATCACGGTGTTCGTCGCCGGGCTGATGATCGGACGGACGCCTGAGTACCTCGGGAAGAAAATCGGCAGCCGGGAGATCAAGTTCGCCTCCCTCTACATCCTCACCACACCGGCGGTCGCGCTGATCGGCACGGCGGCCGCGATGGCCCGGCCCGGTGAGCGAGCCGGGATGCTCAACGCGGGCGCGCACGGCCTTTCCGAGGTCCTTTACGCCTTCACCTCAGCGGCGAACAACAACGGCTCCGCCTTCGCCGGCATCACCGTGAACACCAACTGGTACAACACGGCGCTGGGCATCGCGATGCTCGCCGGGCGGTTCCTGCCGATGGTGTTCGTTCTCGGCCTGGCCGGGTCGCTGGCCCGCCAGCAGCCGGTGCCGATCTCGGCCGGAACCTTGCCGACCCAACGGCCGCAGTTCGCCGGGATGCTCGCCGGCGTCGCCGTCATCGTCGTCGCGCTCACCTACTTCCCGGCGCTCGCGCTCGGGCCTCTCGCGGAGGGCCTGCACTGATGTCCACCACTGCGATCGGAGCGCCCGTGTCACCGCCTGACATCCCAGCCCACCCGGCGCACCCAGCCCAGCCGGGGCAGCCGGGGCCACCGCGCCAGGTGCGGGGCGGGCTGCTCGACCCGAGACAGCTGTGGCGTTCCGCCCCGGACGCGCTGCGCAAGCTGAATCCGGCGACGCTCTACCGCAACCCGGTCATGTTCATCGTCGAGATCGGCGCGGTCTTCACCACGGTGCTCGCGATCCGCGACGAGACGGCGTTCGCCTGGCTGATCGTCATCTGGTTGTGGCTGACCGCGCTGTTCGCCAACCTCGCCGAGGCGGTCGCCGAAGGCCGCGGGAAGGCACAGGCCGAAGCGCTGCGGCGGACGAAGACCGACACCCTCGCCCGGCGCCTGACGCCCGCGGGCGGCGAGGAACAGGTGCCCGCACCGCGGCTACGCCAAGGTGACCGGGTCGTCGTCGAAGCGGGCGAGTTCATCCCCGGTGACGGAGACGTCGTCGAGGGCATCGCCAGCGTGGACGAGTCGGCGATCACCGGCGAGTCCGCGCCGGTGATCCGCGAGGCGGGCGGCGACCGCTCGTCGGTGACCGGCGGCACCCGGGTGCTGTCCGACCGCATCGTCGTGGAGATCACCCAGAAGCCGGGAGAGAGCTTCATCGACCGGATGATCGCGCTGGTGGAAGGCGCGAACCGGCAGAAGACCCCGAACGAGATCGCACTGAACATCCTGCTGGCCTCGTTGACGATCGTCTTCGTGCTCGCGGTCGCGACACTGCAGCCGCTGGCGATCTTCTCGAAAGCACAGCAGCCCGGTATCCCCGACACCTCGGCGCTGGGCGGCAACGGGGTGACCGGCATCGTGCTGGTGTCGCTGCTGGTCTGCCTGATCCCCACCACGATCGGTGCGCTGCTGTCGGCGATCGGCATCGCCGGCATGGACCGGCTGGTGCAACGCAACGTGCTGGCGATGAGCGGCCGGGCCGTGGAAGCCGCCGGTGATGTCAACACCCTGCTGCTGGACAAAACCGGGACGATCACAATCGGCAACCGGGAGGCACGCGAGTTCCTCCCGGTCGGCGGCACCGATGAGCACGAGCTGGCCAGGGCCGCGCAGCTGTCCTCGCTGGCCGACGAGACGCCCGAGGGCCGCTCCATCGTCATCTACGCCAAGAACACCTACGGCCTGCGGGAACGCGCCCCCGGCGAGTTGACCCACGCACGGTTCGTCGCGTTCACCGCGCAGACCCGGATGTCGGGGGTGGACCTCGGCGGCAGCGCCGGGGGCCAGCCGGCGAGCGAGGTCCGCAAGGGCGCGGCCAGCTCCGTCATGGCCTGGGTCACCGAACGCGGCGGGACGATCCCGCCGGACGCCGGTGAGCTGGTGGACGGCATCTCCGCCTCCGGCGGCACCCCGCTGCTGGTCGCCGAGGCCACGGACGGGGCCGCTCGGGTCCTCGGCATCGTCGCCCTGCGCGACATCGTCAAGCAGGGCATGCGGGAGCGGTTCGACGAGATGCGGCGGATGGGCATCCGGACAGTAATGATCACCGGTGACAACCCGCTGACCGCCCGCTCCATCGCCGAGGAGGCCGGGGTCGACGACTTCCTCGCCGAGGCGACCCCCGAGGACAAGCTCGCGCTGATCCGGCGGGAGCAGGAGGGCGGCAAGCTGGTCGCGATGACCGGCGACGGGACCAACGACGCTCCCGCGCTGGCCCAGGCCGACGTCGGCGTCGCCATGAACTCCGGCACGTCGGCGGCGAAGGAAGCCGGCAACATGGTTGACCTCGATTCCAACCCGACGAAGCTCATCGAGATCGTCGAAATCGGCAAGCAGCTCCTCATCACCCGCGGGGCGTTGACCACGTTCTCCATCGCCAACGACGTCGCCAAGTACTTCGCGATCATCCCGGCGATATTCGCCGCGGTGTACCCGGGCCTGGACACACTCAACATCATGCGGCTGCACAGCCCGCAGTCGGCGATCCTGTCCGCGGTCATCTTCAACGCTCTGGTCATCATCGCGCTGATCCCGCTCGCCCTGCGCGGGGTGCGCTATCGGCCTGCGAGCGCCTCGCGGATGCTGCGCCGTAACCTCTGCCTCTATGGTCTCGGCGGGCTGATCGTTCCGTTCATCGGCATCAAGCTCATCGATCTGGCCATCCAGTTCATCCCCGGAGCCCGGTGACTGTCATGTTCTCTCGCGTCCCTGTCTGGATCCGCCAGCACCTTGCCGCGCTACGGGCGATACTCGTCTTCACCATCCTGCTCGGCTTGGGCTACCCGCTGCTGGTTCTCGCCATCGCCCAGCTCCCCGGCCTGAAGGACAAGGCCGACGGCTCGTTCGTCCGCGATGCCAGGGGCACCGTGGCCGGCTCGAGCCTGATCGGCCAGTCGTTCACCGACGACAAGGGCAACCCGATCACAAAGTACTTCCAGAGCCGGCCGTCGGCGGCCGGCGGCGGCTACGACCCGACCGCGACCAGCGCGAGCAACCTGGGCCCGGAAAGCATCGTCGACACCCTGGCGGACCCGAACGTGACCGACGATTCCGGCAAGCAGAGCCTGCTCACCCAGGTCTGTGCCCGCAGCGTCGCGATCGGCACGCTCGAGGGCGTCGACGGGTCGCGGCCGAACTGCACGCCTGGCGGCGTCGGGGCCGTCCTGTCGGTGTTCTACGACCAGCCCGGCTACCAGGGCGCTGTCACCCGCGTGGTCAGTGTCAACGAGGAGTGCCCGGCTGCTCCGTTCATCACGAGTTTCGCCGGGGTGAAGGTCGAGTGCCACACCTTCGGTGACGATGTCTCCGCCGGCAAGCTGGTCGTCGTGCGTGGCGACGCACCCGCCACACCGGCGGTGCCTGCCGACGCGGTTACCGCCAGTGGCAGTGGGCTTGACCCCGATATCTCCCCCGCCTATGCCCGCCTGCAGGTCAACCGGGTGGCGAAGGCCCGTGGCCTCGATCCGGCCGTTGTCCGCGCGCTGGTCGACGACCACGTCCACGGCCGGGCGGTGGGCTTCCTGGGTGAGCCCACCGTCAACGTCCTCAACCTGAACAGGGCGCTGGAGCGGCTGCGCTGAAGCAGACTGCACAGTAGTCGCCAGCTGACAGCGGCCAGGTGACAGGGGCCAGCCTGGGGAACCGCGCACCCGCTCATCCGCGCCTGGCCCGCTGGCGCGGATGAGCGGCCCGCGCCGAGGAACGGAGTCGGATATGCCCGGTCATGGTTCGGTCGGCGGAGCTGCCGACAAGGGGCGCGCGGCTCCGGCCAGCACCAGCCCCGCCGCGGGGGCCGCGCATCCGGCGCGCCGGCCATGAGCCGGGTCCTCGTCGTCGACGACGAGCCGCAGCTCGTGCGTGCCCTGCGCATCAACCTGCATGCGCGCGGCTACGAGGTACAGACCGCCGAGGACGGACGGCAGGCGCTCCGCCGCGCGGGCTCTTACCAGCCCGACATCATCCTGCTCGATCTGGGCCTGCCGGACCTTGATGGCGTTGAGATCATCCGCGGGGTTCGCGGCTGGAGCACGGTCCCGATCATCGTGCTGTCAGGCCGGGTCGGCAGCAGCGACAAGGTCGCGGCGCTCGACGCCGGGGCCGACGACTACGTCACCAAACCATTCGACATCGACGAATTGTTAGCACGCCTGCGCGCGGTGTCACGCCGTACGCCGGGCGGCGAGGACCTGGAACCGATCATCATCGGCAACTGCCAGATCGACCTCGCCGCCCATACGGTCACCTGTGCTGTGCCCGCGGCGAGGGCCGCCCGCGGCCCGGCCGTGCCGGCTGGGGCGGGCCGCGACATCCGGCTCACCCCGACCGAGTGGGCGCTGCTGGAGGTCCTGCTACGCCACCCGGGCAAACTGGTCAGCCAACGCCAGCTCCTCACCACGGTGTGGGGACCATCCACGCCAGACAGCCATTACCTGCGCGAATACATGGCCCGGCTCCGGCGCAAGCTGGAGCCCGACCCATCGCGCCCCCGCCACCTGCTCACCGAACCGGGCATGGGCTGCCGCTTCCGGCCATAAGAGGCTCCGGCGACAGGGGCGTGGATCACGGAGCGGGGCTGGGGTGCGTGCATCGCGATGCGGTGGAGGAGCCACCGGAGGTGGTGGGCGGCGACCGACGGCAACGCGGCCAGGTGCGTGCCCCAGCCCCGCGTCTTCCGGTGCCGCTGGCTGGGTACCGTGGCGAGGACGTGCCCGGACCGGCGTCGACGCCGACGGTTATTGATACCGGCACGATCCGTGGGAAGGCGGTGCCGCGGTGTTGAACAGGGGTGTTCGCCTCGTTCGCCGGATCGCGGTGACCACGGCCGGGGTGAGCGTGCTCGGGGTGGGCGTCGCGCTGCTCGCCCTGCCCGGCCCGGGGTTCCTCATCATCGCGCTGGGGTTCTTCATCCTGAGTCTGGAGTACGAATGGGCCCGCCGGCGGTTCGACAAGGCCCGGAAAAAGGCCGCCGACCTTGCTGACCAGGCCGCGGCGGCAATGTGGTCAGCCGCCTTCACGATCGTGTTCGGGCTTGGCATGGTTGCCGCCGGTATCGTGTGGATCACGGTGAAAGGGCTGCCCTTCTCCTCCGCGTGGACGGGAGGCAGCGTCATCTTCGGGGGCCTGGTGATTCTCGCCACGATGCTGGTCAGCCTGTGGCAGGCCAGGCAGGCACGCAACGCCGGCCGGCTGACCCCGGCGCAGCTACTCGACCGGGCGGAGGAACACCAACGCCGCGAGCGGGCGTCGGCCGTCTCTCCCTCCACCGCTGGAGGTTCCCAACCAGGTGAGCCACCGCCTGCCTGAGAGCGTGTGTGAGAACCCCCAGCACGATGGGCTTGTCGAAAGCATCGCGGCGTGGCTGGCCGACCGGCTGCCTGCCGGCCGCGATGGTCAGCGGGGCTTGGCTTCGCCGCCGCGCTCAATAATCCGCGGCGTGCGGCCCACAGCGATGGGCGTGCAAACACACTGCCAGGCAGAGCGTTTCTGCTGGAAGTGCATTGCACCGAAGGTGCAGGGATGGCATCCTTCTCTCAGCGGACCGGAACGCACCTCAGCCAGCCGGGGGAGTTCATACCAACTACGCGAAGATGAGGGGTGGCGCGTATCGCTCGTGACAGGCGCACTGAGGCGTTCCGGTCCCGAGTCCTGGTGACCCACACCGCCGGACCCCGCACCCGCTCGACGGCGAGCACATTGCCGTCGAGCGCGCGGTCGCACGTCGCCACACCCTGCGCTAGGAATCCACCGCCCGATCTGCGCAAGATGGAGTAGCACTGGTCTCCAGAGGATTCCCTGTTTGGCCTACAGTTTCTGGATCTCTAGCGGAGAGAACGGCTGGCCCCTGACCACCACTTCCAACTTACTAAGAGCGACCGGCAATAGGGGACGCGGCGTCGCGGGGCTGGGGCACGCACCTCGCCGCGTTGTCGTCAGTCGCCACCCAACACCTCCGGTGGCCCCCTCCGCCGCCTCGCGATCCATCCGCCCGGACGCCGCTCCCTGATCGAACGCCCTATTGCCGGAGCCTCTTAGCTTGCGATTTAAGGTTCTGGGCACGTCAATCCTGCGACCTGACCGTAAGTCATCCCAACCGTGACCCACTCACCTACCACCGGCCCGCCAACGGAGGGCCACTCAGGCCCGGCGACCTGGACCCAGGGTGCAGCTGGCATCCAGACAGCAGGACGGCCCTGGCACGATCGTGCGTTGCGAAACCATGATCGGACCAAGGCCGTAAGGACGAGTGTGCCCGACTACCCCGAACCCGTCGACCTCCTCGCCAAGATAGTGACGTTCCGTCGCCAGTTGCGGGACTGTTTCACCCGCCATAGTGACGCCCTGTTCGAGTTGGCGGATGCGATGCTGTGCGCCCAAGGGCCGGTCCGTTCGGCGGCCGAACTCTCCCTCGAGCCAGAGTTCGGCCGCGGTTACGGCTCGGCCTACGCCGCCCTGGCCACGGGTCGGACCGACGAGGTCGCGCTGCGCCGGCTGCTGGTCGGGCACGTGGCCCCGGCCCGGGACGGCGAGCCGCTGATGTTCGCAGTGGACACCACCCCGCTGGCCCGCCCCGACGCCGCCTACGCCGATGACCGAACGATGGTGCAGGTCCGTGGCAAGGGCGGCGACGTGTTCCTACCCGGCTACTCCTTCAGCATCCTGGTCGGTATCGGCTGGGGCGCCTCGTCCTGGGTCGACCCGGTCGAGGCCCGCCGCCTGGCCCCCGGCGACAACCACACCGAGGTCACCTGCGGCCAGATCCGTCATCTGCTCGCAGACCTGGCCGCCACCGGCCGGCAGACCCTGGGCACCCCACCCCCGCTGGTGGTCCTGGACGCGGGCAACGACCCGAGCGCGCTCGCCCACGAACTGGCCGGGGAACACGTCCAGCTCCTGGTCCGGCTACGCGGCAACCGTGTCTTCCACACCGACCCCGGCCCCCGCCCGGCCGGCGCGCCGGG
>NZ_CAKJTL010000086.1:0-1853 GCF_917627385.1 Protofrankia sp. CiT1
AGGCGGCACCGGCGGGATGCCGCCGCCGGGCGGTGCCGCCTCGGGAGGGGTGCCATCAATCTTCTTGCTGGGCTGATCCCCAGGGGTGGTCACGGCCGATCCCCGTCCTTCGTCCCATCAACGACCTGACAGTCCATGCCGCCCATGGCGCACGGTGTTACCCACCGGGCACGGTGTCACCCGTGACGCGGGGCATCCATGTCTCCGGAAGGCCGGAGGCTGCGCGATCGTACTATTCCGTGGGGCTGGTGGCCCAGCTGTTCGGGGTGCTGATCGACAGAGCCGCCCGGATCCGGCCGCCGTGTCATATGCTGAGGATCGTGGATGAGTCGGCCAGGCGGTCGCGTCGGTTCCGCTCCGGCGGAGCCGCCGAGGAACGTCCGGGCTCCACAGGGCGGGGTGGTGGGTAACACCCACCCGGGGTGACCCGCGGGACAGTGCCACAGAAAACAGACCGCCGGCATCCCTCGGATGCCGGTAAGGGTGAAACGGTGCGGTAAGAGCGCACCAGCGCCCGGGGTGACCCGGGCGGCTAGGTAAACCCCACCTGGAGCAAGGTCGAAAGGTTTCGGGGCCGCAAGGCCCGGGAACTGCGCAGGCGTTCGAGGGCTGCCCGCCCGAGCCTGCGGGTGGACCGCTGGAGGCTGTCGGTAACGCCAGCCCGAGATAGATGACCGCCGGCCGGGGCCGCAAGGCGCCCGGCCCACAGAACCCGGCGTACCGGCCGACTCATCCGCCCCACCCGCACCAACGCCCGGATCATGACGCTGACCTGGGCAGACAGCACTACCTTGCGAACTGCCTTGCGATCGTGGTCCGCGCCTGGTCCGCGGGAGCGCCGAGCGCGGAGCCGACGGCTTGGCGCGTGCGGTCCTCAGCGTCGGGCCACAGATGCGAGTGGGTATTGTCGGTGGTCGGCGGGACGACCGCGCGGGGCTTGACCTTCGGCGGCCGGACTCCGGTACACGGTGACTCGACGATCAGTCTGTCGGCGACCGCTGCCCGGAAGATCGCCCCTACGTAGCGATAGATCACTTGGATCGTGGGTAGGGCGGGCGCCGTAGCCTCGTTCCGATCAGTCGTTCGCAGGCACCTCGCGGAACACCAGCATCAGATCAACGTCGCCGTAGTGATCTACGAAGACTGCGTCCGCCGGCACCGTGACGAGGACGGACGAGACGTCGGATGCGACCGCTCCCGCCGTCACGATCAGCTCGTGATCCACCAGTGGTGGGCGCTCGACGCGCGAGACCGTCACGGTGCCCGGTACTCCCGGCACACCCTCTGGATCGGATGCAACAGTAGACATGGGTTGCGGGCCTCCTTGCAGGTCCGTAGCCAAGGTCCCGCGGGGTGTGCCACCACCCGGTGGGACCGTCGTGATGAGGTTTCAGCGCTACAACTTATGTGGAGTCTGGCCGAAAAGTTGCAGCGCTGCAACCGGCTAGGTTTGGTGCGTGCCCGAGGAGACTGTGACCAGCAGCGACATTGCGGATCGTCTCGGTATTTCACAGACCGCCGTCAACAAGATGATCTCTCGGGCGTCGGACTTCCCGGAGCCCGTCATCGAGCGTTCGAACTTTCGCGCATGGCGCCGTTCCGAGGTCGAGGAGTGGATCAGCCGTCATCGTCCCGACGCAGGCATGCGTTGACCTGCGGAGCCTGGCACACTGCCGAATTAGTCTGTTTTGGGATCAAGAGCGCGGCCCGTGCCGCGCCCCGCAACCGGCTGCGCGTGGCCGAGGGCGGCCATGCTCGCCGGGCGCGCCGCACCCCGCCACCGCGTGGGTTCAGTTCGCTGTACCCGCATCACGCGCATCGAGATCAGCAAGCGCCTCCCGGGCGCGGATGGT
>NZ_CAKJTL010000086.1:2330-26020 GCF_917627385.1 Protofrankia sp. CiT1
ACGGCGGGTGAGCACATCCTCTTCCATCTGGCGGGCTGCGGGATATTCACCCATGTTCGACAGGCTGCCGGCGAGGTTCGCCGCCGCGCGGATAGTGTCGGGGTGGTCCTCGCCGAGGATTCGCCGACGGCGGGTGAGCACGTCCTCTTCCATCTGGCGGGCTGCGGGATATTCACCCATCGACGACAGGCTGCCGGCGAGGTTCGCCGCCGCAAGAATGGTGTCGGGGTGGTCCTCGCCGAGGATTCGCCGACGGCGGGTGAGCACGTCCTCTTCCATCTGGCGGGCCGCGGGATACGTACCCATCGACCACAGGCTGTGTGCGAGGTTCGCCGCTGCGTGGAGGGTGTCGGGGTGGTCCTCGCCGAGGCGGGTCGCCCACCGGTGGTAGACCTGTCTGCCCAGATGGGCTGCGGTGCGGCTGTCGCCGCTGGACCGCAACGCCCCACCCAGGCGCAGCACCAAGCGACGACCGGCGGCGTCGGTGTCGGTGAGCATGCCTGCGGCCAGCACATGCGGATACAGCACGGCGTACCGCGGCCAGCACCCCGGATCCTCCGGATCATCCGGGTCCGCGGCGGTGAGCAGGGCGTGCACCGCGGTCCGGAACCGTGCCCGATCCTCGGCCGGGGTGTGGTCGCGTAGGACGGCCTGCACGAGCCGGTGCATGACCAGCCCGTCGTCGGTCGCGCGGACCAGCCCGAGCCGACACACCCGAGCCACCCAGTCCGCGAACGCCAGCGGGTCACCGGCCCCCGCACCCAGCAGATCGGGCAGCCCGGCGGACGCGTCGGCGGGGATAAACAGGGTCAGCGGGACCGGTTCTGGGCCGCAGCAGGCCAGCAGCCGCAGCAGCCCCACCGCGCCCGGATCGTCCAACCCGTCCACCGCGACGGTCCACGCCGCGGCCACCGGCAACGGATAGCCCGCCGGCTGGCCCCGGGCCAGCAGTTCCCCGGCCCGGTCGGTCAGTAGCCGTTCATAGGTGTCAGCCGGCATCCCGGTGGTGGCCAGCCAGCCCCCAGCCTGTTCCAGCACCAGCGGGAGATCCCCCACCGCTGCGGCGAGCCGCCCGGCCTCAGCGTCGGTCAACCGGGGGCAGCCGCGCTGGAGCAGGCGGACCGCGTCCGCCCGGGGCAGCACCGCGACCTCCACCGCCTGTGCCCACCCCGCCCACATCGGATCCCGGGAGGTCACCAGCACATGCCCGCTGCCACCCGCTACCGCCAGTACGCCGAACAGCGCCGAGGGCGCACCGGCGTTGTCGACCACCAGCAGCCAACGACGAAACGGCTCACCCCGGCGGAGGGCCTCCACCAGCCCGCGGATCTGGTCCTCAGCGGTATCTGCGGCCGGGACCCCCACCCGGGCGGCCAGGTCAACCAGCGCCGCCACCGTCAGCGCGTCGGACTCGCCGGGGACCCACCACACCAGGTCATAGTCGGGGGCATGCCGGTAGGTGTACTCGACGGCGAGCTGGGTTTTCCCGACCCCACCCAGGCCGTGCAGCGCCTGCGGCAGCACCACCGCCGGCCCGTCCCCATCCGCCAGCCGGTGCCGTAACGCGGCCAGTTCGTCATCCCGGCCGGTGAACAGCGGGTTACGGGGCCAGGGCAGCGACCACACCGCTGGTAACCCGCGAGGAAACGGCACCGGCGCCGGGATCGCCCGCCCCGCCGGCGGGAACGGCGGTGGCGACGGCGGTTTGCCCCGCCCGCCGGACACCGCCCGTGCAGCTGCCTGGAGCAGTTCCGTCCGTGCCCTGGTTTCCTCGATCCCGAACACATCCACCGGGACGATCTGCTGCAACAGGCCCGGACGGGCACAGTCAGCTACCCGGACGACCAGCAGCTTCCGGGTCTGCCCGGCGGGATCGGCCGCCCACGCGGCCTGCCATTCCGCCGCCCCGTAGACCGACTGGGCATAGTCATCGGAGAGCACCGCGATCGTCCGCGCTGCCCGGGTCACCCCGTCCTGCATGCCGGTCACCCAGTTCGATCCCGGCATAAAATCCCACGCTTGGATCAGTACCTGGTAGCCGGTTTCTTCCAAGATCCAGGCGATCCATTCCGCCCACGCTTGATCTGTCTGGGTGTAGGAGACGAAGAAGTGTGGACCGGTATGCGCGCTGCCCCCATCAGTCACCGGGTAAGGATGCCACTACTACCCACCGCGGCAGAAACCGGCTTATCACCCGCCCCGGCCCCGTGCCAGTGCACCGACACCACCGACGGTGCGGATCGCCGAGCCTGGACCGTACGATCGCCAGGGCGGATCGTGACAGCAACCACTGACAGCAACGTGAGCAGACACCAGCGGACTAACGCGGACAAGGGATGCCCGCCGACCCGAGCTGGCGAACGTCGGCGGACCTCCACGAACACCACAAACGAGACTTTTCATCTTCGGGGTCGGCGCCATCGGCATGCTCAGAGGGCACGGCACCAGCTGGTGGAGGTCTGATCTGGCCGGTGCGGTCGGGTCTCCCTTTCCCCAGCTGGCGCCCGACGATCTGACGGTGCGACGGTCGCGTTACGAGCCCACTTTGGGCGGGCCTGTCGACGGGCTGAGCCCTGATCCAGCCGAGATGAGCGACATCGGAGACAACGCGGCACCTGCCGACAAGGTTTCCCTACTACGGGTGGGACAGAATCAGCGTCATGAGAACAGATCTTGCGACGGCCCTGGGTACCCAGGAGACCGCCAACCTCGAGTTCAAGCGGGAGGCCAAGGACCGTAACGCCATCCGCGAGGCGATCTGTGCTCTGGCCAACGATCTACCGGGACTGGGCGGCGGATGCCTGATCATCGGCGTCGACAAGTCTGGTAGGCCGGTCGAGCAGGTCGACACATCGGATCAGGCGCTGCTCGCTCTTACCAGCATCCGTGATGAGGGGAGGATTCTGGATCGGCCTTCGATCGTGGTGAGCCGCGCCATATTTCAGGGGCAGCCGGTCGTCCAGATCGACGTGAGTGCGTCCCGGACCTCACCGGTCCGGTTCGACAACGTCGTCTGGGTGCGGCCGGGACCGTCAACCCGCAGGGCGACCCGCGACGACGAGCGGGTGCTCTCCGAGCGGAGGCGCTCCTTTGAAACTCCGTTCGATGTCCGTCCCATCACAGGCAGCACCACCGACGACCTCGATCTCGATCTTTTCCGGTCGGACTACCTACGCTCCGCGGTCGATCTGTCGGTTCTGGAGGAGAACGGTAGGCCGACCGAGCAGCATCTGGCGTCACTGCGACTTGCCGACATCAATGGCACCCCGACCGTCCTCGGTCTCCTCCTTGTCGGGCTGGACCCGAGCGCGCGAATTCCTGGCGCATACGTCCAGTTCATCCGGTACGAGGGGATTGATGTTGGTGGTGCCGTCTTGGATGAGCAGGAACTCCGGGTCAATGTCATCAACGCTGCGGAGCGGCTGGAGACCCTGTACAAGGGACACCTGCACACCCGACTGATCGAGGTGAGCGGGTTTCGCGAGGAGCCGAGGCCGGACTATCCGATCGAGGCGCTCCGAGAGGTGTGCATGAACGCGATCATGCACCGCAACTACGAGTCATCGAACGCGCCGGTCCGCGTTGCCTGGTTTGATGACAGGATCGAGGTGACCAATCCCGGCGGACCGTTCGGTCAGGTCCGGTCAGACAACTTCGACCGGGTCAACGACTATCGGAACCCCTCGCTTGCCGCCGCGATGAAGTCGCTGGGCTACGTCAACCAGTTCGGCCGCGGTATCGGGCGTATCCGGGCGTCATTGAGCCGGAACGGCAACCCCGAACCTGAGTTCATCGTCGATGACGCCTCGTGGACCGTGACCCTGAGGAGCGCCACGTGATCTCGGTGGCGCTGTTCAATAACAAGGGTGGTGTAGGGAAGACGACCCTCACCTATCACCTCGCGCACATGCTTCAGCGGCTCGGCAAGAATGTTCTTGCCGTGGACCTGGACCCCCAGTCAAACCTGACGGCAGCCTTTCTTGATGAAGAGAAACTCGAGCTGATCTGGCGGGAGCCCGACGAGTCGACATGGTCGGCCGGGCGGGGCGATGCCGACAGCGCTACCACAGTTGCCGCCGCTGTCAGGCCAATTATGGAAGGCATGGGGGACATTCGTCCGTGTGAGCCCGAACAGATCGCGGATGGGCTCTGGCTGCTTGCTGGTGACCTGACGTTGAGCGCTTTCGAGGATCGGTTGAGCGAATCCTGGCCCAAGGGCTTCACTGGAGACCCGGCTGCGCTGCGGACGACAACGGCGTTCCACCGGATTATTCAGGTCGCCGCTCGACGGGTCAGAGCCGATGTCGTACTCATCGATGTCGGCCCTAATCTCGGCGCAATCAATCGGGCGGCTCTGCTCGCTGCCGATACTGTGCTCGTTCCACTGGCGGCGGATCTGTTCTCCCTCCGGGGACTGCGAAATCTTGGACCGACCCTCCGGACGTGGCGGGCGACCTGGCACCACAAGGTACTCCCGGACCTCCCGCCGAGGATTGATGCACCGCCTGGCCGAATGACTCCCCTCGGTTACGTCATCATGCAGCCGACGATGCGCCTGGACCGCCCCGTCAAGGCATACCAACGATGGCTCCATCGCATTCCTCAGGTCTTCGCGTCGGACGTGCTAGGTGAACCGGAGGCGAAAACAAGCCTCGGATCGTATGAAATCGCAACGCTACGCAATTACCAGAGTCTGATGCCGCTCTCGCATGATGCGCGCAAGCCGATGTTCGACCTGAGAACCGCAGATGGCGCGCTGGGTAGTACCCAGACGCTTGTCAGTCGGTGCTACCACGACTTCCAGTCGCTCGCGACGACGCTCCTGCAGAGGCTGGACTCAGTGCAGGTCGAGAACTGACTCAGCTGGTTTGCTGAAGGTCACCGACTTCGGTATCACGAAAATCGTGGAGGGGCCGGCGACTACCGCGAGCGCGGTTATCGGCACTCCGCGGTATATGGCCCCCGAACAGATCCTCGGTGGCCGGCTGAGCCCGGCCACCGATCTGTACGCCCTGGGGGCGTCGCTGTATGAGCTGCTGGCCGGGACGCCACCGTTTGATCCGGCGCTGCCGGCCCCGGCACTTGTCCATCATCCGCCATCCAGGGCCTGCCGGCGCCAGGCGGCGCCTCGCGTCATCGCTCCCCGCACATCGCTTCGCGATGCACAGCTACCCCGGCTCGTCAGCCCCGGTAGAACGCCGCTACCGGGGCCTGCGCCGCCTCGTGACGCATCCGCTTGGCATCCGACAGCCCTTGAAGGACTTCCAGCGCCGACCATGTAGAGCGCCCGAGGATAGGGCGTTCGGGTCAGTGAATGGCTCATCCGTGCCCGGTCCGGCAAGGCGGCGGAGGAAGGTGCCCTGGTGGTGGGCGCCGGCTGAGGACAACGCGGCCGGGCGGGATGCGGAGAGCCGCGAGCCGGACAGTCCTATTCTCGGGCGCTCTTAGCGTGACGCAAGCGGCGCGTCCCCGGACGGCCTGCCGCACGACCAATATCACGCAACTTCAGACTAATGACTACGGAATGTCATCGGCCGTGTCGGCAGTATTATCACCCAGGGTAACCACAGTAGGTTTTACCTTTGTACTTGGTGCATTCCTTACCATTCTTTGTATGCCAGTAGTCTCCCTCTCTGTGCGCCTGGGTTGTCGGCTTACCGCTCACAAGCATCGGGGCGGTGGTCAGTGCGACGGTGGCGAGGAGCAGTGCTAGCGCCAGTGCCAGCGCCAGCACCAGCCTCGGGGGCTGGCGGATTGACCAAAGCAAATTCTGCATTGATACCCCTTCTCGGGCATGAGAGAAATGGATGGAGGATTATTCAGCGCTCCCATCCTGGATGATCTAAATTATCCGTTGTCGCAGGTCGAGGCGTTGTTATAGATCTTGATGGAAAAGTTCTGCATAACCCTCCAGGTAGATGCAGCTCCATGGGCGTACGGTCGGTCGGCCGCTAGATCTCACAGTTAACAGGGTTGGCCGCGCACGCGCCACGAAATGAGCCGGAGACGGCGGACTGAAAATGATATCCGTATCCGCCCGTGGCGCTGAGCTGCGCATAGTCTCCAGGGCAGTTTCTCCGCAGCCCGGTGCGGTACCAGCGGGAGGCGTCAAAGGAGCGGTCAGCCGGCTTACATTAAAAGAGACGGAGGATTGGCTGCTTCAGGCGGCGGGTGGTGGGCCGACTGTCCCGGCGGTACGTCGCCGAGCCTTCTGGATCAGACAACGGACAGTGACGAAGGTGGCGGCCGGATACAGGTAGAAGCCGACGATCTCCCCGTTCCTATCAGTACACCGCCGTAACTTAACGTAGTTGTTCATCCACGAGTGCGTGCGTTCGAACTGCGGGCGTGGGGGCAGTAACGCCGAGAACTGGTCCCACAACGGTTCGAATTCCCTGTATCGATCCATGATCGGCGCGTGTTTGTTGTTCGGTGCGCTTTTTGGCCGGATAACCGTACGCAGCGACAAACACGCGCCGATCTTCGTTCTTTTGCCGGCTTCAGTGACCGCGCAGGATCCACTGGTCGTAGTCAAGCGCCTCGGTGCCGATCGTGGTGTCATCACCGTGGCCGGTGTGCACCACGGTCTCCGGCGGCAGCGTCAGCAGCCGGCCTCTGATCGAGTCCAGGATGGTCGGAAAGTCGGAGAACGACCGGCCGGTCGCCCCAGGGCCGCCACGGAAAAGGGTGTCGCCGCTGAACAGAACCGGTTCCCCACCGATCACCCCGTACAGGCACACCCCGCCGGGGGAGTGCCCCGGAGTGTGCATGACGTGTAGCCAGCCGCCGCCGGCGATCGGGAGCCGCTGGCCGTCGGAGAGCTCGAGGTCGGGCAGGCGGTCCGGATAGACCGCCTGCCACAGCATCAGATCCGCCGGGCACAGGGCGATCGGAGCCTGTACCCGGGCGGCCAGCTCCACTGCCGCGTTGATGTGGTCGTTGTGCCCGTGTGTCGCGACGATCACTGACACGTGCCGGCCGTCGATCGCGGCGAGGATCACTGAAGGGTCGTGTGCGGCATCGATGACCAGCACCTCGGTGTCGTCCCCGAGTAGCCAGATGTTGTTGTCAACCGTGAAGCTCTGGCCGTCGATCAGGAAGTCCCCGCGGGTGATGATCCGATCGACCCGTACCCCGCCGTTTCTCGCCACACGTTCTCCGTCCCCGTCGCTGAGCGGCTGACCGCCGGGTAGCTGACTGTCGTCGCGCTGGCCGCGTGAACGCCCAGCCGCTCACGGGCCGGACCGGCCCATTCCGGTACTGACCGTACATCTCGATCAGAGCGTAACGACACTGCGCAGTACATCGCCACGCCGCATGCGGGTAAAGGCGTCCTCGACGTCGCCGAGACCTATGGTCTCGGTCACGAACCGGTCGAGGTCGAGCCGGCCGGCTCGATACAGATCGATCAGGATGGGGAAGTCCCGGCTGGGCAGACAGTCGCCGTACCAGGACGTTTTCAGCGAGCCACCGCGACTGAATATCTCGATCATGGGCAGCTCAAGAGACATGGCCGGTTCGGGGACACCGACGAGGACGAGCCGTCCGGCGAGGTCCCGGGCGAAGAACGCCTGGCGGTAGGTCTCCGGCTGGCCGACCGCCTCGATGACCACGTCTGCGCCGTTACCGTCAGTCAACGCTCGGATCGCCTCCACGGGATCGAGGCCGCCTGCGTCGATGGTGTGGGTCGCACCGAACCCGCGGGCCCACTCCAGCTTGCGCGGGTCGATGTCCACCGCGATGATCCGTCGCGCACCGGCGATGGCCGCGCCCGCGATGGCCGCGTCCCCGACACCTCCGCAGCCGAAGACCGCGACGGTTTCCCCCCGGGTGATCTCGCCGGTGTTGACCGCCGCGCCGAACCCGGCCATCACCCCACAGCCGATCAGCCCGGCCACCTCCGGGCGCGCCGCTGGATCGATCTTCACGCACTGGGCGGCGGCCACCAGGGTCGCTTCGGCGAAGGCGCCGATACCCAGCGCCGGCGACAGCGGCGTCCCGTCCACCAGCGTCATGGGCTGGGCGGCATTGCGGGAGTCGAAGCAGTACCACGGGCGGCCCCGCAGGCAGGACCGGCAGGCCCCGCAGGGCGCCCGCCAAGCGATCACGACGTAGTCGCCGGCCGTGACCGAGGTGACCCCCTCGCCCACGGCGTCGACGACTCCGGCGGCCTCGTGACCGAGCAGGAAGGGATAATCGTCGCTGACAGCGCCCTCGCGGTAGTGCAGATCGGTGTGACAGATACCGCATGCCTGGACGCGCACCCGCGCCTCACCTGGCCCGGGATCGGGAACGATGATCTCGGTCAGGACGACGGGAGCGCCCTTTGCCAGGGAGACCACACCAGGAACTGTTACCCAACCCATCGCGGCGCTCCCGTCATCGTCGACCGTCAGGCACTGTCGGCCAGACACCGGGTGCGGCGGTCCGGTAGCCGCGGTGGTCCGGTAGCGTTTGCCACCAGCCGAATCACTCCGGGCCTCAGCATGGCCGGAAAACGGTGTGATCGTAGCTCGTCCTGCGCCGTCGGGTGTCCCAGGCAGCCAGGTCACGGACGGGTGTGGGGCGGGCACGGGCCTGAAGCCGCCCGCGATGTCCGGCGCTCGCCGCGCCGACGTGACCTACCCGGCGTCATGGGTCACCTCAAGTATCGGTACGCTCCTGACGGTCCGCTTCTGCTCTTCGTGCACGGATCCGCAAATATCTCCTGTGGCCTGAGGGTGCGCCGAGGATGAACGATCGCGCGCCCTCAGGCTGACCAGAAGGAGCAGGTCCCTTGACATGACCGCCGACGCCTCGCCGATGCCGACCCAGGTGCGTTCCCCCTACGGGGGGGTGACTGTCGGGGATCCGGCCCTGTCTGCCGATGGACGGCTCGACGGTGCCGACGTCGTGCACAGCTCAGGTGGGGCAGGCGAGCTGGGTCCCACGGGACGTCCGTTGCCGGCCTTTCCCAAGCCTCCTCCGGTGGTCACTCACGGTGCCGCCTGGGTGGTCGCCATGTGCAACCAGAAGGGCGGCGTCGGTAAGACGACCAGCACGATCAATCTCGGCGCGGCGCTCGCCGAGTACGGCCGCCGGACCCTGCTGGTCGACTTCGACCCGCAGGGGGCGCTGTCGGTCGGCCTCGGAATCAACCCGATGGTGCTGGAACGCACCGTCCACGATCTCCTCGTGGGTGGCGAAGCCGAGATGGGCGAGGTGATAGTCCCCACTCAGGTTGATGGCCTGGATCTGCTCCCCAGCAATATCGATCTGTCGGCCGCGGAGATGTTGCTGGTCACCGAGGTTGGTCGTGAGCACACGCTCGCGCGCGCGCTGGCGTCGGTCCGCTCCGAATACGATGTGATCCTTATTGACTGCCAGCCGTCGCTCGGTCTACTGACCGTGAACGCGCTGACCGCGGCCGACGCGGTCATCGTGCCGCTGGAGTGCGAGTATTTCGCCCTCCGCGGTGTCGCCCTGCTGCTGGACACCATCGACAAGGTGCGTGACCGGCTGAATCCACGCCTGGAGCTCGCGGGCATCCTTGCCACCATGTACGACGCCCGCACGCTGCACGCCCGGGAGGTGCTGGCGAGGGTCGTCGAACGGTTCCCGGACGAGGTCTTTCACACGGTGATCAGCCGTACCGTGCGCTTCCCGGAGACCACCGTCGCCGGTGAGCCGATCACGACCTACGCGCCCACATCGGTTGGAGCGGACGGATACCGGCGGCTGGCCCGCGAGCTGATCGCCAGGCATACGGCGCCGCCGGTGGCACAGCGCTAGGGATATACCCTGGGGACACACCCTGGCACCACGTAGCCGTAGCTTGTTCGGGAAGCGGATAAGGGACCTGTAGAGGCGTGCTGTTCCACCTGGCCGAACCCGCGGCGCTTCTGGGGATCGTTCTTGCGCTCCTCATCGGGATCTACGCACATGACGCGGCGCAGGTCGTGGTCGCGAGGTTGCTCCAGGACCCCGGGCCGATGCGGTCCGGCCGGCTGACGGCGTCGGTGAAACACCATGTCAGCCCTTTCAGCGCGGTGGCCATGATTATCGCCGGTGTCGGCTGGAGCGAGCCGATAGCCATGAACGACCTACGTCGCGGGCGACGGTTCCACGTCGCGGCGGCGCTGCTGGCCGGGCCGCTGGCCTATCTGCTGCTCACGTTCGGCGCACTCGTCGGTTTCACGTTCGTGCCCCAGTCGCTTGTCGTCATCGAGGGCAGCCGGATCGTGGAGCTCGCCGGTGTGGGCGACTTCCTCGGGAAACTGGTGCTGTGGCTGGCGGTCACATTCGCGTCGCTGTTCATTGTAAGCCTCATCCCGGTCCCGCCCGCCGACGGTGGGCGGGTGCTGTTCGGACTCGGCCCGCAGTCACCGAGCTGGCACAGGGCCGAGTACCAGCTCCGTGAGAACAACGTCGGAATCCTCATCCTGCTGGCGCTCATCCTGCTGCCGACGTTGTTTCCCGGTTTCCCCTCGGTCGTGGACCAGCTGGTTCTTCCGTTGCTCGACGGCCTGGGCGGCATTATCAACCTCCGTCTTCGTTGACACGTTGCGCCGGCCTCACACCTTGCGTGGGCCTCGTGCGTCGCTGGTTGGCCGAACGGGTGTGGCGCTGCCGGCCCGCCCGGTCGGTGCGGCTGGCCAGCCCGGCTGGTCGGTGCGGCTGCCTGAGCCGGCGGTAGCGTCCAGGCATGGCGCGGATCAGAACATCCCCTCATCGGGATGCGTCCGTGGCTGCCGGGACCGCCGAGCCCGTGGCTGCCGGGGCCGCCGAGCCCGTGGCGCCGACCGGACGGGGCCGCGGCGGTAGTGCCTTCGTGGTCGAGCTCGCGAATTTCACCGGTCCTTTCGATCTGCTGCTTTCCTTGATCGCTAAGCATAAGATGGACGTGACCGAGGTTGCGCTTTCCCAGGTCACCGATGAGTTCGTGGCGCACATCCGCCGCCTGGGCGCGGGCTTCGACCTCGGGCAGGCCACCGAGTTTCTGGTGATCGCGGCAACCCTCCTGGATCTCAAGGCGGCCAGGCTGCTGCCCGGGGCGATCTCCGAGGACGAGGCGGAGAACCTTGCCCTCCTCGAGGCCAGAGACCTGCTGTTCGCCCGGCTGTTGCAGTACAAGGCGTACAAGGAGGCATCGGCCCTCTTCACCGGGCTGATGACGCTGGAGGCCCGGCATCTGCCCCGGGCCGTCGCGCTGGAACCGCGGTACGCGCAGGCGCTGCCAGAGGTGCAGATCGGCATCGGGCCGGCCGAACTCGCCCGCCTCGCGGCCAGACTGCGAGAACCGCCGTTGCCTCCGCAGGTCGCGACCGATCACGTCCACCTGCCGCGGATCAACATCCGCGAGCATATGCTTGCGGTGATCGAAAAATTGCGAGAGGTGGGCAGCGCCTCCTTCGGGCTGCTGTGTGCCGGCTGCCAGCAGACGATCGAGGTGGTCGCGCGTTTCCTCGCCCTGCTCGAGCTCTTCCGGGAGGGACGGATCGCGTTTGCGCAGGAGGTGCCGCTGGGGGAGCTGATCGTCCGATGGGTGGCTGACGCCGAACCCGATGAGCTGGGGCGGGCGCCCGGCAGCTCCGGTGGCGGCCGCGTCGCCGACCACCTCGCCGGGAGCGGAGCCGCCGGCAACGCGGCTGGCACCGAGGCGGCTGGCCCGACCACGGCCGGCCCGACCATGGCTGATCTGGATGCGGCTGACCTGAACGCCGGCCAGCGTAGGAAGCGAGGAACACGACAACGATGACAGCGGATGTCCACCCGGCCGCCGCGCACGAAACCGCGGAGCGCCAGCAGCCCTTGCTGGCCGAGCCGAGCGGGGCCGAGGCGGTGGCCCGCCCGCCGCTGCCCGCGCTCGTCGAGGCGATCCTGATGGTCGCGGAGAACCCGGTCCCGGTTACGGAGATCGCCGTGAGCCTCGACGTCCCCCACGCGGAGGTCGAGCGTGTCATTGCCGGGCTGGCCCGCGGTTACGTCGAGCAGGGCCGGGGCTTCAGCCTCCGTGACGTCGGTGGCGGCTGGCGTTTCTACACCAGCGATGAGTGCGCGCCCTGGGTCGAGCGGTTCGTGCTCGCCGGGCAGAGCCCGAAACTGTCCCAGGCGGCGCTGGAGACGCTGGCGATCGTCGCCTACCAGCAGCCGGTGAGCCGTGGGCGGATCTCCGCGGTGCGGGGTGTGTCCGCCGACGGTGTGATCCGTACGCTGACCACCCGCCGGCTCGTGGAGGAGGCGGGTAGCGACCCGGAGAGCGGGGCGACGCTCTACCGGACGACTGCCTACTTCCTGGAACGGATGGGTCTGCGCCACCTCGACGAACTGCCTCCGCTCGCCCCGCTGCTGCCCGGCATCGCCGACGTGGATGACATTGTCGGCTCATGACATTCTGGGCTCATGACAACCGGTGACGTGAATACCGAGGGCGTCCGGCTGCAGAAGGTTCTCGCGGCGGCGGGGCTCGGGTCCCGGCGGCACAGCGAGGAGCTGATCGCCGCGGGCCGCGTGCGGGTGGACGGCCGGGTCGTCGAGGCGCAGGGCCTTCGGGTCGACCCGCAGACCGCGGTCATCGAGGTCGACGGCGCACGGGTCGTGACCAAGGCGGGCCTGGTTCACCTCGCGTTGAACAAGCCGGTCGGGGTGCTGTCGGCGATGTCGGACGACCGGGGCCGACCGACCGTCGCGGACCTGGTGACCGACCACGCACCCGGCCTGTTCCACGTCGGGCGGCTCGACGCCGACAGCGAGGGCCTGCTGCTGGTCACCAACGACGGGGAGCTGGCACATCGGCTGGCGCATCCGTCGTTCGGTGTCGCCAAGACCTACCTGGTCGAGGTGAGTGGGCCGGTCGGTCGGGACGTGCCGCGCCGGCTGCGGGCGGGGGTCACCCTCACGGACGGGATGGTGACCGTGGACGCCGTGCGGATCGTGAGCTCGGCCGGGCCGCGGGTCATGCTTGAGATCACGTTGCACGAGGGGCGTAAGCACGTCGTGCGTCGCCTGATGGACGCCGTGGGCTACCCGGTGCGCCGGCTGGTGCGGACCCGGATCGGGCCGGTGTATCTCGGCTCGCTGCGGGCCGGCCGTACCCGGCACCTTTCCCAGGCGGAGGTCGGCGCGCTCTACCACGAGGTCGCGCTGTGACGCGGATGTCGCCATGACTGCCGTCACAATCAGTTCCGTGCAGGCCGGGAACGCCTCCCGTGCCTGTCGCGCCTGCCGTGCCTCCCGTGTTCGGCTGGCTGGTGGCGCGCGTTTGGGCAAGCCGGCTGTCTGGCTCCCTGGTCGAACGACGACTCCCGAAACACGCCGTAGGGTGGCGCGGTGACTGTCGCGCCCGCCACACCGGGATTCCCGCCCCCCGGACCGCCGCCGGGCCGGGTCGGTGTGGTGGGGGCCGGCCTGATCGGTACCAGTATCGGGCTGGCACTGGGCGTCCACGGCATCGAGGTCCTGCTGGCCGACATCGATCCTGAACAGATCAAGGTCGCCGAGGCCATGGGTGCCGGCCAGCCATGGCATGGTGAGCCCGTGGGGCATGCGGTCATCGCGGTTCCTCCGCACGCTGTCGCCGGTGAGCTACGGAAGGTGCAGCGGGCGGGGCTCGCCGAGACGGTCAGTGATGTCGCGAGCGTGAAGGCCCGGCCGATCGTCGAGGCCGTCCAGGCTGGATGCGATCTGTCGATGTGGTGCCCCGCGCACCCGATCGCCGGGCGTGAGCGCGGCGGCGCGGCCTCGGCCCGTGCTGACCTGTTCGCCGAGCGAGCCTGGGTCGTCTGCCCGGTGCCGCACACCTCACCTGCCGCCTTGGCCGCCACGATCGCGATCGCGCGGGCGTGCGGTGCCACACCGGTGCGCGCGACGCCCGACCGTCATGACACGGCGATGGCTGTCCTGTCCCACCTGCCGCAGGTGGTCGCGAGCCTGCTGGCCGCCGCCACCCCCGACCTCGACGCAGGCGAGCTGGCTCTTGCGGGCCAGGGGTTCCGGGACGCCACCCGCTTGGCCGACAGCGATCCCAGCCTGTGGTCGTCGATTCTGGAGGGCAACCGCGGGCCCGTCGCTGTCCGGGCCAGGCTGCTCAGCGAAAAGCTCGCCAGGTTGGCCGAGGTGCTCGACCGGGGTGGTGAACAGGAGGTTATCGAGGTTGTCCGCGGGCTCATGGCGGCTGGAAACACCGGCCGGGCGCTTTTGCCGCGCAAGGCCAGCGCGGCGATGCGGCCGTTGGCCTGGGCCTGGGTCGGAGTGGTGCTTGCGGACCGGCCCGGTCAGCTAGGCGAGCTGTTTGCGACGATCGGCGGCTGGGAGATCAATATTGAGGATATCGCCGCGTTTGAGCACAATCTCGACGCTCCGGCCGGCATTGTGGAGATCGCTGTTTCGCCCGATATCGTGGGTACGCTGCTGGATCGGCTTGCCGCCGCCGGCTGGACCGCCTATCGCAGGTCGTGAACGCCATCCTTCGTGGGTGGGCGGCCCCGAGTAGCCTGATCCGGGCTGACCACATCGGCCTTGACCTGGCCGGTGGCTTGGGTGACGACCTGGGCTGGCTGGGTCGGCTGGGCCGGTTTCACCGTGTCGGTTGCTGACGGTTTTCTGATGTAGTCGGGTTACTGTGTGTACGCGGATTCCACCTATGCGCGGTTTTCGTGTGTGCACGGTCTTGTGCGTAATTGTCGCGTCTGGACGGAGGAAGCGGTGGAGCAGGACCGCGGTTCCCGTGAGTCAGTGGGCGTAACGGCCACTGACAATCAGGAAGTGTCCACGGGCGGCGAAGGCCGCTGCACCGGGCACAGTCAGGTATTGACGTCCGAGGGATTGTCCGAGGGATTGGTCGTAGCCGTCGACGGGCCGGGAGGCTCCGGCAAGAGCACCGTCGCCAGGGAGATCGCCCGACGGCTGGGCCTGCGCTATCTCGACACCGGCGCGATGTACCGGGCGGTGACACAGGTCGCCTTGGAGAGCAGGATCGACCTTGAAGATCACAGCGCTGTGGGGGAACTGGCCGAACGGGTGGTGCTGGCTGTCGGTACCAGTCCGGACAGTCCCACGATCGCGGTGAACGGCGAAGCCGTGGAGGACAAGATCCGCGGCAGGGCGGTCACGAACGCGGTGAGCGCGGTTGCCGCGGTGCCGGCGGTCCGGCGTCTTCTCGTCGCTCGCCAGCGGCAGATCATCGCGGCGTCCCCGACGGGCATCGTGGTAGAAGGCCGTGACATAGGTTCGGTCGTTGCTCCGCAGGCTCCGGTCAAGGTGTTCCTGACGGCCTCGACCGAGGTCCGGGCGTTGCGGCGGTCGCATCAGCTCGGGGAGAAGGGCATCGACGACGTGGCCCGTACCCTCGCTGAGCTCGATCGCCGGGATGCGCTGGACTCGACGCGTGCCGCGGATCCGCTGGCTGTCCCCGAGGATGCGATCATGCTCGACTCGACCAGCCTGTCCATTGAGGCTGTTGTGGACGAGGTTCTGCTGCACTGCGAACGGGTAACGGCCGACGCGTCATGACCGCCGAAAGCCCCGACGCCATGGAAGCGGGCGCCGGGCAGCCTCCGGCGCGCGTGCCGCGGCGCGGGGCGGCGTCCAGGCCCTACCGCGGCGTCGCGCACAGGGTGCTCAAGCCACCGGTGCGGTTTGTCCTGAACCAGATCGTCATGCGGGTGACCCTCCAGGGACTTGAGCACGTGCCGGCGACCGGCCCGGTGATCTTTGCGGGAAACCACAGCAGTCTGCTGGACGGCCCGCTGGTCGTCATCGAATCACCACGTACGGTACGCTGCCTGGTAAAGTCCGAAATGTACGGCGGCATACTTGGTATGCTGCTGACCATTGCCGGCCAGATCCCGGTCGACCGTGGCCGGCCGGATCGGGCCGCCCTGCACACCGCGCTTGACGAGTTGGGGCGCGGCGGAGTCATCGGGGTGTTTCCGGAGGGCACCCGGGGAACGGGTGAGCTGGAGACAGTACAGCACGGTATCGCCTATCTTGCTGTTCACGGACGGTGCCCGGTGTTGCCGGTCGCATGTATCGACACCGCTCGGGCCCTGCCGAAGGGTGCCCGGTGGCCCAGGCGTTCCGTGCCCACTCGGGTGGTGTTCGGGCGTCCGTTCGACGTGGTGGTTCCGGCGAACCCGCGATCGCGCCGAGCGTTGGCGGCCGTGGCGGAGGACATCCGGTTGCGGATCGCCGACCATCTCGTGCGGGCTCGCCTGCCCAGCTGATCGTGACGTGCTCGGCTCCCGCGTCGAGGCCGCCGGGAAGCCGCAGCCGGGAAGCCACCGCGGGGGCTGTCACCGGCATGACCGAGCGGCTGTGGTCACGGCGGTACCGGAACGATGGCGAACAGACATGACAAACAGAGACGAGGACGTTGTGGGTGTGGCTTCGCAGCTACCGCAGGACGAGGCCGAGCACCCGCTCGGTGGCACCGAGCGGCAGCCCGTGCTGGCGATTGTCGGCCGCCCCAACGTCGGCAAGTCGACGCTGGTGAACCGGATCCTGGGCCGGCGGGCCGCGGTCGTCGAAGACATCCCGGGCGTGACCCGCGACCGGGTCGCCTATGACGCGACCTGGAGTGGGCGGCGTTTCGTCGTCGTCGACACCGGCGGTTGGGAGCCGGACGCGCGTGGGCTTGCCGCCCGCGTCGCCGAGCAGGCGCGCGTCGCCCTGGACACGGCCGACGCGGTGCTGTTCGTGGTCGATACCACGGTTGGCGCAACCGACGCGGATGAAGCTGTCGCGCGCGTGCTGCAGCGTTCGGGGCTGCCCGTCGTCCTCGCGGCGAACAAGGTCGACGACGCCCGGACGGAAGCGGACGCGGCCGCGCTGTGGAGCCTCGGGCTTGGCGAGCCGCATCCTGTCTCATCCCTGCACGGCCGTGGCAGCGGCGATCTGCTCGACGCCGTGCTCGCGGCTCTCCCCGCGGCCCCGCGGGAGCGCTTCGAGGAGGTGACCGGCCCACGGCGGGTAGCGCTGCTGGGCCGGCCGAACGTGGGGAAGTCCAGCCTGCTCAACCGGCTCGCCGGGACGGAGCGCTCCCTGGTGCACGAGGTCGCCGGTACCACCCGCGATCCAGTCGACGAGCTGGTGACCGTCGGGGGCGAGGTGTGGAAGTTCGTGGACACCGCCGGTCTGCGGCGCCGGGTACGGGAGGCGACCGGAGCGGAGTACTACTCCTCGCTGCGCACCGCGGCGGCGCTGGAAGCCGCTGAGGTCGCGATCGTCCTGCTGGATGCCGGCGAGCCACTGACCGAGCAGGATCAACGGGTGATCACCATGGTGGTCGACGCCGGGCGGGCGCTGGTGCTGGCGTTCAACAAGTGGGACCTGCTTGACGAGGACCGTCGCCTCACTCTGGAACGTGAGATCATCCGAGACCTCGGCCGGGTTGCCTGGGCGCCGAGGGTGAACGTGTCGGCGATGACCGGCCGCGCGGTCGACCGGCTCGCGCCAGCCCTGCGGTCCGCCCTGGAGTCATGGGGGACGCGTATCTCCACCGGCCGGCTCAACACCTGGCTCGGCGAGGTCGTGGCGGCCACCCCGCCGCCGTCGAGGGGCGGGCGGCTGCCCCGGGTGCTGTTCGCGACGCAGGCCGGTGTGCGGCCGCCCCGGTTCGTCATCTTCTCGACGGGATTCCTGGAACCGGCTTACCGTCGTTTCCTGGAGCGGCGGCTGCGCGAGGACTTCGGTTTCGCCGGAACTCCGATCGAGATCTCTATCCGGGTGCGCGAGCGAGGCGAGAAGCGCCAGTGACGAGCAGCACGCCGACGGGTCGGCTCAAAGCAGACCGACCGGCAACAGGTGCGTAGATCAGGGAGCGGGGTGGGGTGTGTGCCCCAGCCCCGCGACGCCGCGTCCCTATTGCCGGGCCCTCTAAATCCTCCGGTTGGAGCCGCGCCTTTCAGCGCGGGTCAGGGTAGGAGCGTCAGCGCTCGGTGTGTCTTGACGATGGTGAAGTGGCGCCGGTCGACAGTGGCGACTTCGTCGACGCCGAGGCGTTCCGCACACGCGATCACGGATGCGTCCACGGTGCCGAGGGGCAGGCTGCGGTAGCGGTTGACGAGGTCAGCGATGCGTAGCCAGTCGGTTGGGTGGACAGGTTCGACGTCGAACGCGCCGGAGGCCAAGTCCGCGATGAATCGAAGCTCAGCGTGCGTGCCGAGGCGGGTGCCGAGCAGGTAGACAACTTCGGTCACCACCAGGGTCGGCACGATCAGAGGACCGGGGTGGGTTTCCAACAGCTCGGCGCACGCCTCGTGGTGTTGGTCGTCGGCGTCGACATAGGCGTAGAGCGGGCCTGCGTCGACGACGAGAGCTACGGCGCCACCTCGCTGGCGAGGATCTCCTCGATCCGCTCGGAGATGTCGTGTCGCCCGCTGCGGCCAGCGGCGCGGGCGCCGAGAACACGCCGTCCGTGGGCCGCCTCGCCGCCGCGTTCGAGCAGTTCGGCCAAGCCCGCCGGGACGATCGCGGCCAGCCGCCGGCCTCGTTCGGTCAGGTAGACAACCTGCCCGGACGAGGCGGCCTCGCGGGCCACAGCGGCAAGCTGCTCGCCGTCTGGGAGCGGCATCTCGGTCATGGCAACATCGTAGCGGCATGTTGTGGGCTACCTTCGGCCGCGAGCCGTCATCGCTCTGCGTAGCGGGGATCGGACAGCCCACCCGCCGGCCTCGGTCGGCGGCAGGTGCCCGGAAGGAACGCCGGGCAGGGGTGCCGGGCGGGCCCGGTTGGTCGGTCGGCGGCAGGTGCCCGGAAGGAACCCTCCAGCCATCGCCGCGCTTCTGGAGGCCGAGCGCATCGCGCCCAAGCAGATCCGAGAGCACCCAAAAGTCCGGGTCCTGGTCCGAGACCTCCTCCAGGACCCTGGATGGCGCTCTGACCAGGAGCTCCGTGCGTTGGCGGACCGATGCGGGGAGCAGTCTAGGCGACCCGCACAGAAATTGCTAGACCGTATTTACGTTACGGCCCGTACTTCAAGTGCGGGTTGGCGGCGCCACCTGAGCCAGGTGGGCAGCCCTGACGAATAGCCTGCAACCGATCTTCCTCAACGACGACGCCGGAGTGCTGCTGAGCAGGCACCTGGGCGCCGCCCGGTCCCCAAATGGTCCCCAAGCCCGATCAGCCTGACCCTGGACGGGAACAAGAAGATCCATAAAAAGTGGCCGCTGACCTGGGCTTTTGCCTTGTCGGCGGCCACTTTGATACTGGTCGGGACGACAGGATTCGAACCTGCGACCCCCAGACCCCCAGTCTGGTGCGCTACCAAGCTGCGCCACGTCCCGTACGCGCCCTACGTTACCCCATGGCTGAGGCAGGCTTGGGCCCTGGGTGACGCGGTCGGGACTCGCACCGCGTCACCCAGGGCTCCGGCGAACCTGGGGCTGGGGCTGGGGCCGTGTCCGGTGTTGGCTGCCGGCTGGGAGAGGCTGCCGGCCGCCCGGATGCTCTTGTTATCCGGACGGCCAGCGGTTCGGGTGGCCGCGGGGAAACTTCGGCGGCGGCGCCCCCCGGACTCGTCTTCCCTGGAGCCTGCGGCGCGCGGAGGGAGTTACGATCGCGCGCTCGTCGGCCCAACCGCGGTCTGGATGCGCCTGCTGAGATCCAGGCGCATCCAGACCCGTTGGTCACTGCGTCGCGCGATTCCTGCGACGAGCGGTGAGGCCCGCGCCGAGCATCGCGGCACCGAGCCCCGCACCGGCGACCGGAGTGATCGGGAACGACGGCGCGGTGCCGCCGCCACCGGCGTCGACGCCATGCGACGGCGCGGGGTAGGACTTGGCCTCCGACCAGGACCTGTCGTCCTTCTTGGCGCCTTCCCAGGACTTGTCGTCCTTCTTGCTGTCCCACTTGTAGTCGTGGGGAGCGCCGTACGACGGCGCGCTGGCAGCCGTCGGCGCCGCGGTGGTGCTGGCAGCCGCTGTTGGCGTGGGGGCTGCGGTGGTGCTGGCCGCTGTCGGCGCCGTGATCGTACCGCCCCATGCTGGCGCCGTGGTGCTGGCGGCGGCCGTTGGCGTGGGGGCTGTGGTGGTGCTGGCAGCCGTCGGTGTCGCGCTGGCGCTGGCGCTGGCGCTGGCCGTCGCAGTCGGGCTGTCCGGCGCATCGATCGTCCAGCTGTGGTGCGAGTCCGAGTCCCACGAGTCGTCATTCGCAAACGCGGATACGGGGTTAATGCCAACAAAGAATGCGGTGGCTGCCGATATTGCCAGCATCACCACACCCCGGCCAATTCTGTGCGTCATGACCTTCCTCTTCTCTCATGCGGTAGCGGTACTGTTACCGCGGGCAACACAGTAGCCATTTGATGTCTGGGGGAACGGCATGGGACGCGATATTGCCGGGAGGAAGCCGAAAGTCCTCTTGCCGGCACGGTGGCTGATTCTGCTTGGACTCATCCTGATTGGAGTGAGCGGCCAGAGGCTTGTTTCGCAGGAATTCGGGAAGGACATTGGAATTCCTGCGACGACTGTCCCAACAGGCGTCGTTGCCACGGATAAACCACCAGCTGGTACGTCTGCGGCGGTGTCCGCTCCGGCGCGTACGGCTGATAGCCGGCCGATCTTCCTGAATATTCCCGCGCTGGGCACGGCGGCGGCCGTCGGGCCGGTTGGGCTCAACTCGGACGGAACGCTCCAGGTGCCGACGTCCTGGGGTGAAATCGGCTGGTACGAATATGGCCCGCGTCCAGGTGACGTCGGTGCGGCCGTCCTCGTCGGACATTACGACTCAACAACCGGGCCAGCTGTTTTCTACCGCCTTGAGAAGATCAAACAAAATGACTTGGTGGAGATAAAAAGGGCTGACGGAACGGTTGTGCGATTTGTGGTGGACCGCATCCAGGAGGTCTCGAAGAGTGCCTTCCCGGCGGCGGACGTCTACGGCACGGTTGATCGTCCTGAACTACGCCTCATCACCTGTGGCGGTGATTTCAACAGGAAAACCCACCACTATCTGGATAACGTGATCGTTTTTGCGCATGCTGTTTGATGAGGTGTCGTCGGCCGGACTCCCCGCTGCGCGCTCGTCCGTCGGTGGCCGCCGGTATTGAGGCCGAACGCCTTCACCGGGACCGGCGTCCACCACGCTTCTTAGAGCGACCGGCAATAGGGACGCGGCGTCGCGGGGCTGGGGCACGCACCTCGCTACATCGCTCCCCATCCATCGCTGCGCGATGCACGGGTACCCCGGCTCGTCGGTCGACACCCCACGGACCAGGGTGGCTCCCTCCGCCGCCTCACGATGTACGCACCCCAGCCCCGCTCCTTGATCCACACCCCTATTGCCGGGTGCTCTTACCGGACGTCCGGCGTCGTTGGTCCTTCCGGTGATGTGGCGAGGGCGGGTGGTAGCCGCAGCCGATTGAGCAGGAGTGCGTTGGCGGCGACCAGGAAACTGGATCCGGACATGGCCAGGGCCGCGATCTCGGGGCGTAGTACCAGGCCGAAGGCGGGTTCGAACGCCCCTGCGGCGATCGGTAGGGCGATGGTGTTGTAGCCGACGGCCCAGCCGAGGTTCTGGCGCATCTTGTGGAGCGTGGCGCGGCCGATGAGCAGTGCGGCTGGTACGTCGAGGGGGTCGGAACGCATCAGTACCACGTCGGCAGTCTCGATCGCCACGTCGGTGCCGGCACCGATGGCGATGCCGAGGTCGGCCTGGGCCAGCGCCGGAGCGTCGTTGACGCCGTCGCCGACCATGGCGGTCCGACGGCTGTCGCGCTGTAGCTCGGCGATCTTTGTGGCCTTGTCGCCGGGCAGGACCTCGGCGATGACCGTGTCGATGTTGAGATCGTCGGCGATCCGCTCGGCGGTGGCCTGGTTGTCGCCGGTGAGCATGATTACCTCGACGCCGGCATCGTGCAGTGCTCGCACCGCGGCGGCAGCTGTCGGCCGCGGCGTGTCGGCGATGCCGATGATCCCGGCCAGCTGGCCGTCGACCGCGACACCTACTGGGGTCCGGCCGCCCGCCGGCAGTGCGTCCCACTGAGCATTAAGATCATCATGTGGGGCTCCTTCCTGTTCGATCAGTCGGCGGTTGCCGACCATCACGTGCCGTCCGTCGACGGTGGCGGCCGCCCCGCGTCCGGGGTGGCTCGTGAACGCCTCCGCGCGGGCCACCGGTACCTCACATGTGTCGGCATGACGGATGATCGCCGCGGCGAGTGGATGCTCGGACTCCCGTTCGACCGCAGCGACCAGCCGAAGCAGCTCCTCCTCGTCCAGACCGTCGACGCTGCCGTCCGTGAGGATCTCGGTCACCTCCGGTTCGCCCTTGGTCAGGGTGCCGGTCTTGTCCAGGATGACCGCGTCGATCCGGGCCGAGGTCTCCAACGCGGTCGCGTTCTTGAACAGGATGCCGCGTTTCGCACCGAGACCGGTCCCCACCATGATTGCCGTCGGGGTGGCGAGCCCCAACGCGTCCGGGCAGGTGATGACGACTACCGTGATCGCGAACAGGATTGCCTCGGTCGCGGGACGGCCGGTTCCCAGCAGCCAGACGAGCAGTGTGCCGAGCCCGCCCAGCAGCGCGACGAGCACCAGCCAGAACGCCGCCCGGTCGGCCAGTCGCTGACCGGGCGCCTTGCTGTTCCGCGCCTCCTGAACGAGCGCGACGATCTGTGCCAGTGCCGTGTCCGCCCCGACCTTGGTGGCCCGGACCCGCAGAGTGCCGGTGGTGTTGATGGTCGCGCCGATCACCTGCGTGCCGACGGTCTTGTGCACCGGCAGGCTCTCGCCGGTCACCATCGACTCGTCGAGGTCGGACTCGCCCGCCTCGACCATCCCGTCGACTGCGATCTTGCCTCCGGGGCGGACGAGCAGCAGGTCACCGACGGCGACCTCGGCGGTCGGTACCTCGACCGGTTCGCCGTCCCGCACCACCAGCGCCTTCTCCGGCACGAGCTGGAGCAGGGCGCGGATCGCGTCGGTGGCTCCGCCGCGGGCGCGCATCTCGAACCAGTGCCCCAGCAGCACGAACGCGGCGAGCACGGTAGCCGCTTCGTAGAAGACGTCCCCGCCGCCGGTGAGCGTGACGACGAGGGAGTAGGTCCAGCCGGTGCCGACGGCGACCGCGACCAGAACCATCATGTCCAGCGTCCGGGCGCGCAGCGCCCGTATCGCTCCGTCGAAGAAGATCCACGACGCCCAGAAGATCACCGGGAGGCTGAGGATCAGCTGGAACACGTCGTCGCGCAACCCGAACGGCGCGGCCACGTCGAAGCCCAGGACGTCGCGGCCGATCGCCGACCACAGCAGGATCGGGATCGAGAAGAGCGCCGCGACCAGGAAACGGTTGCGCATGTCAGCGACCATCGCCGCCATCGACATCCCCGCATGCCCGCCAGATGTGCCGGATGTCTGGAGAACCGCGGTCGCCAGGCCCTCTCCCGCATCGATCGCCTCGCGGTGGGCAGGGAGCCCGTGGGAGGCGGAAACATCACGCTGCTGCGCCATGGTTCGGCTCCTTCGCTGCGGTCGCTTCGGGCGAGTTCCGTTGTTGCTGGTCGCTCTGAGCTGGTGTCAGCATTCCTGCCCAGTGGGAGTACCGGGACCGACACCGCCGGCAAGGGCCTGTTATCCCGACCGGGCTGATCCGTACAGCCCGGATTCAGAGGTGCGGAAACGGGGATGCCTGCAGAGGAGGTGGACGACCGCGCCAGGGCCGGGCGCGCCTTCGCTCGGGAGGGTGACAGCGATGATGTGGGGCTGGGGCTGGGG
>NZ_CAKJTL010000087.1:0-8737 GCF_917627385.1 Protofrankia sp. CiT1
GGGGCTGGGGTGCCTGGCTCGCGATGTCCGTGATGATGGTCCTGTTCTGGAGCCTGGTCATCGCTGGCGTCGTCGTGCTCGTTCGCTACCTGGGTGGCGGGCGCCCGACTGGCCGTTCGGACGCTGGCGGCGATCGGGCCGATGCCGAGAATGTGCTGGCTGAGCGGTTCGCCCGCGGGGAGATTGACGAGGACGAGTACAAACGGCGGTCTGAGCTGCTGCGCGCGGGCCGGTGAGGCTGGGTAGTGGGGATAAGCGGGGCGGGGAAGAAGGTTCTGGCCGTCGCCGCCACAATCGTGCTGGCGGCCCCCGCTCGTCGCATGGCCAGGGCCCCAGAAGGCCGAGCGCCACCGACTGCAGCGCCTTCGTCGCGACCGGTACCTGGAGTGAGACCGATGCAACCCGGTCAGGCCCTTGTACCGGGTCAGGCCAGGATCACGTCGATGGCCAGTTCGCCCGAGCCCGCGGCGAAGGTCAGGCTGGTGATGCTGCCGGCGCTGCGCAGATCTGGCGCGGCCGCCGCCACCAGGGCCAGCAGGTCGGCCTCTCCGCTGACGCGGGCGGAGGCCACCGCGGCCTTCATCGAGACCTTGGCCGTCGATTTCGACCGCCGGATGGCCGTGAGCGCGCCGCTGACCGCCTCGAGCTGGCGAGGGTCGCCGTTGTCGGCGAACTTGCGCAGCTCACCGGCTTCCGGCCAGCGGGTGCGGTGCACCGAACCGGGTTTCCACCAGGACCAGACCTCTTCGGTGACGAACGGGAGGAAGGGCGCGAACAGCGACAGGACCGTGGACAGCGCGATAGCGAGCGTGGCTCGGGCGGAGGCCGAGCCCGCTACGCCGAACGCCCCATACGCACGTCCTTTGACGAGCTCGACGTAGTCGTCGCAGAACCGCCAGAAGAACGATTCAGTCAGTTCCAGGGCGCGGGTGTAGTCGTAGCCGTCCAATGCGGTAGAGGCCGCGTCGACGACATCCGCGAGCGTCGCCAGCAGCGCTCGGTCGAGTGATTCGCTGATCGCGCCCGGGTCCTCGACCACACCGAGCCCCAGGGTGAACCGACTCGCGTTGAGCAGCTTGATGGCGAGGCGTCGCCCGATTTTCATTTGCCCGACATCAAAGGCGGTATCAGTACCCGGACGCCCGGATGCCGCCCAGTATCGCACCGCGTCCGAACCGTGCTGTTCGAGCAGGTCCAGCGGCGTGACGACGTTTCCCTTGGATTTCGACATCTTCTTGCGGTCCGGGTCGAGAATCCAGCCGGAGATGGCCGCGTTCGTCCAGGGCAGTGTGCCGAACTCGGTATGGCTGCGCAGCACCGTCGAAAACAGCCAAGTGCGGATGATCTCATGCGCCTGCGGTCGCAGATCCATCGGGAACACCCGCGCGAACAGGTCGTCGTCGCTGCCCCAGCCGGCGGCGATCTGCGGGGTGAGCGACGAGGTGGCCCAGGTGTCCATCACATCCGGGTCAGCGGCGAAACCACCGGGAACCCCGCGTTGGGCCTCGGTGAAGCCAGGTGGTGTGTCGCTGGACGGGTCGACCGGAAGCGTGGCCTCGTCGGGCACGATCGGCTGGTCGTGCCGGGGCAGGCCGTCGGAGCCCAGCGGGTACCAGACCGGGAACGGCACGCCGAAGAAGCGCTGCCGGCTGATCAGCCAGTCCCCGGTGAGCCCATCCACCCAGTTCTCGTAGCGGACGCGCATATGCGCGGGATGCCAGCGCAGCTCGGCGCCGCGGGCCCGCAGCGCCGCCCGCAGGGTCTCGTCCCGTCCACCGTTGCGGATGTACCACTGGCGGGTTGTGACGATTTCCAGCGGGCGGTCGCCCTTTTCGTAGAACTTCACCGGATGGGTGATCGGGCGCGGTTCTCCCAGCAGTGCTCCGCTGGCCCGCAGGAGCGCGACGGTCTGCTCGCGCGCGCTGTTGGCGGTACGTCCGGCCAGCGTGGCATAGTGTGCCCGGCCCGTCTCCGACACGATCGCCTCGGGTGGGTCGGCGAGCAGCCGGCCGTCCCGGCCGATCACCGCTCGGGCGGGCAGCTGAAGCTCCCGCCACCAGGTGACGTCCGTCAGGTCGCCGAAGGTGCAGATCATCGCGATGCCGGACCCCTTCTCGGGGTCGGCGAGCCGGTGCGCGAGCACCGGCACCTCGACATCGAACAGGGGAGTGCGCACCGACGAGCCGAACAGCGGCTGGTAGCGCTCGTCGTCCGGATGCGCGACCAGGGCGACACACGCGGCCAGCAGCTCCGGCCGGGTGGTTTCGATGAGCACTGCCGGGCCGCCGGCCGCGGCGCCCTGGCCACCCGCGCGGGCGAACGCGAGCGTGTGGTAAGCGCCTGGGCGGTCACGATCCTCCAGCTCCGCCTGGGCGACCGCTGTCCGGAAGGTCACGTCCCACAGCGTCGGCGCCTGCGCGAGATAGGCCTCGCCGCGAGCGAGGTTGCGCAGGAAGGCCCGCTGGGCGACGGCGCGGGAGCGGGTGTCGATCGTCGCGTAGGTCATCGACCAGTCCACTGACAGGCCGAGCCGCCGCCACAGCTCCTCGTAGACCTTCTCGTCCTCGATCGTCAGCCGCTCACACAGCTCCACGAAGTTGCGACGGCTGACCGGGACCTGCTCCTTGCCGGGCTTGTCCGGCGGGGTGTAGCCCGGGTCGTAGGGCAGCGACGGGTCACAGCGGATGCCGAAGTGGTTCTGTACCCGGCGTTCGGTCGGCAGACCGTTGTCGTCGAATCCCATCGGGTAGAAGACCTCACGGCCGCGCATCCGCTGGTACCGGGCGATGATGTCGGTGTGCGTGTAGGAGAAGACATGACCTACGTGCAGCGACCCGGAGACGGTCGGCGGTGGCGTGTCGATCGCGAAGACCCGCGCCCGGTCGGCGGTCCGGTCGAAGCGATAGGTCGCCTGCTCGTGCCATGCGGCCGACCAGCGTTGCTCGATGCCGTCGAGGGACGGCCGGTCCGGGACGGCCTGCCGCCGTTGCGCCGGATCTTCCCGCTGGCCCGGATCCAGTTGGTTTCTGCCTTCTTCTGTCACCACAGGTAACGATCCTACGGGCCGGGGACGGCGGGACTCGCGGTGCCCGCAAGCCGCGGTTTTTTGCGGTCCTGGTGGGCACCGTCCCGGCTGGTACCGGTGGGTTGGCAGGATGAAGCCCGTGCCTGAGACCACGCGCTATGCCGGCGATCCGATGCCTTCGACGGGGGCTTCCGCATCGATGCCTGACGACGTGACGCCCGGCGGCCCGCGACCGCTGGAGCTGCTGGAGCTCGCGCTCGCCGTCGCCCAGGAGGCCGGTGACCTCCTGCTGCGGGGACGAGCGGGCACGGTGGCGGCCGAGTCGACCAAGTCCTCCCCCACGGACGTCGTCACCGCGCTCGACCGGGCATCCGAGGAGCTGGTCGGGCGCAGGCTGCGCGAGGCGCGCCCCGGCGACGGCCTCCTCGGTGAGGAAGGCGCCGACGACGTCGGCACCAGCGGCGTGCGCTGGATCGTCGACCCGCTGGACGGCACGGTGAACTTCCTCTACAGCCTGCCGAACTGGGCGGTGTCGATCGCGGCTGAGATCGACGGGACGGTGGTGGCCGGGGTCGTGCACGCTCCGGCCATGGGCGTCACCTACACGGCGGCGCTCGGCGAAGGCTCGGCCCGTAACGGAGCCGCCCTCACGGGCTCGACCGTCACCGACCTGTCCCACGCGCTGGTGGCGACCGGGTTCGGTTACACGGTCGAGCGACGGGCCAGCCAGGTCACGGTGCTGACCCGGGTCCTGCCGCGGGTACGGGACATCCGGCGGATGGGCGCGGCCTCACTCGACCTCGGCGCGGCCGCGGCCGGTCTCGTGGACGCCTACTACGAGCGCGGCCTGCATCCCTGGGATCATGCGGCCGGGGGGCTGATCGCCACCGAGGCCGGTCTGCGCGTCGGTGGTCTGCACGGCCGGCCGGTGTCGAACGACCTCACCATCGCGGCCCCACCGGCGCTGTTCGATGCGCTGCACGACCTGCTCGCCGCGGACCCGCCCGCCGACGGCGACTAACCTGTCCGTCCACTCGCGCGGCCTGGGCCGGCCTGGGCCGGCCTGGGCCGGCCGGCTCAGCCCAGTCAGTCGATGCGGCGGAGCTCCTCGCGGTACCGCTTGCCGTTCGCGGTGTACATCGCGGCCCCGGCCGCGAAGGCGTTCTCCGGCACCGCGTCCGGGCGGATCTTCGCTGGTACGCCGATGGCCAGTGCCCGGGGCGGTACCCGCACGTTGTTACCGACAAGCGCCTGCGCGCCGACCAGTGCGCCGGCGCCGACCACCGCCTCGTGCAGGACGATCGAGCCGGAGCCGACCAGGGACCCGTTCTCGATGACGCAGCCCTCCAGATGCGCGATGTGCCCGATGACGCAGTCGTCGCCGATGATCGTGGGCAGCGTGGCGGTCGAGTGCACGACGGTGCCGTCCTGTACCGAGGTCCGGGCGCCGATATGGATCTCCCCGTAGTCGGCGCGCAGCACCGCGCCCGGCCAGATGGTCGACTCGGGGCCGATGGTCACCTTGCCGATCACGGTTGCCGCCGGGTGGACGTAGGCGGAGGGATCGATTTCGGGCACCCGGTCACCGAGCGCGTAGACAGCCACCGACATCTCCTTCTCGGGCACGTGGCCGGCCGGTCGCCATGGTCAGCTCATCATCATGGTCGGCCCACCATGGGCGTGTTACCGCGGACACGGCCGCCGCTGGGGAGCATCCCCACCTCATCGTGCCCTACGGAGCCGGCCGCCGCCCGCGCCGCCGGACACATGTGCGCGGGTCGTTCTGGTCACCCAGCGCTGTTATTCTCGGCGTCCGTCTTGGCTCGCTGCCCGTGCAGCATGCGTGTGAGCGCCCGGTAGCGCCGCATCGCTGACGGTTTTCGGAAGAACGAGATCGGGTTGACCGGCGAGGCGATCTGCCGCACGGTCATCGCCTTCGGCCAGGCGAACTCGCGCAGGCCATCCGCGCCCTGTACCCGCCCGAACCCGGAGTGCCCGACGCCGCCGAACGGCAGGCCGGCGACCGCGGTGAAGACCATGACATTGTTGACCGAGACCATGCCCACCCGCAGCCGGTCGGCGATCTCCCGCCCGCGGCGGCGGGAGAACACCGACGCGCCAAGCCCGAAGACGCTGCTGTTGGCCCTGGCCACGGCCTCGTCGAGGTCACGCACCCGGGTCACCACCAGGGTCGGCCCGAAGGTCTCCTCGGTCATCGCCAGGGCGTCGTCTGGCACGTCGACCAGCACGATCGGATCGACGAACGGTGGGCGGACCGATTCGAGGCCGCCTACCACGGCACGCCCGCCTCGCGCCAGCGCGTCGCGAAGGTGGCGCTGGATGAGCTCGATCTGGCTGTCGAGGACCATCGGGCCGTACCCGGACGGTTTCCCGGCGCCAGCCGTGATTTTCTTCGCCTGGATGATCATCTTTGCGAGGAAGGCATCGTAGGCACCGTCGGTCACGAAGATCCGTTCAGTGGCGATGCAGGTCTGGCCGGAGTTGCCGATCCCGAGCCACAGCGCGCCGTCGACGGCCGCGTCGAGATCGGCGTCGTCCGCGACGATCATCGCGTCCTTGCCGCCCAGTTCCAGCACGACCGGGGTGAGCGTCTTCGCGCACTGGGCCATCACGGCCCGGCCGGTGGCCGGGGCACCGACGAACGAGAGTTTGTCCACGCCGGCCGAGCACAGCGCGGCGCCGGTGAGCGAGCGGCCGGTGACCATACGGAGTACCGGATGCTCGCCGACCACGGCGGCGAACTTCTCCACGACGAACCGTCCGACCGCGGGTGTCAGCTCACTGGGTTTGTAGACGACACAGTTGCCGGCGGCGAGCGCCGACACGATGGCCCCGCCCGGGGTGTAGACGGGCCAGTTCCAGGTCCCGATGACGCCGACGACCCCGTAAGGCTGGTAGGTCACGGAGGCGGCCTGGTTCGCGGTGAGCAGGCCACGCGGCACCCGGCGCGTGCCCAGGACGCGCCCGGCATGGGTAGCCGTCCAGGCGAGGATGTCAAGATGAGTACCGATCTCCAGGACGGCCTCGTCGACGGTTTTGCCGTTCTCCCGGTGGACCAGGTCCGCGAGCTCGTCAAGGGAGTCGTAGAGCGCTCTCTTCCAGGCCAGCAGGCGCGTGCGGCGACCGTCGAAGCCGAGGCCGGACCACCATTGGGTGGCGGTGCGCGTGTGTTCGACCACGGCGCGCACCTCGTCGGCGCTGTGCGCCGGGAACGTCGCGATTGTCGCGCCGGTAACCGGGCTGATCGAGTCAAAGGCCTCCACCGCCACCATGACGGCCGGTTCTGGGTCAGTCGCCATCGTGCATGCCCGGTGGCAGCGATCCAGTCGTCTTCACCCACCAGCGGGCGGCCACCCGTTCGGCGGTGAGCCGCCCGAGGCCGATCGCCACCCCGGACAGCACCGCCCAGCCGATCGCGTCCGCCCAGGCCGTCTCGGGATGCGCCGGACTGGCCGGCGGGTCGGCTTTGCGGATTTTCCGGTACGCCACGGTGGCGGTCCTGCTCGCCGCCGAGCCGGCCGCGGCACCTGCCGCGCCTCCCACGATCTTCCAGCCAATCTTCGATACCGACCGTGCCACTATCGCACCTCCGTCATCTGTGGACCGCGGCCCGCGGGGGAGCGAGATCCGCGGTTCAGCGCGTGACCGGGACATTGATCGCCATAGCCAGTTCGTCGGGATGTCTGCTGGACAGCACCCATGCGCCGGTCGCGGTGTCGACTCGGACGCCCGTCCGTATCCATGGCCTGGTCAGGGCAAACATCCCCGGAGCAAGCACGGTGCGGATGTCGGTGCAGGCGACGGAGCCGTGGACGGCGTCTCTGCTGATCGTCCTGCCGGCCGCGCGCACCGACGTGTCGGTCACGGCCAACCGGGGCCGCCCGAGCAGCCACAGCGCCGCCGCCAGCGCGGCGAACATGGCGCCGTAGGCCATCAGCCGAGCCAGCGCGGAGTCCGCGTAGACGGTGAAGTAACTGCCGAAGGCGCCCGCGCAGACAGCGGCCCAGACGTACCAGAGCCGAGGTACCGCCAGCCGTTCCTCGTAACGCATGTCGGTCAGTATCCACTGTGTCAGGAGCCGCCCGCGCCCGTCAGTAACTGATCTTTCGCTGGTGGCTGGCCCCCATCGGGGCGGGCGCCGGTGTGGGCGCCGGTGTGGGCGCCGGTGTGGGCGCGGGTGAGGGCGCCGGTGAGGGGCCAGCCGGCACACCTTAGTCTTCGGCGTGTTCCCCCGGGTACCGTTGACTGTGCCGGTTACCGGTCTCGGCTCGTATTCGCGAGGAGCGATCGGAGACTCATGACCGCCACGAACGATCTCACCGCGCAGCCGGCCAGCCCTGGATCGCGTCGGCTGGGAGTGCTGGTGCGGCGGCTCGATCCGGATCTTCCGCTGCCCGCCTACGCGCATGCCGGCGATGCCGGCGCGGACCTCGTGGCGGCCCGCGACGTCACCCTCGCCCCCGGCGAACGTGCCATGATCGGAACGGGGATCGCCATCGCGCTGCCCGAGGGCTACGCGGCGTTCGTGCATCCGCGCAGCGGACTCGCCGCTCGCCATGGCGTGTCCATCGTGAATGCGCCAGGTACTGTCGACGCCGGTTACCGTGGTGAGATCAAGGTTCTGCTTGTCAACACCGACCTGCACGCATCGGTCCACCTGCGGCGTGGCGACCGGATCGCGCAGCTTGTCGTCCAGCGGGTGGAGCATGCGGCGTTCCGTGAGGTCGCCGAACTGCCCGGGACGGCGAGGGGCACCGGCGGGTTCGGATCGACCGGTGGGTTCGCGACGACCGGTGATCTTAGCTGACCGGGGCCGGCGAAGTGCTTACCCATGCCTGCCCGACGTCCGCCCCGCGCCCGCACCATATCCGCCATCGTTGCCGGCCAGCACGCGCAAGGAGCTCATCGTGATAACAGGAAGTGGTTGAAATGTTCCGGCGCGGTCGTAGACGTGGTGGTCGAGGTGTCTTGGGCGCACCGGAACACCATGGCCGGGATGAGGTCCTCGACGTCGAGGAGGAGGGCACTGCGGGTGCCCCGGACGGTCCGTATGACGCCGACAACGCTCCGGACGATCGTGTTCGGCGTCTCGATCTGGGGTCCCTGCGTATCCCCATGGTCGACGGGATCCAGGTGCAGTTCCAGGTCGATCAGACATCTGGCCAGCTGCTGACGGTGACCCTCACGGACGGCCAGAGCGCGATGGAGCTGGCGGCCTTCGCCGCGCCGAAAAGCACCGGTCTGTGGAACGACGTGCGCGCCGAGATCGCCGGCTCCCTGGGCGCGGGACCGGGCGCGGCCGAGGAGGGCAGCGGACCGTATGGGAAGGAGCTGCGGCTCCAGCTGCCGACCGGCGCGGCCGATGAGTTCATGCCCGGCAGGATGATGGGGATCGACGGTCCGCGCTGGTTCCTGCGGATCGTCCTCACCGGCTATGGCGCGCTCGATCCACAGGCCGCGCCGTTGCTGACCGAAGCGTTGCGCCAGCTCGTGGTGGTGCGTGGTGACCAGGCGATGCCCCTGCGCGATCCGCTGCCGCTGAAGCTGCCGAAAGAGGTCACCGACCCGCACGCTTCGCCCGACCCCGCGGAGGAGGTGGCGGCGGGCCCGTACGACACCACACCCGCGGCCGTGCGGACGGCGGCCCGGATGCCTGCCCCCGGCGTGCGGATAGCGGAGGTCGGCTAAGAG
>NZ_CAKJTL010000087.1:8903-37416 GCF_917627385.1 Protofrankia sp. CiT1
CACCCGCGGCCGTGCGGACGGCGGCCCGGATGCCTGCCCCCGGCGTGCGGATAGCGGAGGTCGGCTAAGAGCGACCGGCAATAGGGGACGCGGCGTCGCGGGGGCTGGGGCACGCACCTCGCCGCATCGCTCCCCGTCCATCGCTGCGCGATGCACGGGTACCCCGGCTCGTCGGTCGACGCCCAACACACAGCCGGGTCGACGCGCCTGATGTCGACGCGCCTGACGCAGGGCCCGCCGGAGCCGGCGATGCGCAGACTGCCGCCGGCAGCCATCAGCGCGGGTGCGCCATCGCTCACCAGCCCGCCGTAGCTGACGCCCGCACGGAGAGCTGGTGGCTGCACGCCGCTGGTATCGCTGTCTTTCGGTGATGACGTGTCGCGCGACGAGTGGCCGAGGCATGCGTGAGCATCGAGGCACGCGTGAGCACAGCCGGCCGGGGCCCTGGGACGGACATCGTGCACAGCTGGAGCTGGGGCCTCGGGGCGGGCACACTGGGGCGCGTCGGTTCGTTACCCCGATGTTGCCTGTGTTGCGTGCCCCAGCCCCGCGACGCCGTGTCCTCTATTGCCGGGCGCTCTTAACCCAGTTCCGTGCATGCTCGAGATTCAACCGGAGGAGCCGTGGGAGACCGAGGCGGTTGGTGGGGGCGGGTCGTCCACCGGCTGAACGCGGATGATCAGGTGCTGGAAGCGGAGGACCTACAGCGGACGGTCGAGGCGGCCGGGGCCATCCCCATGGGTGAGTGTCACGAGCGTCAGGAGGTGTGCGTCGTCGGTTCGATCCGTTCGGTTACCGTTCGGAGTCATGCTGGAGCGCAGAGCCTTGAGGCGGACATCTACGACGGCACCGGTACCGTCACCCTGGTGTTTCTTGGCCGGAAGCACATACCGGGGATTCAGACAGGACGCACGGTGAAAGCAGCTGGGATGGTCATGAATCAGGACAGCCGTACCATCATCTTCAACCCGCGATACGAGCTGCTGCCCGCGTCGTCCGCGAGCGCGTGAGCCTCCCGACCGGCGACCAGCAGGTCGCGCCGGCCGCCGGGCAGCGGCCCCCGATGTCCTTCGCCGAGGCCATGGGCGGCCCCCGCGGGATGGTCGACAGCGCGATCCCCACGGTCGCTTTTGTCGCGGTCAACGCCGGGGCCGGGCTGACCGCGGGCATCGTGTTCGCCGTGGCGACGGCGGCGGCCCTCGTCGCGCTGCGGGTCGTCCGCCGCGAACCCGCGCGCCAGGCGTTCTCCGGTCTGTTCGCGGTGGGGCTCGCCGCGTTCGTCGCGTCCCGCACGCACAGCGCCGAGGGCTACTTCCTGCCCAGTATCGTGAAGAACGCCGTTTTCGCCGGAGCCGGCCTGCTGTCTCTGCTGGTGCGCAGGCCGCTCGCTGGTTTCGTGCTGGCCGCGATGGATGCCCGGTATGCCGACTGGCGTCAGCACAGCCACCTGCGCCGGGCCGCCATCCGGGCGACGCTGGTGTGGATCGTTGTTTTCGGTCTCCGGTTCGTCATCCAGGGTGTGCTCTACCTGGCCGGTCAGACAGGATGGCTGGCCGCGGCCAACATCGCCCTGGGGCTTCCGCTGTTCGGCGTCGCGATCATAACGACCTTCGCCATCGTGCGGCGGCTCGCGCCGAGTCAGGCTGCCGTGGACGAGCGTGGCGTGGACGAGCGTGGCGGTCCCGCTGGCCTTCCGGTCACCGCGCCGGTGGTGGTGAGTCCACCGGCGTCCCACCCAGAGCCTGGCTGAGGGCCTCCTCGACGTCTCCGCCGGCTGTCACCACGGCGAGCACCTCATCGCCTTCTTCCAGCGTGGCGTCGGGGGAGGGCAGGACGACCCGCCCATCGCGCAGGATCGCCACCAGCGCCGCGTCAGCGGGCAGCACGACCTGCGCGATGGGCCTCCCGATCACCGGCGAGTCCTCGGCCAGGGTCAGCTCCACCAGCGACGCGTTGCCCTGCATGAAGCGCATCAGGCGGACGAGGTCGCCGACGCTCACCGCCTCCTCGACCAGGGCGGTCAGCAGCCGTGGGGTGGACACGGCCACGTCCACGCCCCACGCCTCGGTGAACAGCCACTCGTTGTTCGGATGGTTGACGCGTGCCACCACCCGCGGCACCCCGAACTCGGTCTTCGCCAGCAGCGACACGACCAGGTTGACCTTGTCGTCCCCGGTCGCGGCGACCATCACCGCGCACTCCTGGAGGTTGGCGCTCTCCAGGGAGGCCAGCTCGCATGCGTCCGCCAGCAGCCAGTTGGCACGCGGGAGCGCGCCTGTGCGTATCTTGCGCGGGTCACGTTCGATCAGCATGACCTCGGAGCCGTTGTCGATCAGTTCAGCGGCGATGGAACGGCCGACCTTGCCCGCTCCGGCGATGGCGATCCGACGTGGCCTCATGCGGGTGGACCTTCCTTCGGACCGGACCGCAGCACGGCTTCCACCTGCGCCGCCCGTGCTTTGGGAAAGGCGATGTGCAGCGTGTCGCCGTCCTGGATGAGGGTACGAGAATCAGGAAGCAGGCCTTCGCCGAAACGGGTGACACAGGCGACCCGGACACCCGCGGCACCCTCAAGCGTGGAGACGCGTAGCCCCACCCACGATATGGAGGGCGTCATCTCTGACAGCAGGATCATGCCGGATGTGTCCGTCCACTCCGGCGTTATGGCGTCCGGGACGAGCCGGCGCAGGATCTGGTCGCGGGTCCACCGTACGGTGGCGACCGTGGGAATACCGAGCCGTTCGTACACCTCAGCCCGGCGGGGATCATAGATGCGGGCAACGACGCTGGTCACGCCGAACATCTCCCGCGCGATCCTGGCTGCGATGATATTGGAGTTGTCGCCGCTGGAAACCGCGGCGAACGCCGCCGCGTCCCGGATGCCGGCCTCGATCAGGGTGCCCCGGTCGAAACCGACCCCGGTGACCATCCGGCCGCTGAAGTCCGCGGGCAGCCGGGTGAAGGCGTCCGGGTCCTGGTCGATGATGGAGACGCTGTGGCCATACCGGTCGACGCTGCGGGCGAGCGCCGAACCGACTCGACCGCAACCGAGGATCACCACATGCACGCCGCAGAGCGTAGTCCCGCGCAGTCGCCCCGGTCGATGCGTGGACGACATCCAGCAGCGGAGGTATCGGACATCTCACAGCGATGCGATGCTGGTCACACCAGTCGGTAGCATCGCCGCGTGAGGCTCACGGACCGCCTCAAGCGCGGCTTCGTCGGTCGCCCTCTGGGGAGCGACAAACTCGGCGAGACGTTGCTGCCCAAGCGGATCGCCCTGCCTGTCTTCGGCAGCGATCCGCTGTCCTCGGTGGCGTACGCCACCGAGGAGATCCTGCTCGTTCTGTCACTCGGCGGTCTGGCTTTCTACCACCTTGCGCCATGGGTGGCCGCCACGGTCGTCGTGGTGTTGCTGACCGTCGTCGCCTCTTACCGGCAGAACGTGCGCGCCTACCCCACCGGTGGCGGCGCGTACGAGATCGCGATGACGAACCTGGGTCCGCGGGTCGGCCTCACGGCCGCGAGCGCGCTGCTTGTCGACTACATCCTCACGGTCGCCGTGTCGGTCGCCGCCGGGGTCGCGAACCTCACGTCAGCCGTGACCAGCCTGGCCGGGCACAAGGTGCTTCTCGCCGTGGTGCTGATCGTCGTGCTGACGATCGTGAATCTGCGCGGTGTCCGGGAGTCGGGTACGGCGTTCGCCGTCCCGACCTACGGCTTTGTCGTCGGCGTCCTGCTGATGGTCGCCGTCGGGTTGTTGCAGACCGTGGTCGGGCATCCGCCCCGTGCCGAGAGCGCGAGTTACCAGGTGCACGCCGAGTCCGCGTTCGGCGGTCTTGCCACCGTGTTCCTGGCGTTGCGGGCGTTCTCGTCCGGCTGTACGGCGCTCACCGGCGTGGAGGCGATCAGTAACGGGGTCCCCGCGTTCCGTCCGCCCAAGAGCCGCAACGCGGCGACGACGCTGCTGGCCATGGGGCTGATAGCGGTCACCATGTTCAGTGGTGTCACCATCCTGGCGATGATCTCGCATGTCCACGTGGCGGAGAACCCGGCTAATCTCGTGGGCGCGAACGGGGCCGTAGCCACAACGCAGCGTACGGTCATCGCGCAGGTGGCCGCCGCGGTTTTCGGGGAGGGGTCGTTCGGCTTCCTTTACGTCGCCGTCGTCACGGCCCTGATCCTTGTGCTGGCCGCGAACACCGCCTTCAACGGGTTTCCGGTACTTGGGTCGATCCTCGCCAGGGACGGGTATCTGCCGCGTCAACTGCACACCCGCGGTGATCGTCTTGCTTTCAGCAATGGGATCATCACGCTCGCCGCTCTCGCCGTTCTTCTGATCGTCGCGTTCGACGCCGAGGTGACCCGGCTCATTCAGCTGTACATCATCGGTGTGTTCGTGTCGTTCGTGTGCAGTCAGACCGGCATGGTGCGGCACTGGCAGGACATCTTGAACAGCGATCATCCGGACGCCGTTGATCCGGTGCTGCGCCGCCGCATCCGGCGTTCACAGGCGATCAACTTCGTCGGCGCCTGTGTGACCGCTGTCGTGCTTCTCGTGGTGCTGGCCACGAAGTTCACGCGCGGCGCATGGATCGTCTGCGTCGCCATGCCGGTGATTTTCGTGATGATGCGGGCGATCCACCGGCACTACGACCGGGTGGCCCAGGAGCTGCAGCCCGAGCCGGGGCCGCCGACGCTGCCCTCCAGGGTGCACGCGGTGGTGCTGGTCAGCAAGATCCACGAACCGACGCTGCGAGCCCTGGCCTACGCCAAGGCCACGCGGCCCCACACCCTGGTCGGGCTCACCGTGGCGGTCGACCCGGCCGAGTCCGGCCGGGTCCGCCAGGCCTGGGAGGAGCGGGCCATCGGCATTGACCTGGTCGAACTTGCCTCGCCCTATCGCGAGATCACCCGACCAGTGCTGGACTATGTCGCCGGTATCCGGCGGGAGAGCCCGCGCGACGTGGTCGCCGTGTTCATCCCCGAGTACGTGGTCGGGCACTGGTGGGAACAGCTCCTCCACAACCAGAGCGCGCTGCGGCTGAAGGCGAGGCTGCTCTTCCAGCCAGGGGTGATGGTCACCAGCGTCCCGTGGCAGCTCGCCTCCTCGGAACAGGCAGGCCGGCGCCTGGACCGGATCGCGCCGGGAGCGGTACGGCGAGCCACCGGCTCGGCCACCCCCGCCCAAGCCGCCGGGCGGGCCGGGCGAGCCGGGCGGGCGGCGGCTCAGCCGTCGGCCGCGGCGCCGGCTGAGGGCACGGACGCCGAAGCGACCCGGCGGTGAGCGGTCACCGTCCCCAGCCGGGCGTTCCCGAGCGGGCCGCCGGCGAATCCGTGCGGGTTGTCGAGCTTGACATCGGGCCTGTCGCGCATGGCGGGATGTGCGTGGCCCGCCACCAGGGCCGGGTTGTCTTCGTCCGGCACGCGCTGCCGGGTGAACGGGTCCGGGCCTGCCTGACCGACACCTCGCACGACCGGTACTGGCGGGCTGACGCCGTCGAGGTCCTGCGGCCGTCGGCGGACAGGGTGGCCGCGCCGTGCCCGCATGCCGGGCCCGGCCGTTGCGGCGGATGCGACTGGCAGCACACCTCCGTTGCCGCGCAGCGTCGCTTCAAAGCCGGGGTGGTCCGTGAGCAGCTGCGCCGACTGGCCGGGCTCGACTGGCCGGTGGAGGTCGAGGCGCTGGATCCGCCGCCCGGCGCGCTGCCCGACGGCCTGGGGTGGCGCACTCGGATGCGTTACACGCTGACGGAGCAGGGCGAGGTCGCCTTGCGCGGGCACCGCTCGCACGAGATTGTCGCGGCGGCGGACTGCCGGATAGCGCACCCGCTCGTGCGCGCCGCCGTCGCCGGTCGGACCTTCCCGGCGGCCGGCGCGGGCACTGCCGATGGCGCTGCCGGGCCTGAGATCGACGTGGCCGCGAGCGTGTCGAGCGGCAGCACGATTATCACATCGGAAGCCCGTGCTGCCGGTTTTTCTGCCGGCGATGCCGACACCGAGATCGTCGAGGTGGTACGCGGGCGCCGGTTCATCCTGGCTCCCGGGGTGTTCTGGCAGGTCCACCCGGGTGCGCCCGAGGCGCTGGTGGACGCGGTCCTGACCGGCCTGGCGCCGCGCGCCGGGGAACGGGCGCTCGACCTGTACGCGGGCGCGGGCCTGTTCACCGCCGCGCTTGCCGAAGCCGTCGGTCCCGGCGGTCTCGTGGTGGCGATGGAGTCCGACCCGCGCGCGGTGGCCTCCGCCGCGCGCAGCCTCGCCGACCTCCCGCAGGTGTCGTTACGGGGCGTCCGGGTTTCGCCCGGCTCCCTGCGCGGGCTGGCCGGTACCGGCGCTGACATCGTCGTCCTCGATCCGCCCCGAGCGGGCGCGGGCACCGCTGTGATGCGCGAACTGCTTGCGTTGGGCCCCCGGGCGGTCGTGTACGTGGCCTGTGATCCCGCCTCGCTGGGCCGGGATCTCGCGGTGGCCGTCGCGCAGGGCTACTCCCTGGCGGAGCTGCGGGCGTTCGATCTGTTCCCGATGACCGCCCATGTCGAATGCGTGGCGTTACTGCATGGGCCGGTCTGATGACACAACGGGGGAGCCCGCGCCCAGCGAGGCCCGTGTCCGGACACGCCCGCGCACTCCCCAGCCCGGCTGGGCGCCACGTCCGAGGCCGATGTCACGTCCGATGTCATGTCCGATGTCACGGTGGCGGACACGCCCGGCGAGAGGAACACGCACGTGTCCCGGCGCCGCTGGGGGGCCGGATACTCATGGGCAAACCACGCATCGTAAGCGTCGACTGGCCTTCTTGCTACCTGTTTGGGACGTGTTCACATGTCCAATCCGCGACCGCGACTGATCCCCTGACCTGCGTAGACTGAGCGGCGTCCGGGGCCGATCCCCTCAAAAAGGGGGAGGAAGTGCACGGAGAGGAAGTGTCGGTGTCGCTTCTGTCGACCGTTCGCAATCCGCACGATCTGAAGAGACTGGCAGTCGACGATCTTCCCGCGCTGGCGGCGGAGATCCGCGACTTTCTTATTCACGCGGTGGCGCGCACAGGTGGTCATCTCGGGCCGAACCTCGGCGCCGTCGAGCTGACCATCGCGATCCACCGGGTGTTCGACTCGCCCCATGACCGGATCCTGTGGGACACCGGCCACCAGTCCTATGTTCACAAGATCCTGACCGGCCGCGCGGACGCGTTCGCGGACCTGCGGCAGCGGGGCGGCCTGTCCGGGTATCCCAGCCAGGCCGAGTCACCGCACGACATCATCGAGAACTCGCACGCCTCGACAGCCCTGTCCTACGCCGATGGGCTGGCCCGGGCGTACGCGCTGCGTGGTGAGTCCCGCGCGGTCGTCGCCGTTGTGGGCGACGGCGCGTTGACCGGCGGCATGTGCTGGGAAGCGTTGAACAACATCGCGGCTGCGGACCGCCCGGTGATCGTGGTCGTCAACGACAACGGGCGCTCCTACGCCCCGACCATCGGTGGGCTGGCCGATCATCTGGCTGCCCTGCGGCTCGCGCCCGAGTACGAGCAGGTCCTCGACGTCGTCAAGCAGGTACTCGGCCGTACCCCGCTGGTCGGTGCGCCGCTCTACGACGCCCTGCATGGGATCAAGAAGGGCATCAAGGACGTCGTCCAGCCCCAGGGCATGTTCGAGGACCTCGGCCTGAAGTACGTGGGGCCGGTGGACGGGCACGACGTCCACGCGGTCGAGTCGGCGCTGCGGCGGGCCCGTGACTTCGGTGGGCCGGTGATCGTCCACTGCGTGACCCGCAAGGGCTTCGGCTATCCAGCCGCCGAGCAGGATGACGCCGACTGTTTCCACGCGGTCGGGGTCATCGACCCGAGTACCGGCAAGCCGGCCACGGCCGGCAGCGGCGGCGGCACCAGCTGGACGGGCGTCTTCTCCGATGAGATCGTCCAGATTGGCCATGAGCGTCCGGACGTCGTCACCCTCACCGCGGCCATGCTGCAGCCGGTCGGTCTGCAGAAGTTCGCCACGGCCTTTCCCGACCGGGTGTTCGACGTCGGTATCGCCGAGCAGCATGCGGTCACCTCCGCCGCGGGCCTGGCCATGGGCGGCCTCAAGCCGGTGGTGTGCGTCTACGCGACATTCCTCAACCGCGCCTTCGACCAGGTGCTGATGGACGTCGCCATGCACCGGCTGCCGGTCACCTTTGTCCTGGACCGGGCCGGTGTCACCGGTGAGGACGGGCCATCCCACAACGGCATGTGGGACATGTCCTTTCTGCAGCTCGTACCCGGGCTGGCACTGGCCGCGCCGCGGGACGAGCCCACGCTGCGGGCCGAGCTCCGCGAGGCGCTGGCGATCTCCGACGGGCCGTCGGTGGTGCGCTTCGCCAAGGGCAAGATCAACCCGGACATCCCCGCGATCGAGCGGGTTGGGTCGGTCGACATCCTCTACCGCTCGCCCGAGGCGACACCGTCGCGGGAGGTTCTCCTGGTGGCGGTGGGTGCGATGGCGAGTACCTGCCTGCAGGTCGCCGAGCGGGTCGCGAGTCACGGTATCGGGATCACCGTCGTCGACCCGCGGTGGGTCAAGCCGCTGGATCCGGTGCTCGTGGACCTCGCCCGGATGCATTCGCTCGTGGTCACGGTCGAGGACAACGGCCGGGTCGGCGGGGTCGGGTCGACCTTCGCGCAGATGCTGCGGGATGCCGACGTCGACGTGCCGCTGCGCGACTTCGGCATCCCGCAGGCCTTCCTCGACCAGGGCAAGCGTCCGGAGGTCATGGCCGACATCGGCCTGTCCGCCCAGGAACTCGCCCGCAAGGTCGTCGAGATGGTTGCGGGGCGCGCGTCCGTCCTCGACGAGGATGCCGAGGAGTCCGAGGAGGAAAGCGCGGCCGGTCAGCTCTGAGCTCCACACCACCCCTCGGGGTCGGTGAGGCCAAGAGAGTACGGGTACCCGACAGGGGTGCCCGTACTCTCTTGGCCGGGCAGAAACCCCGTTGCCGGCAGCAACCCGATACGCGCCCTAGAGCGCCCGAGAAGAGGACTGTCCGGCTCCCGCATCCCGCCCGGCCGCGTTGTCGTCAGTCGGCGCCCAACACCAGGGCCCTTCCTCCACTGCCTTGCCGGATCGGGCGCGGATGAGCCGCTCACTGATCGAACGCACTATCCTCGGGCGCTCTTAGTGGATCAATCCATCGGACGCCTGGGAAGCGGGCGAAGTCGGCGTCGCTGGAGCATAGCTCGGCGCTGTGCTCGACGGCGAGAGCGGCGAGATGTGCGTCGGACGTGAGGTTCCCAGCCGTTCCCAGCGGTGCCAGCAACTGGCGTAGAACCGCAGCGTGACGTTCGGTGGGATGGACGATCACGACACAGGGTCTGGCAAGCCATCCATCAACGATGTCGAGAATTTCGTCCGGACGGAACGGGTTCCGAAAGATCGTGGCGTGTGTCGTCAGGCGGATAACCGCAAGCAGCACCGGCCACGCGAACGCAACGGTCTCGGCGCCCGACAGCGTGCGTTCGAGCCAGGCTCTCGATGATTGATGTCGTGGTGAGGTGTCGTCGAGTGCGTAGATGAGCAGGTTGACGTCTGGCAGCTTCATGTACGGAGCTCAAGCCTGTTGATGATCTCCGCGTCCTCGAATTCGGTACTTAGCCGCAGTGCCTTGTCGAGGTCGACATCCGGTCGTAGCCCGAGCGACCGAGTGGGTAGCCGATAGGCCGGAACGTCCTGGCGTCTACTCGCCAGGCCGGCGCGGACGAGTGCGTTCAGGGCTTCCTTGAAGGAAATGCCCCGTTCGCGAACCACTTCCCGGAGAGCCATCGCGACATCTGGGTCGAGAGTCACTGTCGTACGCATCCTGGCATCATAGCATCAGGTTGTTTGCTGTCATGATGGCGTGATGATGTGATGCTGTTGTCGGAGTTGACCGGATCAACGCTACGCTGAGCGGATGTGGCATGTACGTTCTGTTGGCAGAAGGGTTGGTCGACCGGCCGGGCGCTGTCACCCAGAACCGAGCCGACAAGAACTGGGCCGACCAGGACCGGGCCAGTTAGAACCCAGGCGTCGAGGGCCGCGGTGGTGGTTGGCGCGGGCGGCGTTGCTGCTGGCGGTCGGGTTGCTCGGCCTTGCGCTGGTCGGTCAGTGGAACGCGGTCCGGGCGTCGTTCGACGAGCTGACCGTGGTGAGCGTCGCCGCGGCCGGGGGCGTCACCGTGCTGGCGGTCGGGACGAGCGTGTTGTCCTGGCGGGCACTGCTGGTGGGGCTCGGCACGGCGCTGCCGTTACAGGCGGCCGTGCGGGTGTTCTTCGTCGGGCAGATCGGCAAGTACGTCCCGGGCAGCGTGTGGCCGGTGCTGGCGCAGATGGAGCTGTCGAGGGCCTACGGCGTGTCCCGGGTGAAGGCCGCGTCGGCGAGCCTGATCGTGCTGGCGCTGGCGGTCCCGTGCGGCGGGCTGGCCGCGGCCGTGACCCTGCCGTTCGTGTCGGCGACCGCGTTAGGTCACTACGGGTGGGCGCTGCTGGCGGTACCAGGGCTTGCGGTGGTGCTGTATCCACCGGTGCTGTCCAGGTTGCTGGCGCTCGCGTTCGGCCTGCTGCGCCGGCCACCGCTGGAGCGTCCGCTTGCCGTCCGCCCGGTGCTGGCCGGTGCCGGCTGGCTGCTGACGGGCTTTGTCCTCTACGGCGTGGCGACCTGGCTGCTGGTTCGTGATCTTGCTCCGTCCGTGCACGGGCCCCGCCTGCTGCTGCTCGCGGTTGGCGGGTACGCGCTCGCGTGGACGGCTGGGTTCCTCGTCCCGCTGGTCCCGGCTGGTGCGGGCGTGCGCGAGGCCGTACTGATCCTGGCGTTGGCGCCGGTGCTCGCGCACGGCCCGGCGACGTTGCTCGCCCTGGTCAGCCGGCTGCTCGCGACCGTGGCCGACCTGCTGTGGGCGGTATGCGGCGCGGCCGTGCGTACCGGCGGACGAGAGCTACGTGCGGGTGGTTCGCCTGGGCTGCTCCCCCTCGCGCCAGAAGTCGATGGTGAGCTCCTCACCGGCGACCCCGATCATGCTTAGGCCGGTGACGTCGATCCTGAACAGGGTGAACGGCTTGGGTACCGGCGTGGCGGTGGCTGCGGCCCACGCGGCCTGGTAGGCGTCCAGGCTTTCGGTGCCGGTCACGACGGCCGCCCTGCCGTTGATCTTTGCGTCGCCTTCGGTGACGTTCTTGTCGGTGGTTGCGCTGTGCAGGGCGCATCGTGGGTCCCCGCACAGATCGGCTCCCTTCCGGGAGCCGGGCATCATGCCGAGCCACAGCTCGCCGAGTGCGAACAACGGCTCGACCCCGCTCACCCGAGGAGATCCGTCACGCCGGATGGTCGCGAGGATCGCGAGCCCGTGCGCCTCGAAGCGCCCCCGGACCGCAGCCGCCAGCTCGGGCGCGGCTCGTTCAGCCTCACTCCAGTTCGCCATACCGCCCATGCTGCCAGGCACCGGCCGGTTCCCGGCCGGCTCCTGGATGCTTCCTGGACGCTTCCGGGGGAGAGAGCAACTGATTTACCGTGCGGTCTCCCGCTGGACGTTGGATCGGTGTGTGCATGTGACGTGCTGGTCGTTGCTTCCGGGAATCACGCGTCGTTAAGGTCCAAGCTGCCGGCTGGGAGATCGACGTACGGAGCGCCATGAGCATCGGCGGCCCGCTGCCGGCGTCGCCGTCTCGACAGGGCGTCGTCGTTCCACCCAGCTGCCCGATGCGCCCGGCTGCCCGACGCGCCGGCCGGCGTCAACCGACCGACGAGGGGATCCATGGCCCGCCGACCGATCATGAGCGCTGGGCCGCACCGCCGGGATCTGCTCCGGATGGCGGCTGCCGCCGGTTCGGTCGCGGCCCTTGAGCTGACCGTCACATCGTCAGCCAGCGCGGTCGCACCGATAACGGCGGATCTGTGCGTGTATGGCGCGACCATGGCCGGCGTCGCCGCCGCCGTGCAGATGCGTCGCATGGGCGGCTCGGTTGTGATCATCGAACCGACCGCCCACATCGGCGGTATGACAACGGGCGGGCTCAGCCAGACCGACATCGGTACGGGCGGCGCCGTCGGTGGGTTCGCGCGCGAGTTCTACCGCAGAGTGTATGTCGCCTACAACGGCGGCCCGCTCGGAGCCGCGACGCCGATGCAGACCACCTTTGAGCCTCGGGTGGCCGCGGCTGTCATGACCGACCTGCTCACCGGTGCGCAGGTGCCGGTCTACACCCGGCGGACGCTGGCCTCCGTCGGCCGCAGCGGCTCCCGGCTCACCTCGGTGGTGGCCGGTGACGGCACCGTGGTACGGGCCCAGATGTTCATCGATGCCTCCTACGAGGGGGACCTGCTGGCACTCGCCGGGGTGCGCTATGTGATCGGCCGTGAGTCGAACGCGGTGTACGGCGAGTCCAACAACGGGGTGCAGCTGCTTGCCAAGAACCAGTTCACCGCCGCGGTCGACCCGTACCGGCGTGCGGGCGACCCGGCCAGCGGGCTGCTTCCCGAGATCTCCGCGGCCGCCCTCGCGGCCACCGGCAGCGGTGACGCTCATGTCCAGGCGTACTGTTACCGGCTCTGCCTGACCAAGGCGCCGAACCGGATCGCGTTCCCGCGGCCGGCCGGCTATGACCCGAGCCGCTACGCCCTCGTACCGCGCCTGATCGCGGCCGGGTACGCCGACCCGTTCACCGACAAGGCCGCGGCGTTCATGAACAACACGGCGTTGCGCAACGGCAAGTTCGACGCAAACAGCGCCGGGCCGTTCTCGTTCGACCATGTTGGCGCCGCCGACGGGTACCCGCGCGCGAGCTGGTCCCAGCGTGCGCAGATCGTGGCTGATCACACTTCCTACCAGCAGGGCCTGCTCTACTTCCTGGCGAACGACAGCGCGGTGCGCTCGGACGTCCGCTCCGCGGTCGCGGCCTTCGGGCTGGCACCCGACGAGTTCACCGCCACCGGCAACTGGCCGCCGCAACTCTATGTGCGCGAAGCTCGTCGGATGGTGAGCTCGCGCTACGTCCTCACCGAGGCGGACTGTCGCGGCCAGACCGCGGTCGCCGACGGCGTCGGGCTCGCGAGCTACTCGCGGGACTCCCACAACTGCCAGCGGCTCGTCGTCGGTGGGCAGGTGAAGAACGAGGGCGACATCCAGATCGCGTTACCCGCGCCGTTCCGGCTGCCGTACCGGGCGATGGTTCCCGACAGCGCGCAGTGCACGAACCTCATCGTCCCGGTCTGCCTGTCGGCGTCGCACGTCGCCTACAGCTCGCTGCGGATGGAACCGGTTTTCATGATTCTCGGGCAGGCGGCCGGCGCCGCGGCCAAGCTCGCGCTCGACAGCGGGGCCAACGCGCAGGGAGTCGATCCCGCGGCGCTTCGCGCGCGGCTGTTCGAGGACATGGCCGTGCTCGACTATCCCGACGTCGCTGTCGACGACACCGACCCGATGACGGCGGTCACCGGCTCCTGGACGGCCAGTTCGGCGATCGCGGGCTACTACGGGACCGGCTATCTGCATGACAACAACGCTGGCAAGGGCGGCAAGAGCGTCCGTTTCGTCCCGTCCCTCCGGGCGGCCGGTACCTATCGGGTGTACCTGCGGTGGACGTCGACGGCCGCGCGGGCGTCGAACGTGCCGGTGACCGTTGCCTACCGGGGCGGTTCGGCAACGCTCACCGTGGATCAACGTGTCGGGGGCGGCCGGTGGGCGTTGCTCGGGGCGTGGCCGTTCGACGCGGGCACGGCAGGGAGCGTGACCATGGCGACCACCGGAACCGACAACTATGTGGTCGCCGACGCGGCTCGCTTCGTCCGCTCCGGTTGATCGCTTCGTCCGGACCGGACGGCCGCATCGACCGGGCCGGTCCCCGGCCGCGAGAATGAGCGGCCGTTCATTTCGTATACCCGGGGACCCGCCCACCGGCCAGCAGAATTCGGGGCCTGTTCACCTTCGGCTCGCCACCCGGGAGGCGACGTCTGTTTTTATGTCAAAGCAATGGAGCGGAACCGGCGTCGCCGACGCCGGTCAGGGGGTAACTCCACTGTGACGTACGGTGCGTATACATGATGACCGAAGAGCGTTCGACCATGAATTTTCTCGGCTGGCTGAAACTGCCCCGAGCCGCGGTTATGGGGGCCGGCTCTGGCGCGGCGGGCGCCGGCGCGGGCTCGGTCGCCCCGGCTGAGGCGCGGCGCGACACGAACCCGCGCCCCGGCCCGGCTGACCGGCTGTTTCACGGCGTCGGCCGGACGGCCGCCATAACCGTGATGACGACGATGGGCTTCATCGGTGTATTCCTGCTGTACAAGGCGCTGCCGGCGCTGCGGCGGGTCGGCTGGTCGTTTTTCACCGAAACCCAGTGGCTGCCGAGCTCGACCAGGTTCGGCGTCGGCGCCGTGCTGCCGGGGACGATCCTCATTGCCGGCGTCGCGTTGGTTGTCGCCGTTCCACTGTCGATCTGTACGGCTTTGTTCGTCGCCGAGTACGCGCCCCGGGCGCTGCGCCGCCCGATGGTTTCGCTGCTTGACCTCATGGCCGCTATTCCAAGCATCGTCTACGGGCTGTGGGGGTTTTTCTTTCTCCAGCCGCGAGCCATCACGGTGAGCCGCTGGCTGACCGACCACCTCGGTTGGCTGCCCTTCTTCCGGACCGACGGCGGAGTCAGCGGGCTCGGCCAGTACGCCTCGTCGACCTTCATCGCTGGGCTCGTCGTCGCGCTGATGGTCACGCCGATCATTACATCGATCATGCGCGAGGTCTTCTCGCAGGCTCCGGTGGGTGAGCGGGAGGGGGCGCTGGCGCTGGGCGGCACGCGCTGGGGCATGATCCGCGCTGTCGTCATCCCGTTCGGCCGAGGCGGCATGGTCGGCGCGGTCATGCTCGGCCTGGGCCGGGCACTCGGCGAGACGATCGCCGTCTACTTGATCATCGCGCCGCTCTTCGCGTCACCCGGGCGGATGACTCACATTTTGCAGCAGGGCGGGATGTCGATTTCCTCACTCATCGCGCTGCGTTACAACGAGTCCGGTTCGTTCGGTCTGGCCGCCCTCTTCGGCGCCGGGCTGGTGCTCTTCGCCCTGACGCTCGTGGTCAACGCCTTCGCCTCGACCATCATCAGCCGGTCGCGTTCCGGCGCGGCAACGGAGATCTGATGGCGCTCACCGCACCTGCACCGCGTGGGCGCACGGCGCCCGCCGCCGGGCCGGACCTCGCCGGACCCGACCAGCCAGTACTCCCGCCGGAGGTCCGGATCCGGCCGGCTCAGGTCACTGCCAGCGACGTGACCGCCATCGGCGGATCCGCGCTCTGCGCGCTGTGCCTCACCTGGATCCTGTTCGAGCGGATTCTGCCGCTGTCGGGGACTGTCGGTTTCTGGGTATGCTGGTACGTCCTCTTCCTGGCCGTTTACTCGACCGTGCTGCTGACGGGGGACGGCCGTGGTGTCGCGCTCGTCGACCGCGTCATGTCGGTGATCTGCCATGCGGCCGGGATAATGGTCGTTGCTTTACTTTCTGTAATAATTGGTTATACGGCGTTTCGTGGTTACACGGCCCTGCACCTCAACTTCTTCACGCGAACAATGTCGGTGACAGCCCCGTCCGACCCACTGACCTCGGGCGGGGCACTCCATGCCATTGTGGGCACGCTGTTGCAGGTCGGTGTCGCGGTATTCATCTCAGTGCCGCTCGGTATCACCACCGCGTTGTTCCTCAATGAGATACGCGGCCCTCTCGCCCGGCCGGTACGCACGATCGTCGACACGATGAGCGCGATTCCGTCGGTGGTCGCGGGCCTGTTCATCTTCGCGACCGTCGTGCTGGCGCTCGGCACGAACCGGTGCGGGTTCGCCGCCTCCCTTGCCATCACCATCATGATGATGCCGATCATTACCCGGACAGCGGAAGTGGTATTCCGGATCGTCCCCGGTGGGCTGCGGGAGGCCTCCTTCGCACTCGGCGCGAGCCAGTGGAAGACCGTGTGGCATGTTGTGCTGCCCACCGCCCGCCCAGGCCTGCTGACAGCGGTCATTCTCGGGGTTGCGCGCGGCGTTGGTGAGACTGCGCCGGTGCTGCTCACGGCGGGTTTCACCAATGACCTCAACGCCGACCCCGCCCACGGCGCGATGCTCTCCCTGCCCCTCTACGTCCTCAACTACGTCAAGTTCCCCCAGCCCGAGTCGGTCGCGCGGGCCTATGGCGCGGCGCTGACGCTTCTCGCGCTCGTACTCACGTTGTTCGTCATCGCCCGCGTTGTCGGAGGCCGTGGCCCCGGACAGCTCTCACGCCGGCAGAAGCGCCGCTCCGCGGAGGTGTCCTGATGATGCCCAATGTCTCCCCGGGAGATGCCCGCTCAGGAAACACGCCCGCACGAGGCAGGCCGCCGGGCACGAGGAGGCGCCGGCTGGTCGCCCGATTCGTCGCGATCATGCTGATCGTGGCCGCGGCCGGCGGAGCCGGGATCGGGGCGACGCCGCCCGCCAGCGCCGACGCCCCCTATGCGGCCGTGGCCGGATCCGGCTCCACCTGGAGTGAGATCATGATCAGCCAGTGGGTTCGTGACGTCCGCAAGAACGGCCTTCCGGTCAACTACACCGGTAACGGTTCTTCATCGGGACGGTCGGATTACTGGAACGGCCTCAACGACTTCGCGGTGTCCGAGATCCCGTTCCAGCCGCGGATCCCGGGCAGCAACGACACTGATGAGCTGCCGCTCGCGGCCAGGCGGCCGTATGCCTATCTGCCCATCGTCGCGGGTGGGACGTCGTTCATGTATCACCTGACCGTCGCCGGGAAACAGGTCACGAATCTCCGGCTGTCGGGCGAGACCCTTACCAAGATTTTTACCGGGGTCATCACCAACTGGTCGGATGCCGCGATCACCAGGGACAACGGTCGGCAGCTGCCGGACAAGGCCATCACACCGGTCCTTCGCTCGGATGGTTCGGGTACGTCCGCCCAGTTCACGCTCTACATGTCGAAGCAGTACCCCGGGCTCTGGGCGGACTTCTGCGGCAGGTACGCGGGTTTCACCGGCAACTGCGGGCTGCAGTCGTTCTACCCGACATTTCCCGGGGCGAAGGGCCAGGCCCTGTCAAGCGGCGTCGCCAACTATGTCGCCGCTCCGTACGGCGAGGGCTCCATCACCTACGTCGAGTACTCCTACGCCCAGCGTTCGGGATTCCCGGTCGCAAGCATCCTGAATGCCGGTGGCTATTACGTCCAGCCAACCGCGGGAGATGTGGCGGTGGCTCTCACGCAGGCGAAAATCAACACCGACCTCACCCAGAACCTGGACGGCGTCTACGCCTACAACGACCCTCGTGCCTACCCCATCTCGAGCTACAGCTACATGATTGTTCCGGTCGAGGCGGTGGGGCGGTTCACGCCCGACAAGGGGCGGACCCTGTCGACCTTCATGAGCTACTTTCTGTGCGCCGGTCAGCAGAAGGCGGAGAACCTCGGGTTCTCGCCCCTGCCGGTCAACCTCGTGCAGGCCGGTTTCGACCAGCTGAGCCGCATACCGGGGCACGTTGCGCCGCCTGCCCTGGCCAGCTGCAACAATCCCGCGCTGCAGGTGCTGAACACCGCGCCGGCGCCCCCCGCCTGCGCGAAGGCCGGCGCGGCGGCGTGCGCCACGACAACGGCCAGCACGTCCAGCGGCGCTGGTGGCGGCACCGGTTCCGGTAGCGGTTCCGGCGGCGCTGCCAGCGGCAGTGGGTCGGGCGGCACGGCCGGCGATACCTCCGGCGGCGCCGGGACGGGTGTTACCGGGACGGGCGGGGAGGCATCGAACGGTACCGGCTCGGCGGGCACGGGCACGGGCACGGGTACAGGCACGACGATCGACCCGGAGACCGGACAGCTTGTCGGCGCGGCCAGCGGCAACGGCTCAGGCGGACCCGGCGGGAGCGACATCTCCGCCGCCCCGGTATCGGTGTCAAGCCTGCGCCAGGGCGGTCACCAGGCGAACATTCTTTTTGTGCTCGCCGGCCTCACCGTGTTGGCCGCCTTCTTTGTCCCACCGTTGTTGAGCGCGCAGCTGAGCCGCCGCCCGCCGCCACCTGAATGAGCGCTACCCGGCCCTCGAGAATTCATTTTCTTCGCCGTCGTAAAATGTCGAGCCCAGCCGTGAACGCATATTCACGGGTGTTTGCTGAATGGTTACCCGATAGCTGCCCGGTAAATCCCCCGGATGGCTGGCCGTGTTCATCAGAAGCATGGAAACGTCACACCGGAGCCACCTGACGGCTCGGCGGCGGTTGCGTGCCGCCAGGTGAAAACCGTTCCCGACGAGGAGTGGAACATGAATATTCCGAAGAAGGCGGCCCGCGTGGTCGCCGTAACGGCCACGGCGCTGGCCGTGGGCGCCATGGGCGGACCTGCCCTGGCCGACCCGCCAGCGAACGTCACCCCGGCGGCCGGCGACATCGTCGGCGTGGGTTCGGACACCACGCAGAACATCCTGAACGACTACTCGACGTCGTACAACGCGACGAACCCGTCGAAGAAGCTCTACAGCTGGAACGCGACCGGCACAACCCCCATCACCGCGAAGGCTGGCTGTGCGAACTATGCCCGGCCGAACGGCTCGAGCGCGGGTGTCACAGCCCTGAACAACGACCCGGCCGCATACAACGCGCCCGGCGTGTGCGTCGACTTCGCGCGTTCCTCGCGTTACCCGGACGCGACGAAGCCCTCGGACGTCGACAAGACCTTCATCGCGTACGCCAAGGACGTGGTGACCTGGGCCGCGAAGCCGGTCTCGCCCAAGCTGACGCCGAAGACCGTCAGCACCAGCCAGCTGAAGAGCATCTACCTGTGCACCCTGACCGACTGGCACGTCATCAACTCGGCCCTGCCGAGCTCGCCCATCGAGCCGTACCTGCCGCAGTCGGGCTCGGGCACGCGGAACTCCTTCCTCAAGGCGCTGAACAACGGTGGTGATGTCAACGGCCCGAACGCGGCCCTGACGCCGGGCGCGTGCGTACGTCAGCCCGCCACCCTGGAGGAGAACAGCGGTGTGAGTCTCCAGGCCAACCTCCAGGCCGGAGACGCGATCGGTGACGCGCTGGTGCCGTACTCGGCTGGCAAGTGGGTCGCCCAGTCCCGCGGCGGCGACGTGGACAACCGCAATGGCTTCACCGTCCGCCAGATCGACAGCGTTCCCGCCACAGTCCCCGACGTCGCCAACGGCGCGGCCGGCCCGTACTCCCTGAACACCAGCGGCAAGTTCCCCCGCCTGCTGTTCAACGTGCTCAAGAACCAGCCTGGCAGCACCGGTCTGGACAAGATCTGGTCAGGCTACACCGCGGTCTTCGGTAAGGCCGGCTACATCTGCACCCACCCGCTCGGCGTCAACGAGGGCTTTGTCTCGCTGCCCACGTCGGGTACGGGCACGCTCTGCGGTGCCAAGTACGGCCTTTCCTAGCAGGCCAGCGGCCCGCCCCAGAGCGCACCCGTGTTAACCGCAGGGCCCGGTGTCCGCGCCGGGCTCTGCGGCGCATCCATCCATATGTTCCGTCGTGACTGGCCGGGTAGGTCCCGATACCCGGGTGGGTCCCGACACCACCGCACGCCCGTCCGCGGCGTGTCCCTCCCCGGCGCTGGAGAAGACGTGTCACCGAAATTGCCTGGCTGGCCAACGGACGCGCGCACACGGCCCTCCCCGTGCGCCCGGCGGCCGCGGGGGGCCAAGGTGCCGCGGGCGGGCGTCGCGCTCGCGCTGGCTGGCGCGGTCATGGTGTTCACCGGCTCGCTGCTGCTGCCGGGGCCGCAACCGGCACGGGCCGCGGACGTCTCGGTGGCGAGGACCTTCCCGGCACCGGCGATCGGGGCGAATGCCTCGGTGACGGTCAGCAAGACGACCGATCTCGGTTTCGAGGCGATCCACGTCAGCTGGCGGGGCTTCCCGTCCAGCGGGACGGAGCTGTCGACGAACGAGGTTCGCATCTACCAATGCCGAGCCGCGCCGAAGTCCGCCGGTGACTGCTACGGCTCCGAGACGCTGGCGTCGGGTTCCGATCCCAGCGCGCTCGGCGGGCTCAACGGCGCGGGCCCGGACGGGCCGGGTAACAGGCGCAAAGCGATCACGCAGCCGGCCGGGACGGGCAGCGCCGACTTCGTGGTCGAGACGGGGCGCGAACTGACCAGCCTTGGCTGTAACTCGACCCAGCCGTGCTCGCTGGTGCTGTGGAAGCTCACGACGCCGTCCGTCGAGCTGGTCAACAGCTGGGCGCCACACGTCACCATCCCGTTGGCCTTCCGTCTCGGCGCCGGGGCGTGCTCGATCAACAACCCCGACTTCACCTCCGCGGGCGCGCCCGTGGCGAACCTCGCGATGCTGAGCTGGACCGCCAGGTCGTGCGCGGGCACGCCCGCGCTCAATGTCGACTACTCGCTGCTCGGCGACGTCCAGGCCCGGTCGGACTATGCCGCCGGCAGCGTGGACATGGCGCTGACCACGCGCCCGGCCGCCACCGGCGCGACCGGTCCGAATCCGGTGGCCTACGCGCCGCTGGCGGTGTCCGGTATTTCGGTCGGCTTCCTGCTCGACGATCCCGTGACCCATCAGCAGGTCACCTCGCTCAGGCTGAACGCACGGCTGATCGCGAAGCTGCTCACGCAGTCCTACCCCGGTCTCTACGGTTCCGGTGGGCCGCCCGGCTGCGACCCCACGGCGCCCATCACGGGGCCTGGCAGCGCGTACTGCCCCAACCCGGGGACGGCTGGGAACCCAGTGACGATCTTCGCGGACCCGGAGTTCCAGGCGCTCAACCCCGGTGTCGCCTGGGCACGGGACTTCACCGCCCAGAACTACTTCCCGCCGGTGCTCACCGCCGACGGTGAGGACCTGACCTACGAGCTGACTCGCTGGCTCGCCGCGGACCCGGATGCGAGCGCCTTCCTCAAGGGCACCAAGGACCCGGCCGGCATGCATGTCAGCGACTACTTCCTCGACGCCTGGAACAAGGGCGGCCTGCGATTCCCGCTCGACACGTTCCGCACGGTCGATCCGACGTCGGCGATGAACATGACGTTCGCCCCGCTGAGCGGGCTGGACGCGGTCGTCCGCCAGGCCGCGGCCGGCGCTCCGGCGGGCAAGGACCCGAGCAGCATCTCCGACCAGGATCCCAGCCATCAGCCGTCCTCCTACGCGGCGGCACGACAGGGCTTCCGTTCGTTGTTCGTGCTCTTTGACAGCGCGGACGCGACCAACCTGAGCATGCCGCAGGCGGAGCTGAAGAACGCCGCCGGCTCCTTCACCACCCCGACCGAGGCAGCCATGGCGGCGGCTGTCAAAGCCATGACCGTCGATGCGAACGGCGTCCGCCAGGCCGACCGCACCGCGACCGACCCGGCCGTCTACCCGCTCGTGCTGGTTCACTACGCGATGGTCCCGACCAGCGGCATCGACAGGACCAAAGCCGGCAAGATCGCCGATTTCATCGACCTGGCCGCGGTGAAGGGCCAAGAGCACGGTATCGACAACGGCCAGTTGCCCAACGGCTATCTGAGCCTGCCGGCGGATCTGGTAGCGCAGGCCCGTACGGTCGAGACCGCGGTACGCCTCCAGGCCGCGCCGGCGTCGACCGGTACACCCACCGCCTCGGCGAGCCCGTCGCCCGGGGCGCAGGCGGCCTCCGCCGCCGCGGGCAATGCCGCCGCCGCGGGCGGCACGACGGCCTCCGGGCAGGACAGCGGCGATACCCCGGCGAGTGCTGGCGGTACCACCTCGGCCGGCGGCACGGCCGCGCCCGCGCCCAGCCCGACGGCGGTCGCCCGGTCCGGCGCCAGCCCATCGGCCCGAGCCGTCCCGAGGGCGAGCGCCACCTCGGCGTTCACCACGTCGGCCAGGTCGGGACCGCTGGTGGAGTCCACCGGCGTCGGGCGGCACGCCATACTGCTCCTGGTCGTGATCGGATTCGCTTCCGTGGTATTCGGCCTGGGGCTTGTCGGGTACTCACGGGGTGAACCCGCGCCGGCCTGGGCACGGCCGCTGGCCCGGGTGCTCCCGCGGATGTGGAAGTAGGCGGGGTGCGCGTGACGGTTCAGGCATCAGCGCCGGGTACGGCCCCCACCACGGCAGTGACGGCGGCGACAGCGACGGCGGCGACACGGACAACGGCGGCATGGGCAACGGCGCGCCCGGCCACCGGCGGGCCGCCGCGGCGCCAGCCCGCCGGTGGCCGGGCGGTCATCGGGATCGCCGTCGGGCGGGTTCTCCTCATGCTGGCCGCGCTGATGCTCGGCTTCGCCGGCTATCTGCTCGCGCTGTCCGGGCTGCAGCAGGCCCGGACCCAGGACAACCTCTACAAGACGTTTCGCGGCCAGCTCGCCCAGACCGGTGATGAGGTTGCTCCGGTCGCACCACCCATCACGCCCGGGGTGCCGGTGGCGATCGTCGAGATTCCTCGGCTGAAGGTGCGTCAGGTCGTCGTCGAGGGCACCACCAGCGGCGCGCTCACCCGTGGGCTCGGTCATCGGCGGGACACACCGCTGCCCGGCCAGGCCGGCACGGCGGTTGTCTACGGTCGGCGTTCGACGTTCGGCGCGCCTTTCGCGAAGCTCGACAAGCTGCGGATCGGCGATGAGATCGTCGCGACGACCGGTCTCGGCAGCTCGACGTTCACGGTCGTCGAGGTCCGCGACGGGCGCACCCCACCGCGGCCGCTGACCGCGCCGGTCAACCGGATCACGCTGGTGACCTCGGCGCCGGCCGTCAGCCCGAGCCACACACTGGTGGTCACCGCCAAGCTGACGACCGCCGTGGCGCCGTCCGCGGGTGTCCGGCCGGCCATCTACGCCGACGAGCGTTCCCTCGCCAGCGAGCCGGCCGCCGCCCTGCCCCTGTTGCTCTGGGCGCAGGTACTCCTCGTCGCGGTGGTGTGCGCGACCTGGTTGTTCCACCGCTGGGAACGGTGGCCGGCCTATCTCGTGAGCGCGCCTGTGCTGGTCGCGGTGGTCTGGAACGTTTACGAGAACCTCGCCCGCCTGCTCCCGAACCTGCTCTGAAGGGATGGACATCGTGCCTGACGCGCCCGTGACCGGCGTGCCCGCGCTTGACAAGCCGACCGCGCGGTTCCCGGCCGTAGCGGAGCCTGCGCCCTTGGGCACGGCGACGTATGACACGGCAACGCCCTTGGACACGGCGACGCATGACACGGCGACGGGGCTGGTGCCCGCCGCCCGCCGTGAGCGGACCGGGCCGGTCTCCGGCGCGGCGCTGGAAACGAAGGACGTCTCCGCGTGGTTCGGGGAGCGCAAGGTGCTTGACCGGGTTTCGCTGACGATGCGACCCGGTGAGGTGACGGCGCTCATCGGTCCCTCGGGCTGCGGCAAGTCCACCTACCTGCGCATCCTGAACCGGATGCACGAGCTCATCCCGGGCGCGTCCCTGGCCGGTGAGGTTCTGCTGGACGGCGAGGACATCTACGCCGCCGGCAAGCGGGCGCAGGAGACCCGTCGCCGGATCGGCATGGTCTTCCAGAAGCCCAACCCGTTTCCCGCCATGACGGTCTTCGACAACGTCGCGAGCGGCCTGAAGCTCGCCGGGATCAAGGGCAAGGACAAGGACTCCCTGGTCGAGCACTGCCTGCTGCGGGCCGGCCTGTGGAACGAGGTCCGGACCCGCCTGCGCTCCCCAGGGGGCGCGCTGTCCGGCGGGCAGCAGCAACGGCTGTGCATCGCCCGCTCGCTCGCCGTCGAGCCGGCTGTGCTGCTCATGGACGAGCCCTGTTCGGCTCTTGACCCGACATCCACCCGCCGGGTCGAGGAGACCATCGCCGAGATCGCCTCGGATGTGACGATCATTATCGTGACGCACAACATGCAGCAGGCGGCGCGGGTGTCCGACCACTGCGCGTTCTTTCTCGCCGAGGAGGGGCGGCCCGGCCACGTCGTCGAGTACGGGCGCACCGAGCAGATGTTCCACGACCCGCGCGACCCGCGGACCGCCGACTACGTCAACGGCCGGTTCGGGTAGGACGCGGGAGAACGGCTCTTCCGGGCCGTGGGCCGGGCCGGGCAGTGGGCTAGGCCGGGCCGTTGTGGAACCGGTCCGTCAGAAACCCCCGGAGGCCTCCGGTCGGGCGAAAACCCATGGTCACATGGTCCGTTGGTCTATCGATCGATGACATTGACGGCTGTCTATGTTTGGGTCCATGCTTGCCCTGGCAGTACATAGACGCGGATCGATGTGAGGTGGTCGTCGTGGCCAGGGTCCAGTTGGCGCTGAACGTGTCCGATGTGAACGCGGCCGTGAGCTTCTACTCGAAGCTGTTCGGGGTTGGGCCGGCGAAGCGCCGGCCCGGGTACGCGAACTTCGCGGTCGAGGTCCCGCCGCTGAAGCTTGTGTTGATCGAGAACCCGGCGGCCCGGGAAGCCGGGGTGGCTGGCGCGCTCAACCATCTCGGTGTCGAGGTCGAGTCCACCGGCGAGGTGACGGCGGCGGCCGCGCGGCTGGCCGGTCTGGGGCTGGCCACAGCGACCGAAGAAGCCACGACGTGCTGTTACGCGGTGCAGGACAAGGTCTGGGTAGATGACCCGGACGGTGCGCCGTGGGAGGTCTACACCGTCCTCGCCGATGCCGATGCCGATGCCGATGCCGGCGTTGGCGTCGCTGGACGGCCGGCCGTCCAGCGGGAGGCCGAACCGGGCACGCCGGGGTCGGCCTGCGCATGCGGGCCTGTGTGTGGTGGCATCGGTGGCCCGGAGCCGCTGGCCCTGACCGTGGCCCCGGTGGCTGGCCGTTGACCCCGGCCGTGACCGCGGACCAGCGCCCGCCGCTGGCGCGGCGGGTCGCGGCGGAGGCGTTCGGCAGCATGCTGCTGGCCGCCCTTGTCATCGGCTCCGGGATAGCCGCCCAACAGCTCAGCCCGAACCAGATCGGTCTGCAACTGGCGGAGAACGCCACGGTGACCGCGGCTGGCCTGTTCGCGATCATTCTGATGGTCGGGCCGGTGTCCGGCGCGCACATCAACCCGGTGGTCTCCGCCGTCGACGCGCTGTTCGGCGGTCTGCCCTGGCGGGACGTCGCGGCCTATCTGCCCGCCCAGGTCGCGGGATGCGTCGCCGGTGCGGTGCTCGCCAACGTCATGTTCGGGCAGGCGGCGGTGTCGATCTCCACCCATGACCGAGCGTCCGGCGCGCATCTGCTGTCCGAGATCGTGGCGACGGCCGGCCTGCTCCTCGTCATCTTCGCCCTTGCCCGCTCGGGGCGGGCCGACCGGGCACCGGCGGCGGTCGGGGCCTACATCGGCGCGGCGTACTGGTTCACCAGCTCGACCAGTTTCGCCAACCCGGCGATCACGGTGGGACGGATGTTCTCCGACACCTTCGCGGGTATCGCCCCCGCGTCCGTCCCGGCGTTCGTCGCCGCTCAGCTCACCGGCGGGCTGGCCGGTATCGCGTTGATCAGGGTGTTCTACCCAGGGCTGAGCCCGGCCACGGCGTCGACCGTCGTCGTCGCACACTCGCCGGCCGTGACCCCGAACGGCACGGTGGACCAACCTGACACGTGGGCTGCCGACGGCGCGCTCAGACAATGATCATTACTGGTCAGCCTGTTGCCGGATCTGACGCTCCCGCCCCGCTGACCGACCGCTCTTCGTGAAGGGAAGAACCGTCCGTGTCCACGAAGCCGTCCACGAAACCCTCGGTACTGTTCGTCTGCGTCCACAACGCGGGACGCTCCCAGCTGGCCGCCGGTTGGCTCTCCCATCTCGCGGCCGGGGCGATCGAGGTCCGTTCCGCCGGGTCGATGCCCGCTGAGCAGATCAACCCTGCCGCGGTGGCGGCCATGGCCGAAGTCGGCATCGACATCACCACCCAGACCCCGAAGATCCTCACCATCGAGGCCGTGGAAGCCTCCGACGTCGTGATCACCATGGGCTGCGGCGACGCCTGCCCGGTTTTCCCCGGAAAGCGCTACGAGGACTGGAAACTCGACGACCCGGCCGGTCAGAGCGTCGATGCCGTCCGGACGATTCGCGACGACATCCAGACGCGAGTCGAAAAGCTCATCGCCGAACTGCTCCCGACCGTCCCGGACGACGCCGGAAGATAAGCGGTGGTCCGGATTCCCGGATCACCTGGGCCGGGTCAGGCCGCGATCAGCGGCGCATCGCCAGCGGACGGACGCACACTCCGGCTTCGATCGCAACCGTCTCGACAACCTGGCGGGCAAGTGGGAGCCGAGCTCGTTCCGCCCGGCTTCCAGGCTGGGTCTGCTCACTTTAGAGCGACCGGCAATAGGGACGCGGCGTCGCGGGGCTGGGGCACGCACCTCGCTGCATCGCTTCCCATCCATCGCTGCGCGATGCACGGGTACCCCGGCTCGTCGGTCGACACCCCACGGACCAGGGTGGCTCCCTCCGCCGCCTCACGATGTACGCACCCCAGCCCCGCTCCTTGATCCATACCCCTATTGCCGGGCGCTCTAAGGCCGTAGCCCCGCAGCTTCCGAACATCCAGATCCGGACCACTCGACAGCCCACTGCGATCCTCTGCGTATGGCGGTCTCCACCACACCCGGGGCGATTCAGACCAGCCCCCCGGTGGGCGTCGGAGGTCACCAGGCGCACGCCGGACAGGCCGTGGGCGACCAGGCCGCGGAAGAATGCCAGCCAGCCTGCGCCGTCCTCGCTGGACACCACGTCCAGGCCGAGGATCTCCCGGCGACCGTCGCCGTTCACGCCCACGGCGAGCAGACGGTGCATGTTGATCACACGGCCTGCCTCGCGGACTTTCATCGTCAGCGCGTCGGCCTGCACGAACCGGTACGGTCCGGCGTCCAACAGCCGTGACCGGAACGCCTCGACCTGGCCGTCGAGATGCTTCGCGAGTTCCGGGACCTGCGATGTCGATATGTGGCAGCGTAACCTGGAGGTACTGGAGGTACCGACGGACTGGTAGCTGGCGAGAAGGGGACGGACATGGAGATGATGGAGCGGACGCCCCGCCAGGTTGCGGTCAAGGTCTCGCCGGAAGGCGACAAGCTGATCACCAGTGGCGCGCACTACCTGCACATGAGCAAAAAGGATCTTGTTGAGGCGGCGGTCGCCTTTTACCTGGACGCGCGCCGCGAGGAGATGCAGTCCGGGATGCGGGAGCTGTTGAGCGAGCTCGACGGCAGCCGCGCGTCACGGGTAGCGATGCTCGCCGGGATGACTCGTGCTGAACTCGACGCGGTCGGCGGCGTCGAAGAGGACCGCTGACGGCGGCCGGACGGGCCCGCCCCACGCTCCGCTGCCTGCGAGAGGATCTCACCTTGGCGATCCCGCGCGCGGACACGTCCCTGGAGGACATCGGCCATCCGCTGCTCGCCAAGATCGGAGACCGCTTCGCCGACGACGAAACCCCGCGGGAGCGGATCGCCGCGATCGACGATCAGGTGTTGTTCAAGGTGAAGGTCCAGCGCTGGCGCGGTGCGGTGTGGGTCGACGCCGGGATCCCATGGCTGGTGGCGGCCGGGCAGCGCGAGGAAGGCTCGCCCGATGACTTCTACGCGGCGCTGGCCGCACACGCAACCGCCGCGCGGGCACGCTACAACGCCGGACACTCCCCTGCTCTCACCACCACGACCTACATCGGTGACCTGCTGCCTGGCCGGGAGGACGAGCTGAGGTGGAGGGCCGAGTCGGCGACGCGCGCCGAGCACACACTCAGGGCCGCAGTGCACCGGCTGGTGCGCGAGTCGCTACTCGACGGCCAAGAACACGCCGTCATGCTGGACGGCGCGGCGCTGGGAATCCAGGTCCTCGCTGACCAAGGGCACGAGACCTATGTCGCGATCCGCATCATCGGCTCGGTACCGCGGCGGCTCGTCGCGACGATCCTCAGTCTCGTACCCGGGTGCGCGGCCGACGCATGGATGTCGGACTACGCGATGCCGCAGCGGGCAGTGGCCCCCGAAGAACAGATCTGGTCCAACATCATGGACCCAGCCGAGGCCGCGAAGTTCCTCGACCAGCAACCATGATCCTGCCATCCTTCCCGACCCGACCGCGTCGAACGCGCCCCGCCCGTAAGGACCGGCGATCAACGACTCGGCGAAGTTCAAAGGCAGGGTGACGAGGTTCGCGAACAGCAACAGACATGGGACCGCACGACGAACCTCCACGGGCCCACCAGTTACAGAGAGTCGCTGGCTAGCGATCAGCAGACCGACGGCCGACAGATCGACGGCCGCCCGACCAGCGGCGCTATCCACACCGGAACACCCAGACGCAAGCCAAGGGCGAGCACGGTGCCGAACCCGAAGCAGAACGTCAACGCGACCACCACACCCACGATCACGATCACCAGACGGGCCGACGCATCCTACCCCATCCGAAATTCGGGACACACGTTCGAATCACTTGATGATGTTGAAGTCGACGCGGTCACTCGTCGTCCCCGCTGCTCAGGGCCCGGGTTGCGACCGGTCGGACAGCGATCTCAGGGCCAGCAACCAAGATCAAACGGTTCGGATGCCGGTACACTCGGTCCACCCTGTCCACCAGTGGGCCGCTGACCTGGGCAAATAGGTTGTAGCT
>NZ_CAKJTL010000088.1:0-4684 GCF_917627385.1 Protofrankia sp. CiT1
GGGTTGACACCACACCGGGTTCGAGGAGCTCGAGGCCGGTGAAGAACCGGGCGATCTGCTCAGGGGTACGACGGTGGTAGTACCCGTAGCCGGGGCGTTCGCGGGTGAGCTGGAGGAGTTCCTGGCGGCGCGCCTCGCCCATGAGGACATCGGTACCGTCATTGACGGCCAGATAGCTGCCCGAGGGCAGGGCGTTCACGAATTCCTTCACAATCGCATGTGCCTCATCGAGGTCGGCGATGGTCCCCATGATCCCTAAGAGGCTGAGCGCGATGGGCTGGGTGAAGTCCAGGGTTTGGTCGGCGATGTTGAGGATCTTCTGGGGGCTGCGCATATCGGCGTCAATGTAGGCGGTGGCGCCTTCAGGACTACTGCTGAGCAGGGCGCGGGCATGAACCAGCACGAGTGGGTCGTTGTCGACGTAGACGATGCGGGAGTCCGGGGCGATCCGTTGGGCGACCTCGTGGGTGTTGTCCACGGTGGGCAGGCCGGTGCCGATGTCGAGGAACTGGCGGATACCCGCCTCACCGGCCAGGTAGCTGATCGCGCGGCCGAGGAAGGCCCGGTCGGCGCGGGCAATCTCGATGATCTCTGGGAAGATTTCGGCGTATCGGTCCGCGAACTCGCGGTCGACGGCGAAGTTGTCCTTACCGCCCAGCCAGTAGTCCCAGGCGCGGGCGGAGTGCGGCTTGGTGGTGTCGAACGTGGGGGGTGGGTAGCTGTCGATGTAGTCGTTCACAGGGCACTCCATACTCGGGACGCTCGGTGGTGCTGGCCGGGCCGATCATAGGCTTTGGCTGGGCTGCATTCACGCAGGGCTGGTTATCGTGGCGGGATCGATCTGTCGAAGAGTTTGGCCGAGTGTCGGAGCCGTCGCTCGGGATATTTTTTCACGTGTCGTAAAAACTACTTGACAGGATCAGGAGTTCCATCTCCCTCCCGGCCTCTCCGCGCGCACCGGGCAGCCTCGGCCGAGGGTGCCGCGTGCCAGGCCATGGCGAAGCCAGCGCGGTACGGCCATCCAGCCTGCCCAGCGCAAGCCTCTTATCTCACAGGCGAACATGCGGGTCAATACCCCACGTGGAGTACTGGGCCCCCGCCGGCCGCGCACGCAGCCCGCCGATCGGCAGGCAGCATTCGCCAGGACTGATGCGCTGGCGGGTTGCGACCGCAGCCATCAACGCACGGCCACTCGGTATCCTTTCCACGAACGACCCTTGTGCCCGCATAGAGGAGTCCCGTGAGCAACCGGATTGAGACGCTGGAATTCCAGGCCGAGACGCGTCAGCTGCTACAGCTGATGGTCCATTCGATCTACTCCAACAAAGATATCTTCTTGCGTGAGCTGATATCCAACGCATCTGATGCCCTCGACAAACTGCGACTCGAGTCGTTGGTCAACAACGACCTCCAGGCCGACGTATCTGACTTGCGTATTGATATTGAGGCCGACCAGGAACAGCGTACCCTGACCGTGCGCGACAACGGCATCGGCATGTCCCGTGACGATGTCATCCAGCTCATCGGTACTATCGCCAAATCCGGAACGGCCGAGCTGCTCCGGAAGATGAAGGAGTCGAAGGACGCCGCGGCGTCGTACGATCTTATCGGACAGTTTGGTGTCGGTTTTTACGCCACCTTCATGGTGGCGGACAAGGTCACGCTGCTGACCCGTCGAGCCGGTGAAAGCGTTGGCACCCGGTGGGAGTCGAGCGGCGAGGGCACATATGTCATCGAGTCGGTCGACGACGCACCGCAGGGCACTGCGGTAACCGTGCACCTGAAACCTGAGGACAGCGAGGACCGTCTTTTCGACTACACCGCCGAGTGGAAGATTCGGGAGATCGTAAAGCGGTATTCTGATTTCATCTCGTGGCCCATCCGGATGGCTGCCGAACGGACCGGCGAAGATGACACGACGACGATCGAAATCCAGCAGCTCAACTCCATGAAGGCGTTGTGGGCGCGCTCACGAGATGATGTCGACCAGGCTGAGTACAACGAGTTCTACAAGCATGTCAGCCACGACTGGACCGATCCACTCGAGACCATTCATATGAAGGGCGAAGGGCACTTCGAGTACGAGGCGCTGTTGTTCATCCCGTCCCGCGCGCCGTTTGACCTGTTCATGCGGGAGGGTAAGCAGGGAATTCAGCTGTATGTGAAGCGTGTTTTCATCATGGACGACTGCCAGGCGCTCATGCCGAGTTACCTCCGCTTCATCAAGGGTGTCGTCGATGCGCATGATCTGTCGCTCAACATCTCGCGTGAGATCCTCCAGCAGGATCGCCAGATCCAGCTGGTACGCCGCCGGCTGGTCAAGAAGGTGCTCGCGACGGTCAAGCACATGCAGGCCAACGAGGCCGAGCGCTATCGGGCCTTCTGGAACGAGTTCGGTCGTGCCGTGAAGGAGGGCCTTCTCGACGATGTCGAGAACCGAGAGGCGATACTCGAGATCGTTTCTGTCGTCTCGACACACGACCCGGACCAGCCAACCACCCTGCGGCAGTACGTCGACCGCATGAAGGACGGCCAGAACGACATCTACTACATGACCGGCGATTCTCGGTTGATGATCGAAAGATCACCGCACATGGAGGCCTTTCGCGCCAGGGGTTACGAGGTTCTGGTCTTGACGGATCCGGTCGATGAAGTATGGGTCGAACGGGTCGCGCAGTTCGACGGCAAACCACTGCAGTCGATCGCCAAGGGCCAGGTCGACCTCGACACCGAAGATGAGAAGAAGAGCGCCGAACCCGACCGGGAACAACAGCAGCAGGCGTTCGCCGCGTTGCTGTCTTGGATGGCGACGAAGCTGCGGGAAGAAGTGAAGGAGGTCCGCCTGTCCGCACGTCTCACCACGTCGCCAGCCTGCATCGTGGGTGACACGCACGACATCACACCGACCCTGGAGAAGATGTACCGCACGATGGGGCAGGAGGTGCCGCATCCCAAACGTATTCTGGAACTCAATCCCACGCACCCCCTGGTAACGGGGCTGCGAAAGGCGCATGAGCGGGAAGCGGAATCCGACGTTCTCACGGAGACAGCGGAATTGCTGTATGGAATGGCGTTGCTGGCCGAAGGCGGAGAACTCGGCGATCCGTCTCGCTTCACGCGCATCCTCGCCGATCGCCTGGTGCGCACGCTGTAGCGAGCGGCAACCGCTGCCACCCCACGCGGGAAGAATCCTGACGAAGCACGCCCGCGGGCTTCCGGAACGTTGCTTCCGGTTATGGCCGGAGGCTTTGTGGTTGTTTTGCCCGGGTGGCCGGGAACGCGCCGCGTCAGACAGGGGACAGCGAGGCTTCGTGATCCCGGCCCGAATCCGGCCGGACCCGGAACAGGCCGGTGGATACCTCGTCCGAGGAGTCACGTATCCGCCATGCCCACTCGGCGTCCGGCCAGCGGGTGTCCCTCGACCACAGCGTCCCGGTGAGGTCAGCCCCGCCCAGCCAGGCGTTGGCGAGGTCCGCCCCGCGCAGATTCGCCTCGCGCAGGTCGGCGCCGGTGAGGTCCGCCCCGACCAGCCCGGCGTGGGTGAGGGTCGCCCAGGACAGCACGGCGCCGGTGAGGTCCGCCCCGTCCAGCCATGCGCCGGTGAGGTCCGCCCCGTCCAACCGGGCGCCGGTAAGGGTCGCCCAGGACAGCACGGCGCCGGTGAGGTCCGCCCCGCGCAGGTCGGCGCCGGTGAGGTCCGCCCCGTCCAAGCGGGCGCCGGTGAAGTCACGGTCAGCCGGGTTCACCGGCGCTCTCGCGGCGGCGCGGGCATCCGGCTCGGCGGCGAGTATGTCGGGAGAACGGGCCTGTGCCCAGCGGATAAGGTCGTCATCGAGGGGGAACGCGGCCGGGAGCCGGTCCATGTCGTCGTGATCGGTAGTCATGGCCCGTCCCATCCCTTCAGCGTTGTGCCATGGCGGTACAGGAGGTCTTGCACGGCGCGGGTTGTGCGTCCCTACCAATGATCCCCACGATGTCATCGGGGGGATAGCCTGCCGTGTGCATTCGATGATGGGAAGTGGTGATCAACCCGCGTTGCCTGCGGCCGGCGGCCCGGACGTCACATAGCCGGCCGCTGACCTGGTTGGCGAAGTGATCGTATGAGGTAGGCGGGCAGCCACGCGCGAGAAAAGAGAATCTCCCATCACAGCTGTGGCCGGGAAGGTGTTCGGGAGCCTTCCGGGTGCCGCTGGTACTGCCCGGAGCGGGCACCGCGGGCTGTCGGCTTACACGGTCAGCGGCACCCTGCTTTCCGCAGGTCGAGCGTCCGCGTCACAGCAAGGAGCCTGCGCCAGGACCGACAGCACCGAGTAGCTCCAAACGGAGGTCTCGATAAGGAGATCTCCAGATAGAGACGGTGAAGAAGGCCAGGGCTGGACGCGTGGCTGGCGTCCTGGTCGACATACGTTCCATGCCCGCCCGCTAACAGGGGACGCGGCACCGCGAGGCGCGTGCCTCGGTCCCACCGCGCTGCGTGATAATATCAGCTATTGCGGCTATTGCCGACGTTCTGAGCGAATTCAGGTTAGATTTTCGTCCTGGGGAGATTTCATGATGTCCGATCAGTTCGGAACCCCGCCTGATTCGTCCCCGGCCCGGCCGGTTCCCAGTCACGGGACGGAACCGCCGCCACCCGTGGGGCTGTCCGCCGAGGTGTCCGCCGAGTGCTCTAAGAGCGTATCTC
>NZ_CAKJTL010000088.1:4994-16324 GCF_917627385.1 Protofrankia sp. CiT1
AAGAGGCTCCGGTAATAGGGTTGTCCGGCTCGCGATCCAGCCACCCGGACGCCGCTGTCTGATCGAACGCCCTACTGCCGGAGGGCCTCCATGCGAGGGCTTGTAGCGCGGTGCATTCGACACCGCCGGTGGCCGAGAGCTCGGGGCCAGGACGACCCGTTCTTCGTCGCTCTTGTTCTAGCAGGAGGTTGGTGTTGACAAGGGCTGCCTGCAGCGCCTCACGTGCCCGGTGCAGTTGCCCGGGCTGGGCGCTCAGCGTGGTCATGTCGCCTTGGGTGACAGCTGCCTGACTAGCGGCGATGACATCGAGCAGGATGCGCAGGCTCGTGGACGCGTGCGCGGCAATCTTCTGTTCAATCTCCTCGTTCACCTCCGTGATCAAAGCAAACGTTCGACTGTCGGTGTCATCGTCGGGCATGGTGGAACCTCACAACCACGAAAATAGCGGGCTATGACCGACCCGGTCATGATTTATTCATGTGTCGATGTCATCTACATGGGTAGCTCAAGACTACAGAGCGTGCTTCAGGCCAGGATGCCAGTTTACCCGGCTGGAAGGCGTTAGCATAGCGTCGCTGATTTCTTAACGGTGCGTCTCATCGATTGAGTTGTGGAGCGCTGTGTGACGATAGTCACGGGGTGAGATGCCGTAAGCGGCGCGGAAAGCGCGGCTGAAGTCGGCGGGATAGGAGAACCCCCAGCGGGCGGCGATGACGTGGATGGGTGTTGCGTGCAGCGCGGGGTCGGTGAGATCGTGGCGACAGCGCTTTAGGCGTTCGCTGCGGATCCAAGCGGAGACGGTGAGGTCCTGTTGCTGGAAAATGCGATGCAACTGGCTGGTAGAGATGTGGTGGGCCGCGGCGATGCTGCTTGGGGTCAGCTGAGCTTCGCCCAGCCGCTGCTGGATGAATGATCGAATACGCAAGGCGAGCGTTCGCTGGCGGGTGTCTGATGGTAAAAAGCGGTCGGCATCAACTTCATGGGCAAGCAGCGCGGTCAGTAGGTCGAGCAGGACGGTTCCCAGCCGGGGTGCGTCGCTGGGCTGGTAGGGGCTCGTGTTCGCGATCATGTTGGTGACGAGTCCCACGAGGAGGGCACCGATCCCCGTGCTGCCCGATATCCGCCGGGCGATCAGCTGATCGGTCGCGGCTGAGGGCAGCGGCAGCAGCGCTCGAGGAACACGGATCGCTACTGTTGTGGCCATGTCGTGGCGGCCGGAACCTATCCAGATATCGAAAGGGCGCCAGGTATTATAGAGGACCAGCTCGCGCGTGGCGACCGTGACGTCCCGGCCCAGCTGGGAAAGCCTCGCGTTCCCGCGGAGGAGAAAGCCCATCTCGTACTGCTCGGTATCGGACTGTTTGATCAGTTTTGGGGTCCGAAGTACCTGTAACGACGGAAAAGATGCTGTGAACATGTCCACAGCACCGAGTTCCAGCAGGCGCAAGGTCGCTGGGAAGTCTTCCTCGTGGTCGCTGCGAAACTCCAGCGGGGCAGTGGCCCAGTGGGCCATCGCACGCCAGGCATCAAACCGTTCTCCCGCGGGCAGATCCGCACTTCGGAACACCGTCTCGATCATCTTTTCCCCGAGCTTTCTGACCACCTTATGCTCCGTCAGAGCAGCAAACCACAGCATTTCGTGGGCTCCACTGGTAGATCAGTGGCGGGGCGTCCGGACCCAGCGGTCATGACATCCTTGATGTCAGCGTCGTTGAGAAGATGCCGTGCTCTTCCTGGCCGCCACGGCGGTGGCCAACTCTGTTGAAACGCGCTGTCATGTCGCGGGCGAATGTGTCCGCCCGCGCATCCCGCGTGCGGCGGGGATGGCGAACAGATACTGATTCTGACCAGCCACCAGATCGGTAGCGAAGGCCGCCGTGGCAAAGCGCACTGTGAACGATGGCTCCAGTCAGTTCCGGACTTCCGATTCCAGTTTGACGGTACCCGAGGTAAGCGGCGGCGGTGAGCATACCCGGCGATGGCCGTCGCCCGCGGGCTGCCGTCCGATGGCTTCTGATGTCTACGGAACGCGGGCCACTGCACCGTAGGCTGCCGTGTCCGCGGCGGACGGACGAGGCTGTGGTTCGTTCTCGGCTCGCCAGGCAGGCAGGGCCGCAATACCCGGAGATATCAGTTCGAGCCCGCCGAGGAACCGGGCGACCTCCGCTCGGTTCCTCATCTGAAACGTTACCCGGGTTGTGGCGATGACATCGTCGACGCTTGCGGCGGTCCCCGGCGACATGAAATCCCTCGTCACGTGGGAGATGGCCAGATAGCTGCCGGACGGCAGGGCCGCCAGCAGCCGGGACACGGCGCCGTACGGATCATCGGCATCGGGGACGAAGTGCAGGACCGCGATCAGCATCAGCGCTACCGGGCGAGACAGGTCCAGCGTCCGCTGGAGATCCGGATGACTCAGGATCTTCTCGGGGTTCCGGAGGTCCGCGTTCAGATAGGCGGTGGCGCCGCGATGGTCGGAGGTCAGCAGGGCACGGGCGTGGGCAAGCACGATCGGGTCGTTGTCGACGTACACGACGCGTGACTCGGGGGCGATCGCCTGGGCGACCTCGTGCGTGTTGTTCGCGGTCGGGATACCGGTGCCGATGTCAAGAAACTGTCGGATACCCGCCTCCTCAGCCAGGAACTGTACGGCCCTTCCCAGGAATCGGCGGTTCTCGAGGGCCGCGATCCGGATGGTAGGAAATGCTGCGGCGATGGCATCTCCGGACTCCCGGTCGGGTAGGAAGTTGTCCTTGCCGCCGAGCCAGTAGTCATACCGGCGGGCTGGATGTGCAATTGTGGTGTCGATTTCCGGCGACAGCCGGTCCTCCCGCAACACCGACGTGAAGTCCCACACGGTCTCGCTGCTCTGTTCCGCCACGCCCGGCATCGTGCACCAGGCCGACAGCGTCAGGTAGCGCCAAACGGAGGTCTCGGTAAAGAGATCTCCATGTGGAGATGGCGGACAAGGCCGGGCTGGGTGACCATGAAGGCATGAACAGCAGGGCTACGAGGCGGCCGAAACCGGCTTCGACGTGGGGCTCCGTGAAAGCACCGCGCCGACCTGGATTTTTCGTCGGGCGATGAGGCTGGTTCCCTTGATTGTCGATCATCGACTTGCTTATGGCCTCCTGTCCGTGAGCGGGCGCGGGGCGCGACCGTCCGCTGTGGGCGTGGGGTTTCGCTTTTCCCGGCGGAGTCCTGCCGCGGCCGTCGGATCGACGCGGTGGGTCCTGCTGACCAGCTGACCAAGGTGGGCTCGGCGGAGGTGACCGTCAGCCGTAGACGGGGGTTGGTATCGATACCGAGTTTGCAGTGGCCGCGGTGGGTCCGCACGTTCCCATGCTGGGAACCGATCCTCGCTGTGCGGCGGAGGTGTTTCTTCAGCCTGTGCGGCGGTGGCAGCCGGGATCCCAGCCCGCTGCGCTGGGATCCGGTCCGCCGACGGACCGATGCTTCCCTGGCGTCTACCGGCACGGTCGGGCTGCTTCGGTCGATGGTGGGATGAACCACCGCGCGCACCGGTAGCCGGTCACATGGTCAGCGGCCAGTCCGTGTTCCGCGAGCAGTTCTCCCACGTCCGGGCCGGACAGCGCTCGGTACAGATACCAGCGTGGCGCCAGCATGATCATTTCTGTCGAGGGCTGGAATCCCGTGAACTCGGAGGCTGGACGCGGTGGACGGGCGGGACACCGACGCATCTTTTGATCATGTCTGGCCGGCCGCGGAGACAGCGGACTTCGTCAACACAACAGTCTCGGACAACCAGCCGGCGTCGTCGGGCAGGTCGGGCAGGGCTCCGATGGCGAAGGGGATAACCGACATGGCCGGCAAGGGTGCTGGCGGGCTGGCGGCTCCAGCGTGTGAGCCTGCTGGCGAGGTCGTCGGCGGTGCCTCGCCCGGCCTGTGGTTCGGGGTACTGGGGCCGCTGGAGGTCCGCCGGGACGGTCAGCCGCTGCCGTTGCGAGGCCCGCGGGAGCGGACACTCCTTGGCCTGCTGCTGTCCGAGCGTAACCGGGCTGTCTCGGTGCCGCGCCTGGTGGACGGGGTGTGGGGAGCGGCCCCGCCGCCGACGGCGGAGAAAACGCTGCGAAGCTACATTGCCCGGCTGCGTCGACTGCTGGAGCTGGACCGTCCGCCAGCGGGGTGGCGGGTTCTGGTCACGGTGCCGTCGGGGTACAGCCTGCGCGTCGACACGGCGGCCCTGGACGCGGCACTTTTCAAACAGCTTGTCGGGCAGGCGCGGCCGGCGCTGCTGGCCGGCGCACCCGAGCTCGCGTTTGCCCGCTTCCGGCGTGCGCTGGAGCTGTGGCGAGGGGATGCGTACGAGGATCTGGGTGACGCCGAGTTCGCGGTGGCAGAACGCGATCAGCTTGCGGAGCTGCGGCTGGCCGCGGTAGCCGACCGTCTCGACGCCGAGTTCGCCCTCGGCCATGCGGCGGCCTTGGTCGGCGAGCTGCAGTCGCTGGTGGCCGCATATCCGTTGCGGGAGCGGTTCTGGGGCCAGCTGATGGTCGCGCTTTACGAGTCGGGGCGGCAGGCGGAAGCGCTGGAGGCCTACCGTTCGGCCCGGACCCGGCTCGTGGGCGAGATCGGTGTGGAGCCCAGCCAGCAACTGCGCGCGCTGAACGCGGCGATCCTTGCCGAGCAGCCCAGCCTGCTCCCGGACACCGTACGCCCGCAGGGCCTGCCGGCCGGGCTGAGCGGAGACCGCAACCCGTTGCTCGGGCGGGATGTGGAACTGCACTGGTTGGAACAGATGTGGGGGCATGCCCTCGACGACGCGGGGGGAGCCGTCATCGTCGAGGGTGAACCGGGGATGGGTGCCAGCCGGCTCGTCGCGGAGTTCGCTCGCCGGGTGGGTGGCCGCGGCGCTGTGCTCGTCGTCGGATCGGTGGAGACCGAGACGCTCGCGGGCTCCACGGCGGAGCGCCCGGTACTGGTCGTCATCGACGACCCGGCGGGGACGGACCCGCGGGAGGTGGAGCGATTGGCGGCCGCGGCCGTGCGGTTGCCGGTGCTCATCGTCGTCACAGCCAGACCACGCGACGAGCGGGCGGAAGGCTGGTCCGGTGCGTCCGGTGCGTCCGGTGCGTCCGGTGCGTCCGGTGCGTCCGGTGCGTCCGGTGCGTCCGGTGACGCGGAGCGCGTCCTGCGGCTTGGCCCGCTTGGGGTCGATCAGATCAGTGCGATCGTGGCCGGCTACGTGAGCGGTGAGGACCTGCCGGTGGCGGCCGAGGCGGTGGCCGTGTCCTCCGGCGGAATCCCGGCGCGGGTCCACGAGGATGCGGCTGGCTGGGCGGTTGCCCGCGCCGGTGAGCGGGTCGGCAAGACAGCCGTGCGGGTGGCGACAGGCCGCCTGGACCTGGTCGCGGCTGAGCAGGCGATGGTCGCTGAGGTTCTGGATCTGCAGCGGGCGAGGACTCGCCATGCCGTCTCGCCGGTCGTCTGCGCCCGCCCGGCTGGTGAGACAGAGACCGTCGTCTGCCCGTACAAGGGGCTGGCGCGCTTCGACGAACAGGACGCCCCGTACTTCTTCGGGCGGGAACGGCTTGTCGGGCAGTTGGTGACCCGCTGCATTGCCACGCCGCTGCTGGCCGTGGTGGGCCCGTCAGGCAGCGGGAAGTCGTCGGTGGTGCGGGCCGGGTTGGTGCCGGCGCTGCGATCGGGTGTGCTGCCGGGCAGCGACCGGTGGCGGATCCGGTTGCTGCGGACCGGCACCACAGACCCGACCGCGCTGGACCTCGACAGCGGCAGCAGGGGGAACGAGCTTGTCGTCTTGGACCAGTTCGAGGAAGCAATCACCATGTGGACGCAGGAGGGCCGGGAGGAGCTGATCGACCGTCTGGTCGGCGCACTCGAACGCGCTGACGGGCGCTTTCGCGTCGTTCTCACCGTGCGTGCCGACTGCTACGGCCGGTTCGCCCGTCATCCCGCGCTCGCCCGCCTTATTGGCGACAACACCGTCCTCGTCGGTCCGATGGCTGTGGGCGGGCTGCGGCAGGCGATTGAGAAACCCGCCCGGGTTGCCGGGCTGGAACTCGAGGAAGGGTTCACAGACGCGGTCCTGGCCGACGCACGGCAGGAGCCCGGGGCACTGCCGCTGCTGTCCACCGCACTGTTGGCGACCTGGGAGCGCCGGGACGGCCAGACACTTCGTGTCGCCGCCTACCGCGAGGCGGGCGGTGTCGCCGGGGCGATCACCCGGCTCGCCGACGGCGTCTATGACAGCCTCGATGACGAGGGCCGGGCGATTCTCCGCCGCCTGTTCCTCCGGCTCGCCACTCCTGGTGAGGACGGAGCCGACCTGCGACGCCGCGCGCCGCGGTCCGAGCTGGCTGGCAGCGAACAGGCGGAGGCCGTGCTCACCGCCTTGATCGGGCGACGGCTGGTCATCGCGGCCGACGACACGGTGGAGGTCGCGCACGAGGCGCTGTTGCGGGAATGGCCCAGGCTGCGGACCTGGCTGGAGGCCGACCGCGACGGCCACCGGGTGCACCGCCACCTCACCGAGAGCGCCAGCGCCTGGGTAGCGGCCGGTCATGCTCCGGGCGACCTCTACCGCGATGCCCGGCTACAGGCCGCCAAGGAATGGGCGGACGCCTATCCGGATGACGCCAACCCACTGGAACAGTCATTCCTCGCGGCATCCACAGCCGCGGAGGAACATGCGCTGCACGACGCCCGGCGAGCCGCCCGGCGGCTGCGCTCGCTGGCCTCCGTGCTGGCCGCGTTGCTCGTGGTCGCGTTGGTCAGCACGGGTCTGGCGGTCATGCAGCGAAGCACGGCGGACCGCCAGGCGCGGCTGGCCCACGTCGCCACCAGGTCGGCGCAGGCCGCCCAGCTGGCGACGGTGGCCGCCAGCCTCGGCGCTGACCAGGTTGATCTGGCGCTGCTGCTCGGCGTGGAGAGCTACCGGCTCCAGCCATCCCGGGACACCGAAGCCGGCCTGCAGACCGCGCTCGTTCACACCCCTGCCAGCCTCGACCGGGTCATTCGTTTCGATGCGCCCAACCTGCTGCCGCTGGTCCCCCCGTCGGTGAGCTGGGACGGGCGGCTGCTCGCCGAGCCGCGACGGGACGGCACGGTCCGGCTATGGGACCTGCGTACCGGCCAGGTCCAGCGCACACTGCGCTGGCACACCAGCCGCGAACTCGCACTCTTCAATGCGGACGCGACACTGCTTGCCGTCGGCGGGAACGACGGAACCGTGGTCATCTGGGATGTCATCAGCGGTGAGCAGGTCGGAGCGCCGATCCGGGCCGGCAACGGGCTTGCCTACGGACAGTTCGATCCGACTGACCCCTCCCGGCTTTTTGTGATCGACGACAATGGGCAGATCGCGCTGTGGGATCGCTCGGCCCCTGACACACCGCGGCAGATCGGGGCGCCGCTGCACTTCCCGGCGAAACCTGGCGACATCCCAATGGTCATGATCAATGCGGACGGGAGCCGGCTGGCCGCTGGGATCTTCGGCGGCTCGTCGACACGGATATGGGATGCCCATTCCGGGACGGTCTTGTGGGATCTTCCCGGGGCACCTGGCTTCTTCGCCTCCGATGCTGTCACGCTGCCTACTACTCTTGGTGACCGCGTGATGCTGTGGGATGTCCGCAGCGGTCAGCTGCGCCAAGCGCCGCTGACCGGCTTCACAGCGGCCTTCGCCGGCATGCTGATCAGTAACGACGGGCGCCGCCTCGCGCTCAATGACGGAGCCAGCTTCATCCGGGTGTTCGACATACCTTCGGGCCAGCAGGTCGCGGTCCTGCCACTCCACGAGCGTGCGACCACCTCGACCGCCTTCTTGCCCGATGGACGACTGATCGCCAGTGGCGTGGCTGAGGTCGATATCTGGCGCCTGGACAGCGCCACGTCACCGCTGGGCAGGACCCTGCAAGGACATACCGGCCGGGTCACGGGCACCTTCTTGCCCGGTGATACCAAAATCGTTACTCAAGGTATTGATGATCGACAGGTTCTGCTGTGGGACGCGGCCACCGGCCGCTCCGAGGGCCGATTACTCGACGGCGCCGTTGCGGCCCCCGTCGTGTTCAGCCCGGACGGGGCGTTGCTCGCTGCGCCGGGCCAGGACGGGACGCTCCGGTTGTGGGAGCGGGCCAGCGGGGCCGACCTGGCAGTTCTTGCCGGCTCCCAACCAGCCGGAAGCTTCTCCGCTATCGCATGGAGCCCGGCGGGAGGGCGGGTCGCGGTGGCTGCTGGCGGTTCCGTCCTGCTGTGGGACGTCCATGACCCCAGACAGCCGCATCTCGTGGGGAAGCTTGCCACGGCGGGTGTGGCTCATCCGGGCGTCCCGGATGGTTTGTACCCCTTCTACAGCCACGACGGGCGCTGGCTTGCTGTCGAGGATCTCCCGGGCCGCATCGTCACCCTGTTCGACACCGCCACCGGCAGCCCGGTGTGGTCGCAGGTGCTGGAGGCCACCGCTGACGCCCCAGCGTTGGCGTTCTCACCGGACAACGCAACGATCGCGATCGGCTATGGAACGGTAGCGGTCGGTGTCGTCGAGTTCCGCGACGCGAGGACGGGGACCTTACGGCGGACATTGCAGACACCAAGCAGCGGCGGGGTCGAGTTCCTCCGCGATGGCAGCGTCGTGATGACGACAAGCGACATCGGTGGGAACGGCAGCGCACATCTATGGGATGCCGTCACCCTTGCGCCGATAGGCGTAGCCATGCCGCAGCCGCGCGGCGGATACTCCCTCGCGCGCAGCCTGGACGGCGTCACCGTGTTGACCGGCACGTCCGAGGGGGCTGTCCAGATCTGGGACGTCAGCACCGAGACCTGGGCGATGGTTGCCTGCCGTATCGCGGGGCGCAACCTCACCCGAACGGAATGGAGCCGCTACCTGTCCGGTGAGCCCTACCGGCGTACCTGTCCTCAATGGCCAGAGCACCCGTGAGGTGACGGCGGGTCAAGGCCCGGTCGTGCCGTGTTCCCGCCGATTCCCACCGCGACCGCACCGATCACCTGGAGGCCGAAGCCGACGTAGAAGCTTCTGACGGAGTCATGCTGCGTGATGACGGCCAAACCGGTGGCGGCGAGCAGGTATCCGCCGATGAACAGGACCCGGCCGAGCCGGCTCAACCTCCGCCAACAGGGCGCGGCCCGACGGATCTGGCCGCTGGCCATGCATATGAACACCCCGCCGGCCACCAGGAGCACGCCCCTGGTCAGCCGCCCGTCGTACACCCCGAGTTCAGCGGCGGTAGCGACATGCCTGTGCGTGGCCGAGGCCGCCTGGATAACACCACCGGCGATGAGTCCCAGACCGGCGAGCTCCACCAACACACCGATCATCCAGCGGCCCCTGGGCATGCGCCACATCCTTACCGACACATCACCGACACATCACCGTCATATCCTTACCGGCCGTCGGCCCGGATTCCGGCGTTTCGACCACTCCGTCCGGCATCCCCTGGCCCGCCGGTAAGGCGCTCATGGCGACAGCGCCGGACGTGTGCTGAAGCCGGGAGGCACTCGCCGTCCAGGGAGGCTGTCATCTGCGAGGCACACCCGAAGCGGCAGGGGCGCCGGCCCGTGCGAAGCCGCTCTGGCGGGAAAGCCAGCGGCCCTGGCGGGGCTAACCATTTCAGACTCGGGTCGTGGATTGGTTGCGGATCGGCGGAAGCCGGGCGAACAGTATCTGCAACCTTGTCACCACCGGTATGCAACCAGCGATCGGCAGTCTCGATATGGCGCAGAGTTCGACGCAACGACAGCGGGGGGACCGCAAACGATGTCCGCTCACCAGCGGAGCGGCGACTCCGTGAGAGAGGTGGCTACTTGTGCACAACAGCAATAACGGCCGGTTCGACGCGTTGAGCGAGCGCTCCTTGCTGGGCACGCTGGGAGCCCGTGAACGATGTCGACGTAGCCCGTCCACTCGGGTCCAGCTGTTCCGACAGATCGTTGATCTGTACAACAGGATGATTCACCCCAGCGATCCCGACGATGCCGTGGACGCGGCGCGATCGCTCCTTCGGCTCCTGCGCGATGTCGGTTATCGCGATGCCGGCTACAAGGAACGGGCTGAGCGGGTCCTTGCGGAGGCGTTCCCCAGCCGTGAGGTGGAAGCCGTCGTGCGCATGGCTCGGACCGTCAGTGGGCAGGCCAGTGGGGATGATCGCCAGCAGGATGATGGTACGGGCTCCGTCCATGCCTCCGCTGCTCTCATCCGCCAGCTCCAGGCCCGTTCTCCAGACGTGGCGAAACCGCCCACGGACCTGGCCGATCTGATCGCGCTTAACGCCACCGGTGCCCAGCTAGCCGGGGTGGACCTGTGCGGCGCCCGCCTGTTTGACGCGGATCTGTCCGGTGCCCAGCTAGCCGGAGCAAACCTGTCCGATACTGTGTTGTTTGGGGCTGATTTGTCCGATACGGTGCTGGCTGGGGCGGACCTGTGCGGTGCGCTGTTGGCCGGTGCTGACTTGTCCGATACCGTGCTTGCTGGGGCTGATCTGTCTGGTGCTCAGCTGGCTGGGGCGGATCTTACCGATACGGTGCTGGTCGGCGCGGACCTGTGTGGCGCCCGCCTGCACGGGGCTGATCTGTCTGGTGCTCAGCTGGCTGGGGCGGATCTTACCGATACGGTGCTGGCTGGGGCGGACCTGTCTGGTGCCCGCCTGCACGGGGCTGATCTGTCTGGTGCTCAGCTGGCTGGGGCGGATCTTACCGATACGGTGTTGGCCGGGGCGGACCTGTCCGGTGCCCAACTGGACAGGGCGGCCCTCGTCGATGCCCGGTTGGACGGGGCGAACCTCACCAGCGCGGCCCTTGTTGACGCCCGCTTGGACGGGGCCAGTCTCATCGGTGCCCAGCTCGACCGCGCGAATCTCGAGGGCGTGCAGTGGTCGGCGGGTACGCGCTGGCCGGACTCAGGGTGGGCACGACGGATGTGGGACGCCTCAGAGGAGGTGTCCGCTGGCGTGTTCCAGGTCCGGCCGGATCCGGGTCGGAAACGAGCGGATTTCCCGCCTTTTGTCTGACCCAGCGATGCGGGGCCTCGATATTTCGCAACAGGGACGCGGTGCGGTTTTATCGTGCGCTCCTAAAAGCAAAAGTCGTCCAAAAAAAGATCGAATGGCGTGCGGGCGTGGCCGTGGGGAAGGCACCGCGGCCCGCGGTATCAGAATTATGACATTATAGTCAGCTGAGTAGCGTCTTTCTCGCTGGTAATCTTCCAGCTGTATCCAGGTTATAAGGAGTTTGTACTCATATCCGTTCACTCTGCGGACATTGTTTCGATGGTCTTATTTTGATGTTGTTTGGCTGGCTGAGAACTCCGGAGCGGAACGGCGGGAACGAGT
>NZ_CAKJTL010000089.1:0-4584 GCF_917627385.1 Protofrankia sp. CiT1
GCCTGAGTTTCAGATGATCTTGATCCTTGGTAAGCGTTTTTGCCGCTCAGGGAGATGTTGACCTTGAATTGGGTGTATTACCCACGTCAGCGCGGCGGCGCGTGGCGCTCCAGCGCGAACAGGTCGTAGAGCTGCTGCTGGACCGGGTCCATCCGGGTGATCATGTGTCGGGTGCGGGGTCGGCCGCGTTCGCCCTGGTAGAGCAGCACCGTCTCCTGGATCCCGCGCAGTCCGCGCAACAGGGCGGTCACGGACAGGTGCAGGCCGGCGTGCTCGGCCTCGCGACGCATCAGGTGCGCGACCGCGAGGGCGAGCACGCAGCTGAACAGATGGATCCGGATCTTGTGGTCGGTGTAGTGGTGGACCGGGGTGAAGGACACGACATGCGGGTCCTTGGCCTGGCGGAATCCGGCCTCAAGATCTTCCTGGGACCGGTAGGCATCCACGACCTGGTCGATCGGCCAGTCGTCGTGGTCGGTGACGAGGATCCGCTTACCGAAGATCTCCTCCTCGAGCGCGGTCTGCGCGGCCTCGTCGTGGTGCCAGGTCAGCCGGAGGTTCTTCGGGATGTCGCCGGTCAGCTCGGTGCGCAGCACCCGGGCGACCCAGCGCGGCGCCAGGTAAGAGGTGATCTCGGCTTCGACCGCGGCGCGCGGTTTGCGGGTGCGGCCGCGCGCGAGCCTGGCCGCGAGCTCGTCGAGCTGACCGGTGGCCTTCGCGAGGGTCTGCGCGAAACCGACCCGCTGGGCGGTGTGCAGCGTCGGTGAGTGTGTGAGGATCACCCGCCGGTCGGCACCGAGCACGGTGGCGCGGGTGTCGAGCGCGGTCAGGCCCTCAGGGGCGTACCGGTCGACCAGCGCCCGGTCGCTGGTCGGGCGCGCGAGCAGGTCGGGCAGGTCGGAGGAGGGCACCGAGCCGACGAAGTGCAGCCCGAGCGCGGCGAGCCCGCGGAAGTTGACCTCGGAGTTCTGTCCGGCGTCGAAGGTCAGGGTCAGCCCGGTGGGGGTCTGCACGGCGTCGGCGTAGCGGCGCGCCAGCTCCTCGATCATGGGGGTGAACTGCGTGACGTCTGGCAGGCTGCCCTTGTAGACCCGGGAGAGCAGCGGGATCCCGCCGTCGCGGGTCGCGACCAGACCCAGTCCGACGAGGCGCAGGTCGTAGCGCTTCTGCTTCGCCTTGCCACGGGCGGCGACCGGCGCGTGGGGGTTCGTTGAGTCGATGAACGTGGCGAAGTTGGTCATGTCCAGGATCAGGCCGGACGTGTCCAGACCGAAGATTTCGATCATCCGGCGGGTCAGCGCCGCCTCGATCTCGTCGACCTTCGTGATCTCGACGCGGTCCATCGCCTCCCAGAACTGCCTGTGGTCCAGCGCCTTCGCTCGGATCCCGGTGATCTGTGGCAGCGCGGTGGTCCGGTACCACTCGGCGAAGGCGGCCTTCGAGCGCGGGTCACAGATCCGGTTGAGCGCCGCCAGCGCCAGGTAGGTCCCGGCCGTCACGCCGTCGCTGACCGGTGCGGCTCCGACCACCGCGTCGATGGTCCCCGCGGCGTCGAGGCGGGTCAGCATGCCCCATACGGCCGCGACATCACCGAAAGTGCGATGCTCGGTGGCGTTCGGTAGCGTCAGTCCGTCGCAGCCCTGGCCGGACAGCCGGGCGATCACCTCGTCCTCGGTGCCGAGGTAGACCTGGTCTACGATTCTGGGCTTGCCGTCGACCCGTGCGGACGTGGCGGCGTACAGGTAGACGCGGTCACCCCGCCGCTTCTTGATGATCGACGACACGATATGGGTAATACACCCATCGGGGCCCTGATCGCAACACGTCGGTCACGCAACAGCGCAGGTCGGCGCTACGTAGCCGATCTTCGATCATGATCGAAAGCGTCAAAATTACTGGCGAGTAAGGAAACTCGGGCTAGAACCTCCAAAGCAGCAGCGGCCGCCCGCGTCGATGGACACTACCCACCGCGGCATCCACCTCAGAAGTACCCAGCGGCCCCGGCAACAGAGGATGCAGATCAAGAAATAGGGCTGGGGCACACACCCCGCGTTATCGCTCCCCAGCCAGCGCCGCGCGATGCACACACCCCAGCCCCACCTCTTGATCCACGCCTCTGAACTCCGCTACATCCCGTTACCGGGAGCTCTTTGTAGTGGGCTATCTCAGGATGGGGCCGGCCCCCTCATGGCCGTGAAGCCGCCCGGCCTCCTCGGGCCAGCAGCGCCTGCGGTCAAAGGGGTATGGGACCAGCGTGGTACGCCGGGGACGATCGGTACCCGGCCACAGAGAGTTCCAGTCCACAGTCTCACCGGCCAGCCATCGGCTGGCCAACGCGGCGGTGCCGGCATCCAGAGCAAGGTTTTCCAGCCGGGCCCGGGACGCGGCGTCGGTGGAGAGCAAAGAGAGCGGATGCGGTTCGTTCTCGGACACGGCCTTGGCCGCCTCGACGAACTGCGTTGGTCCATGCACCACCAGCAGCGCACGCCGCGGCAGTTGCGCGCGGCCGATCTGCAGTGTCCAGACTACGGACGCGAACTCCGGCGGTGGGACTTCCACGCCGCCGGGGTCGGATGAGCCCTGGCAGACGAGATCGGCGAGGGCAGCGGCGAGGCGGTGCAGGCTCCAGGCGGTCCGGGTGCTGATCGGGACGAGATATGGGCCGTGCCATGTGATCGACGGGGAGGGCAGCGGCGGGGGTTCTTCGATCAGTACGTGGGCGTTGGCTCCGCCGAATCCGAACGCGTTGATCCCGATGCGTCGAGTGGAGCCGTCTGGCCAGGGCAGGGATGTACGCGCGATGTCGATCGGGTGTCGGTCCACGGGGATATCCGGGTGCAGGGTGGCGACCCCCGGGGTGAGCGGGATGGTGCGGTGACGCAGGACCAGAATGGCCTTGGCGAGCCCCGCCGCACCCGAGGACCCCTCAAGATGGCCGATGTTGGCTTTGACGGATCCCATCCAGAGCCTGCCCTGCGGCCCGGACGCGGTCGCGCCCGTACCCGGTTGTGCCGACTCACGCAGGAGGCGCACAAGCGCCTGCACTTCGACGGGGTCGCCCTTTGAGGTTCCGGCGGCGTGCGCCTCGATATAACCGAGCGCCGATGGCTCCAGATCAGCCTGGGCCAGTGTTCTGCGCACGAGTTCAACCTGGGAATCGGGATCCGGCCGGGTCAGGCCCCCGCGGCGGCCATCGTGGTTGAGCACGGCGCCGCGGATGACCGCCAGAACTGGATCGCCGTCAGTGATCGCTTTGTCCAGCAGTTTCAGCGCGAAGCAGAAGGCCCCCTCACCGCGGACGTAGCCGTCCGCCGATTCGCTGAAGCAGGAGACGACGCCGCTGCGCGACAGGGCTCCTGCCGCTCGCATGACGGCATGCATGTGCCCGTGCATGAGCACATTCGGACCGCCAGCGAGCGCCATCCGGAATTCGTGGGCACGCAGCCCGGACACCGCCTGGCTGATCGCGGTCAGACCGCCAGCGCAGGCGGTGTCAAGGGTGATGCTGGGACCGCGCAGGTCGAATTGCTGGGAGATCCGGTTCGAGACGAACGTGAGCAGTAGCCCCACCGCGCTGCAACGGTCGATCGCGTGCCGGCCGGTCATCCGGTCGCGCATGTCCGCGCTGGTGGTCGAGATGAATACAGCGACCTCCTGCCCGGCTATCGAGCCGGGGCAGATACCGGCTGATTCCAGCGTGTGCCAGACGGCTTCCAGCATGAGCCGCTGTTGGGGGTCCATCCAGGCCGCCATATGCGGGGCGATGCCGAACAGAGCGGGTTCGAACCGATCGAGGTCCTCCAGGCAGGACAGGACCGGCGCAGCCGCCCGCGCCGGGTCGGCCACGTAGTCGTAAAGGCGGCCCGGCGGAGCCGGGTGCATCGTCTGTCCACCGGTACGCAGCAGCCGCCAGAAGGCTTCAGCACCATCAGCCCGGGGCGCTCGCGCGGCCATGCCGATGACGGCCACCGGGGCCAGGGAATGTGAGGTCATGGGCGTCTTTCCCTTCACCGCTCGTACCGCTGCGCTGCGGAAACGCGGGTCGCGTGGACCGAGAGCAGGTCAGTGCACACGTCTCGTCCACGTGCTTCTCATCAGGTTCGCTCAGGACTCGTCCGGCCGGTTCGTCCGGACGCTGCCGGTCGGATGCCATGGGAACAAGCCGAGCTTGCGATTCGTATAAAACATTGATTCATATAAAGTGTTGACCGAAATATCGGCGTCGAGCTCTTCATGCAACGCACAAGCACAGCGAACTCAACCGCGAGGATGAAGCCAGGACCTACGCCGAGAAAAGCGTGTCCATGGCCGTCTCCGCCGGTTCCGTAAAAAATATTCTGACCAAGATCCGAACAGTCCCGTCTTCGGTGATTTCGTTGACCTTGACCCCTGTGGACGTTCAGCTCATGTTCGGACCATCGAAGCATACCGTGACATTCGGGCACAGAATACGAAATACGAAATGTCGAAGCATCCGCGCGCGGGGCAGACCGGTGTCGCGGCCAGCCGCGGGCCGGGCTTCTTCGGCGGGGCGACCAGCTCGAGCTCACCAGCCGTGTACTGGCGGACCAGGTTAGAGCGCCC
>NZ_CAKJTL010000089.1:4609-18595 GCF_917627385.1 Protofrankia sp. CiT1
CACGCACCTCGCGTCGTTGTCGTCAGTCGCCACCCAACACCAGGGTGGCTCCCTCCTCCGCCTCGCGATGCACGCACCCCAGCCCCGCTCCTTGATCCACACCCCTATTGCCGGGCGCTCTTAATCATCGTCCAGCGGAGGTTCCGCTCTGGCTGCGACTGATCTCGGCGTGGCGATGGGGCGCCGCGGCTCGGATCTGGCAGACGAGTGCGAGCCCGCCGAACACAGGGAGTGCGATGGGCACGCCCACACTCATGGTGACGGTTGTGGGCATGTGGCGGTGCCACACGGCGACCATGTCGACCATGCGCACGAGGGGCACCGCCACGCCGCGCATGAGGGCCACTGGGACGATCACTGACAGCTCATGCATCCCCGGGGCCGGTGCCGTCGTGGTCCGGTGACAGCACCGGCCCGGGAGTCAGCAGCCCGTACCCGAGGGTCAGACCGTTCCGGCGGCGGCTGTGTCCAGAGTCGGACGGGCCACCGGGATCAGCCCGGGGACGAGCCGGAAATCGGGGTCGATCTGGCCGGCCAGATCGACCCCGATGGCGTCGTTGGCCCAGGCGGTGGCATTGCGCAGGTGGATGTCGTGCATCTGCGTGATGAAGCGGTCCCAGTCCCGGTCGGTGGTGTCGACCGCGGCGTGGACCTTCGCGAGCGCGGCCAGGTCAGCCGGTTCGAGGTCACCGATACCGAACGGCCGGCCCTGCTCCATCGCCCGGACCGGCGCCGACTGGGTGAAGCAGGCCAGCAGGTCATCGCCAACCTCCCGGCGCAGGAACGCGACATCGTCCGGATCGGTTGTTTTGTTCCCGAGCACGGACAGGGTGATGTCGAAGTCGGCGGCGTAGCCACGGTACTGGCGGTGCACCGAGACCCCCTTACGGGTGGGCTCACAGACCAGGAACGTGTGGTCGAAGCGGGTGAACAGCCCGGAGGCGAACGCGTCGGCGCCCGCGGTCATGTCGACCACGACGTATTCGCCCGCGGTGTCGAGGAGGTGGTTGAGCAGCAGCTCGACCGATCCGAGCTTGGAGTGGAAGCAGGCCACGCCGAGGTCGTCCTCGGTGAACGCGCCGGTGGCCAGCAGCGTCACGCCGGCGACGTCGAGGCCGAACTGCGCCCACAGCGGGTTGTCACCGGTCACTGACAGCAGTCGCGATCCGGAGCCGGGCGGTGTCGTCTTCACCATCACCGCCGCCGAGGGGATGCGTGGGTTGTCTCCGCGCAGGTAGTCCTTGATCTCGTCGAGGTGCTCGCCCATCGGTGGCGGCGCGGTGTCCTCGTCGAGGCCGAGCGCGGTGCCGAGGTGCTGGTTGATGTCGGCGTCGATGGCCAGCACGGGGTGGCCGAAAGCGGCCAGGTGGCGGCAGAACAGTGCGGACAGCGTGGTTTTCCCGCTGCCGCCCTTACCGACAAATGCGATCTTCATGATGGTGCGCTCCGGGGTCGTGGCGGCACTGCCGCGATCGGGACAGGAAACACCGGAATCGTAATCGTTTTCATTAAAGCTCTCCCGGCAGCCCCGCCGGGCCCGCCGGGCCGGGCTGGACGGCGGTCGGCCATGCTCCCCGTCCCGACCACCCTGTCGCCATCCGGCGTGGTGTCGTCCGGTATGGTGCCGCCCGGCGCCGCGCGGAGGCTGCGGACACGATCACAGGCCGCCGACGCTTCGGGGTGGCGCCCAGACAAGGCGTGGGGAAGCGTGGCTGTGGGTGGCGTTGCCAGGTATCCCCAAAGATTTCCTTGCGAGCTATGGGGAGAAGATGTCGGCGGCCGTGACGGTGAGACTTCCCGGCGGCGCCCCGCGGACCTCCTCGCGGGCGCAGAGGGCGAGGCGAACCGGCTCAGGTCTGTCCGTCCTGTCCGCGTCCGCGTCCGTGCCGTCGGAGCCAGGTCGAACGGCCCACGGTGTGGCGATCCGCAAGGCAGGCGCCTTCTCCCATAGCCGGCTCGCGAGCCGTCCACCGTCGACCGCACGGGTCCACTTCGCCTCGCCGAGGAGAACCGGGTGCCTGTCTCTGCCCGCGAGCACGACCGCATCGATCTCGTTCTGGCCGCCCGTGCTCCAGTACGGTCCCACGGCTACGATGTCAGGGCCCAGTGCTGCGCCGACGGCGAGTCGACGCAGATGCTCGCGGAAGGCTTCCTCCCAGGGCGCGCCGAGATGATCGTCCAGGCTGTCGATCAGCACCGGCAGCAGCGCCTTGCCCAGACCACGTTCGATCTCCGCGCGGTAGCGGGAAAGTACGCCGAGATAGAAGGCCAGGAAATTGTCGGCAATCCGGTAGACGCTCCGCCGGCTGCGAGCGGTCTCGGTGACCGGCGTCAGTCGTTCGGCCAGCCGTAGCTCGATGAGCCGATCCAGTGTGCGGGCGGGTTCGGCGCGGACATGGTCCTTGATTTCGTTGTATTGCGAGCGGCCTGCGGCGATTGCGTGCAGTACGGCCGCCGGGTACTCACCGTGCTCCACCTCGGTGGCGAGCACCAGTTGTCCTTCGGTGAGCAGCGGTGCTCCGGGCCGGCAGGCCAGCCTCAGCAGGTTGTCGGCGACGTCGGCGGCCTGGTCCCACCACGACAGGTAGAGCGGCATGCCGCCGACCAGTCCGTACACGAGTGCGCGGTCGGCTGGCGCGAGGTCCGGCAGCATGAGCGCGGCCTCGTGCGGACGGAACGGATGCAGCGACAGCGACAGGTCGAATCTGCCGTACAGGGGTGCCCGCTGTTCCTGCAGCGCGGTCATGTGCCGCACGGCCGACCCGCACAACAGAAGCCGCAGTCTGGTCCTGCCAAGCGTCCGGTCCAGGAAGGCCCGCAGGATCCCCGGCAGGTCGGACGAGGTGTTGACGATCTCCGGGAATTCGTCCAGGACGAGGAGGAGCGGCTCGCGCTCGGCCGCGGCGGCGAGGTCGTCAAGGGCATCGTCCCAGTCGGCGTAGGGGCGGGCGGCCAGGTCGCGGAGGCGCCCAGGCAGCGCGGCCGCGGCCTGGCGGGATAGCTGCGCCAGTTCCCCTGCGGCCGCACGACCGGCTCCGGTGTGGAAGACCGACCGTCGGCCCTCCGCGAAGCGCTGCACCAGAGCGGTCTTGCCTACCCTGCGCCGCCCCCAGACCACCGCCGGACGCGGGTCGGTCGACTTCCACCAGGCATCGAGGGCTGCGAGTTCCTCGGTGCGATTGACGAAGGCCATGATCGCCCCAACTCCACGCAGGCAACTTACGTCGCCTGTAACTTACACCTACCGCTAGTTGTGTAGCCCGTCGGTAGCCGGCCACGTCCCAGCTCACCCGCTATGACGTGCACTGTTCCCGCCGGATGTTGATCGTCTCCGAACGGCACCCGGCGACGGTACTAACGTCTACACCGAGCATTTCGGGACTGTCCGAACGCTCGGCGTAAGTGGTGCTGCGCTCGGTAGTGGGCCAGTTGGTGGTGGTCGGGGTCAGGCGTCCCTCGAAAGTGATCGCCAGCGCGTTGAGGGCGGGTGGGTTCGTCGACGGATCGACCACGACATAATTCGGCAGCATGGTGCACGCTTGGCCTTTCGTCGGCCGGTCCATCGAGGTGGGCCGGGTCACGGCGGCGCTAGCCGAGGGCCGAGGAATGCTCCTCGAGGGTGCGGCGGGCGTCGGCAAGAGTCGGTTGTTGCGGGAGATCGCCGGGCAGCAGGACGCGGGCACCTTCACGGTCAAGCGTGTGTACGCCACCGAGGCCATGTCCGCCATCCCGTTGGGGGCGTTCGCTGAATTCCTGCCTCATCAGGAGCCGCATGGGGTTGTGGGAGCACGGGAGCTCAACCTCGTCCTCGACAGCCTCGTCGAGCGGCCGTCGAGTGTTCACCAGGTGGTGTTGGCGATCGATGACATGCAGCTGCTCGACACGACGAGCGCCGATCTGGTTCTGCGCGCCACCCGGACCGGTCACGTGCTGGTCCTTGGGACACGTCGGACCCCGGGGATCGTTCCCGACAGCGTCGCGGAGCTGTGGAAGCGTGACCTGGTCACGCGGATCCCGGTCCCGCCGCTGGACCGGTCGCAGACTGATCACCTGTTGGCGGGTGTGCTTGGCGGCCGAGTGGAGGGACGCACGGGGAACAGGTTGTGGCAGCTGACGGAAGGCAACGTGTTGACGCTGCGCGAACTGGTCGACGGGTTGCGGGACTCCGGTGAGGTCAGCCAGGTCGGTGGCCTCTGGCACTGGTCCGGAGACATGACCCGGCTACACATCGACGTCTTCAGCGTTCTCGAGGAACGGGTGCGTAATCTGCCCGATAACCTGCGCACGGTCGTGGAGATTGTCGCGCTTGCCGAACCGGTCGATTACGGCATGCTCGTCGGGCTGGTCGGGAAATATGCTGTCACGTCGGCCGAAGACCAGAAGCTCATCCAGGCGGACCGCCGACGCCAGCGGCGGGATCTAAGACCACCCCGTGTTCGGCGAGGTGGTGCGGAGCATGCCACACGCCGAACGCCACCTCGGCGACCTCGCGGAATACGTCGAGCGGACCAGCATGCGGCGGCGGGATGACGAACTGCGTGTGGCGGTCTGGCGGATGAGATCCAACACCGTCGGCGACCCACTCCTGCTGGTCCGGGCGGGGCGCACGGCATACGCCCGTTTCGATCTGTCGCTGGCCGGGGAACTCGCCAGGGCCGCACTGGCCGCTGGCGGCGGCTTCGACGCCGTCGATCTACGCGCGTCGATCCTCGGTTTTACCGGCGAGCCGGAACAAGCGATCGAACTCCTGAACTCCGCCGAGCCCGCGCTGAAGACCGACGAGCAGCGGATCCGCTGGTCCATAGCGCGGGGAATGATCGAGTTCGGCATGCTGAACGACCCGACCGCGGCTGAGCGCCTGTGGTGTGCCGCGGAATCCCTTGGTGGCCCCGGCGCGACCCTGCTCCGGGCTGTGTCAATATGCCAGCTCGCCTGGCGCGGCGATTTCCGCTCCGCTTACCAGCGCCTGGCCGAGATTCCGGAAATGGAGAAGAGCTGGACCGGCGGACGATTGTTCGCCGAAGGGCATCGCCTTGTCCTCGCCGCGTACCACGGTGGCGGCGAGCTCCTACTCGACGAGCTGCGCGCCTTCGAGAGCCATCTTCCGGACCATCTACCCGGCCTGCCCTACCTGCGGGCAGTCGCCACCCTCGCCCGGTGGAGCGTCACGGCCGCGACCGCTAGCATTCTGCTGCGCGACGCAGACAGGGACCCCGCCGAGGACTTCCCACTCTTCGAAGCGCAGGAAGGCCTCGCGGAGGCGATGCGTCAGCGACTGACCGGCCGCTTCGAATCGGCGCAGGCCACCACCCTGGAGGCCCTCACGCTGGCGGAGCGGGGCGGGCAGACGCTACTTTCCGCGCTCCTCGCGGAACAGGCGCACTGCGCCGCGCTTCTGGGGCGCCTCCCGGAGGCAGCGCAACTACTCAAGGAAGCCGACCAGCGGCACGCTCGGACGATGACTCTCATGTATCCGTGGATCGAGCTTTCCCGCGCCCAGGTCGCCGCAAGCGAGGGACATTTCGAAACGGCCGAGTCCACCCTGCGACACCTGGCGGACCGCCTACGCGACGATGGATTCCACGGTCTGGAAACACATGCCTTGTTCGCCCTGCTCAGATCCGGGCTCATCGGCCCCTCGGACGTCCAGCGGCTGAAGCAACTCGAATCGATGGTGAACGGTCGCCTGCCCGGTCTCGTGCGGCGGCACGCCGAGGCACTGCTCGCTGCCGATCAGGCCGGACTGCGGGTGAGTGCGGGCAGCTACGCGGACCTCGGTCTGTGGCATTATGCGGCGGAAACTGCGGCACAGGCCTTCCAGGTACCCCGTCCGAAAGATGCCATCGGAGTCGGCGCACTTGCCGGATACCTCGCCGACCTCCTGTCCAAATGTGACCAGCCATGGTCACCCTCGCCTCGGATTCCGATTCCAAAACTCAGCGATCAGCGACGAAAGGTCGCTAGCCTCGCCGCCGAAGGCCTGAGCGACCCGGGGATAGGCAAGGAGCTGTTCATCACGAAACGGACCGTGGGTAACCACCTCCGCGAGATCTACCTGATACTGAACATCTCCAGGCGGGTTGAACTCGCCGGTCTGATGAAACTGTACGAACTGCTTCAGGCCCGCCAGACCGAGCATTGGGCAGCGGATCAGGCCCCAGCCCGCCAGGGTCGGTGCCACCACGATCCGCTGCAGCCGAGCAGCTGCTCCGGGCCTCGGTGGCGGACCGGCCCGCCGTGGCGATGAAAGTTGAGTAACTGGACGCCTGGCTTTGAGTGGTCCTGAAGCTGGAGTTCACCTGTGTGGCCATGGACGATAGCGGTCGGTCGGTACCGCTCCACCGGGCTCAGGGCGGAGGTGACTCACCGTGCCCGAAAACCGAGGAGTACGCGATGCTACTCGGGAACCTGGATCTGGAGGCTTGAATGTCGGGTGCAAGGGCGGGGGTGCCAGGTGAGGGGCGTTGGCACAGAGTCGAAGCGGTAATTGGCGTCGTCAGTGTCCTGACTGGTGCGATCTTCGGGGTTCTGCAGTGGCAGGAAAGTAGATCGGCAGCCGCGCCCGTCGCGACAGCCGCGCCGGTGGTGTCCACCGGCGCCAGACACACCCGACACGTCGGCGTCGGCCGGTGCAGATGCGGCCGATCCCGCAAAGAAGGGCAGGCCGATGGACGGCCGGAATTGCCTGATCGGAACCTGGCAGCTCTCCAGGTGGGCCCATACGCTAAACGCGTCACAATTTGTCCTGGACACTCCCGGTACGGTTGACATGAAGGCGAGCGACACCTCCACGTTTGTCATTCAGTTCAACGAAGACGGAAGTGGGAGTGATGTTGATAACGTAACATTTACTGGCTATGGATCTACGGACGGAAATTTCTACTCGATCACCGAAGTCGATCGGGCGACCTTCCGCTTCTCCGTCAGTGGTACCACCGTCAAATACAGCATGGTGAGTGGGTCCGATGTCGTCGACGCCAGCGTCAATCACACGTATCTGGGTAGACAGACCATCCCGGCCGTAGATGAGACGGATATCTTCACCTGCTCGGCGGGCAGGCTCACGCTGGCCGGCATCGGGTACAAGCAGGAGTTCATACGTGCCTGAGCCCGCCGGGCGGGTCTGCTGTACTCGCGGAAGTCGTGCTCCGTGCTGGTGCCTGGGAGGTGCGTCTCTCCGTCCAGTAATGACAATAATTAGGTGGTGGATATCTGGAGGGCCGGTCGGTTCATATCCGACGAGGCGTCCGAATTCGGCCAGCTGGCCGATGCGCTTCGGGCGCTACAGGCCACTGTCAGTGGCGTTCAGGTTCCGGTAGAGGTGGCGAAGCCGGCCCGGCTGAACCTGGAAAGGCTGACCGGTGTGCTGGAGCCGTATTCGGTATCGGAAGCCGTGCAGGCCACCGACCGGATCCCCGGTATCCCGGGCCAGGCACAGACCCTGATGCCCCGTGGTGCACATCGAGAAGCCGACGAACTGCGCCTCGTCGGGCAGGTGACGTTCGGCCGGTACTATCGGGCGGATTCGGCGCGGCCCACAACGGCGGCGCCATCCCACTGATTTCGACGTGTGGAGTGTCAGAGTCGGCTTGGGGCTGTGAGCTGGGGTTATGCGACGGTTCAGCTGTCGGTATGAGGGTCAACTATGTCCGTGCGACTGCTCTATCTGATCTTTGTCCGGGTCTGCGGCTGGCTGGTTCTACTCGGCCGTTCGTCGTTTGGGTGGAGTTGAATTTTCTTGTTGTTTAAATATTTGCCTTCATAACAATAATGGACTTCGTGAACTAATGAAAGAGTTGACGGTACATTTCCTGTATGGCCGAGGTGTGTGCCATCGAGCCGTGGTGGGATGTGTGTGAAAATGGCTGGCTCGCTACTAAATGTCAGCGCCATCTTTATCTCATTAGTTTCTTTGGCGACTTCAACTTTGCTCGCAGCATGGCAGGCACGATCAGCGGACCGCGCAAATCAGCTCCCAATCATCATCGAAATGCTTGATCGCCACACGACCCAGTCTTTCTACCTGAAAGAAGAGAAGATTTGGGCAGAGCTACCTTCGCGCGACCCAAATTTAGGAGTTACCCGTCTACCGGCGGATATTCGAGGGGAAGTCATTGAAGTATCATTCTTTTACCAGATGCTGGGCTACCTGCTCGCCTTCGAGGTCGTCGACGAAAACGTCGTCATTCTTCCCATCCGCTATCGGCTCGAGAAGACCTGGACGGCCATACGGCCTTTCGTTGAGAGTGAGAGGGTATTACGCGGCGACCCGTATAGCTATTTAAATACCCTGGAAGAGTTTGCGAAGAGTGCTGCAAAAAAGGATGTAGAGGGTATGACCCTAATGGTCCAGAGAAGATTATCGAGGATTGGATGATGCTTCAGAACTGGCGAAACCAAGTGGTCATAGCAGGGCCTCGGCATTTTTGCTGGGCAGCGGTTCGGTAACCGACAGTGAGTGGATCGGGTTATGCGAGACGCTCGCGCAGGTACCGGACCCACGCCGACGGCGCGGGGTGCGATACCCCTTCGCCGTGATCCTGACCATCGCGGTGTGCGCGATGCTCAGTGGCGCCCGGTCGTTCGCGGCGATCGGGGAATGGGCCGCCGACCTTCCCGCGGATGCCCGCGCTGGCCTGGGGCTGACCGGGCGGATCCCAGGCCCGGTGACGATCTGGTGGGTGCTGGTACGGGTGGACCGGGTGGCGTTGGAGGCCGCGATCGGAGCCTGGATCCGGGCCCCTCGACGCCGTCGACACCGCCGCGCAGCGGCCGACACAGCGCCGCCGGGTACGGCGGGTGCTCGCGGTGGACGGCAAAGCGATGCGCGCCACCCGCCACGGCGCCCACCCCGTGCACCTGCTCGGTGTCCTCAACCGCACCCGCGGCGGGGTGCTGGCGCAGGTCGACGTCGACGAGAAGACCAACGAGATCCCTGTGTTCTCCACGGTTCTCGATCAGATTCCCGACCTGACCGACGTCCTGATCACCGTTGACGCGATGCACGCGCAGACCGCGCACGCCGACTACCTGCATGCCCGGGGAGCGCACCTGCTGGTCACCGTGAAACGTAACCAGCCCACCGTCCACACCCGGTTGAAGACCCTGCCGTGGAAGGACGTCCCGGTCGGGCACGCTGCCACCGGCCGTGGCCACGGCCGGATCGAGGCACGCACCCTCAAAGCCGTCACCGTCCCGGCCGGGCTCGGGTTCCCCCATGCCGCCCAGGCCATCCAGATCACCCGCACCTCCCGCCCGATCAACAAGAACAAGAAGAACGACCGAGGGCAAGCACCGTCAGTGACGTGAGACCGTCTACGCGATCTGCACCCTGCCCGCCCACGACGCCCTACCGGCCGAACTGGCCACCTGGATCCGAGGCCACTGGTCCACATCGAGGTCCGCCTGCACTGGATCCGCGACGTCATACTGGGTGAGGGCCTCCACCAGGCTCGTACCGGCAGCGGACCCCAGGTCATGGCCGTTCTCCGCAGCCTGGTGATCAGCCTGCTCCGGTTCGCCGGCTTCACCAACATGACCTGAGCCCTACGCCACCACGCCCGCCACCCCGACCAGGCAATCACCCTCGTGACCAGCACAAACACGACTTTGCAATGACCCTGCAGGAGGCCCGACGAGATCACTGACGGTGCACGGGCAACGGAGATGCCGGCGGCGCAGAAACATTCAGACCGGTAAGAGGGCGGTGTCGACGGACAGTCGAGACAGCGGTCGCCCTCGGCCTTCCGTACCGACAGGCCGAGGGTGACCGACGAGGTCCTGACGTGACCAAGAGGTGTTCCCCGGCGTGGTCAAGGTCCCGGCTCCCTTGGCGGCAGAGATCGATCTTGGTCAGATCTGACACCCGTCCTTCGCGAGCGCACTGGCAGCCCGCGACGTTTCCAACGTTTGAGGCGGACCTCTTCGGCAATACGGAGAGCCACGAAGACGCGCGGCGCCATCGAGGTCCTCGCCCGCTACGCCGGAATCGGCGACCGCACGGCCAGCGGCATGGGCCACATCGTCATCGGCCCCGACGGGCCGTCCGCCCGGCTCATGTCATGGAAGCAGGTTTGTGCTCTCGCTGGTCAGCCGGCTCGCCCAGGGCGGGTCAGCACCGGGTGTGGCGCAGGTCAGTGCCGCGACTCGGGCCCCGAAGGTCAACGCGCGCCGTACGGTCTCGATGTCGAGCTGGTCGATCCGGCCGCCAAGGTGACCTGCTTGATACAGCCAGTGAAGAAGGCCGGCGGAAAAGGCGTCGCCCGCGCCGATGGTGTCGACGGTCCGCACCGCGACGGCAGGAACCTCCACCACATCCTGTCGGAATGAGGCTATGACGCCCCGCTCCCCGCGCGTGATGATGACCAGTGGCACATCGGCCAGGCCCGGGGCCCTGAGGAGATCATCCAGGGAGACGCCGGGGAAGAGCTCGGCGGCGTCATCCTCACTCATCCGGATGATGTCAGCAAGGCGAGACCACTCCGCGATCCTCGACCGGTACCTCCGCGGACTCACCAGGGCAGCCCGGACGTTGGGGTCAATCGACACCGTCGCGCGTTCCCGGGCGGTGCGGAGCAGCTTTTCGACCAGGTTCCCGCCCGGCTCCATCACCAGCGAGAGTGAGCCGGCGTGCACACACGCCACGCCGTCGAGATGGGATGGGGCCAGTTCCCGCGCGGTCCACTGCCAGTCCGCCGTTCCGGCCGCGTAGAACACATAGCTGGCCTGACCGTCAGCCGCCACCGACGCGATGGTGAGCGTTGCCGGTTCACTGGCGGTGACGGCGCATGACAGGTCGACCGCGGACGTCCGCAGCCGCTCGACAAAAAGATCACCGAACACGCCCCGCGGCAGCCTGCCGAGAAACCGGGTCGGTGTTCCGAGTCTCCCGAGAGCGACCGCCGTGTTCGCCGGGCCGCCTCCCGGGAATACCCGCAACCGCAACGCGGTGTCGCTCCCGGCCGCCGGCTCGACAACAGCATCCGCGACGTTTTCGCCAATCACCGCGACACAACCGGCAGCACGTGGAGTCATGCCTTTCCAAGCGGGCCGGTCAGGCTCCCGGTGGCCTCTCGGACCCGGCGGGCCGGCAGCGCCGATGCGACGGGAACCCTGGACGCGGAAGCAGCCGTGATCGCGCCATCGTTCGCTGTGGCCGCTGGTTCCCCGTCCGTTGCTTCCCCGTCCGTTGCTTCCTCGTCCGTTGCTTCCCCGTCCGTTGCTTCCCCGTCCGTCCAGGGATTGCCACCGCTTCGGCCATGGTGTGCTCCTTCGCAGAGATGGGGTCAACCCGCCATCCGAACCGACGTCATCGAGACAGTCGGTGACATCCCCGGGAAGCCGCTGACAAAGCCACGACGGCCCACAATCCCGCCGCTTGCCCAGGCCGCGGGCCACGCCTCCAAGAGCATCGGATATCGCTTGGAGATGCTGCTGATGTCCGATGTGCTCATCCGTGACGTGCCCGATGACGTGCTGGCCGCTGTCGAGGCGCACACCGCCCGGCTCGGTCTGTCCCGTAACGAGTACCTCCGCCGGCAGCTCGCCCAGGACGCGGCGCGCTCGGTCACCGGCCCTTCCGGGGTGCGGACCCGCGGCGCAGGACCGGCCATATCGCCGATACGATGGCTGCGGTCAGTAGCACAAGCGCGGCGAGGTCAAGTGTCCAGGTGTGGACGTCGGCTGTCCACAGCGGGTCGATCTTGGGGTTGGCCGGGGTCTGGCGGTAGCCGGTTGTCGCCGCGAGCATCGCGAACCCCCACCGGGCCGGCATCAGGTATGCGAGCTGTTCCAGCGGTGGATGGCCGTCCAGCGGGATGAGCAGCCCACACAGCAGCAGCTGCAACAGCAGGACGAGCACGAGGATCGGCATGCCGCGGTCGGCGTTTGCGATCAGTGCTGAGACCAGCAGCCCTTGAGCCATTGCGGCCAGCGCGACCGCGACCATGGCGACGGCAACCTCGGTCACCCCATGCTGGCTCAGCGCGAGTGGCCTGTCCGGTGCTGGCTGGCCGTACAGTCCGGCAAAGGCCAGGATCACGGCCTGAGCGCTGCTGATCAGGCCCAGCACGGCGAGCTTCGACCAGAGGTAAGCGCCGCGCGAGAGCCCAATCGCCTGCTCGCGGCGGAAGACGGAGCGCTCCTTGACCAGTTCGCGGAACGCTCCGGCGAATCCCGTGAACGCGCACCCGAGCACGAGCACGAGCATGAGCGGCGCGATGTCACTGTCGGGGCCGGCCTGCCGGCTTTTCCACGACAGTCCGTGCCCGCCCGGAAGCAGCCGTGCGAACAGGCTCAGCACCAGCGGCAGCGCCAGTAGGAACAGCGCGTAGGCCCGATCGGCCGCGATCACCGCGAAGTAACGGCGGGCGAGCACGACGAACTGGCGCAGCGCCGGCTGCTGGCGCGGCGGCGCGTCCGGTACGGATCGCGCCGGACGCGCCGCGGGCTGCGCCGTGCCGCTCGGCATCCCGTACCGTGCGTACTCGGGCGAAGCCCGGAAGCGGGCCGTCCAGTCGACCTCCCGGGACCGGTCGAGCAGCAGGAACATGTCCGCGAAGTCATGCTGGCCGAAGTACGCGAGCGCCTCGCCGGGCGGGCCGAAATAGGCGAGCTGGCCGCCCGACGCGAGCACGAGCAGCCGGTCGCACAGGTCAAGCTGCGCGGGTGAGTGCGTGACGACGACCACCGTCCGGCCGTCGTCGGCCAGTGTGCGCAGGGTCTGCATCACCGACTTGTCCATGCCCGGGTCCAGCCCGGACGTCGGCTCGTCGAGGAAGAGCAGCGACGGGCGGGTGAGCAGCTCCAGCGCCACACTCGTGCGCTTGCGCTGCCCACCGGAGAGGGTGCTGATCCGCTGCTCCGCCTGGTCGGCCAGCCCCAGCTCGCCGATCACCTCATCGACCCGCGCGTTGCGCTCGGCCGCCGGGGTATCAGCGGGGAACCGCAGCTCGGCCGCGTACCGCAGCGCCCGGCGGACGGTCAGCTGCGGGTGCAGGATGTTGACGAACGTCCCGTTCCAGCTGCCGAGGTCGACGATCCGCCACTCGGGCCCGGCCTGGCGCAGCTCCGCGTGCCGGCGGGAGACGAGCGGGTCGGCGAGCACCACGTCACACTCGGGCGCGCGGCCGATGACGACTGACGCCGCCCCGACCGGATGCAGCGCCGTAGCCTTGCGTTCCCACCAGGTCCCGGTTGCTGCCGTCCCGGCAGGTGGGATGTTGCCCGGCCGGCGTGCCGGGGGCGGCGGCGCGGCCGGTGCCTGTTGTGGTAACCGGTAGTGCCCGGTGCCGAAAACAGTGGGTGGGATGCCTGGCCCCTGTGCCGTGGGCGGCGTCCGTGATGGCGCGCTCTTGGCCTGCCACCAGCTGGATCCGGGGGCGGCTGGTGGTGGCGGTGCCGCCTGCGGCGGAGGCGCCGCTCGCGGTGGGAGCGCTGGTGACGGTGACGGGGGCGGGGGTGTCACTGGTGGCGGTAGCGCTGGTGGCCGTGCGGGCGCTGCCGGTGGTGGCGCCGCGCGGGCGCGGCAAACGCCGGGACGCCATACCGGTCGCGAGATCCGTCCCCGTGTCTGGTCGTGCGCGCGGCAAGCCCGCTCCGGCCAGCCGCCGCGGGGACGGCGTCGGTCATAGGGCCGCCGAGCCCTTCTTCCACGGCCGCCGCCTCCGCGGCGAACCGCCCCCGTGCATGATTGCGTTGGATCGCGCCCCCCGGACTCACCCGACCTGGCCGCAAAATCGATCAGGTCGCCGATCAATTATTAGCGAGGCGGTTACCACCGGCAAGGGGCGGCTCACTCCAAAGAACCCGCCTCTACAAAACCTGTTTGATCTAGAAGTCAGGTGTTATGCGCGCCACGCCGACGACGGATCGCGGTCCACAGCGGAACATGTGGATCAGGGCCTGACGGCTGGTACTCGGTCGTCCACACCATGTTCGGCGCAGGCGCGCAATAGCTTTAGAGCGCCCGGCAATAGGGGCGTGGAT
>NZ_CAKJTL010000089.1:19181-23613 GCF_917627385.1 Protofrankia sp. CiT1
TATTGCCGGGCGCTCTTAGATGCCCTGAACGACCAGCGGTTGCCCGCCCGTCAGCCCCCGGCCAGGCTTCCATAACGCCGGGCAAAGTCCGTGAAACCATCCTGAGAGCGCGGTGAAACTGGTCACCCGCAGAGTGGTCACCCAGGGCCGGGCATCCGAGCACGGTTCGGAAGGAGCATCTCGATGACAGCCGCGGTCCACGCACGTGGCCTGGTCAAGACATTCGGTGGCCTGCGAGCCGTAGACGGCGTCGACCTTGATATCGACGAGGGCGAGATCTTCGGCGTGCTCGGCCCCAACGGCGCCGGCAAGACGACGATGCTGAAGATGCTCGCGACGCTGCTCAAGATCGACGATGGTGAGGGGTCGGTCTTCGGCATCGACCTCCGCCGTGAGCCGCACCGGGTGCGGCAGCTGATCGGCGTCACCGGTCAGTATGCCTCCGTCGACGAGAACCTCACCGCTGCCGAGAACCTCTGGATGTTCGGGCGCCTGCAGGGCCTGAGCTCACGCAGGTCACGCGATACCGCCGCGCGGCTGCTCGAGCAGTTCGGCCTCACCGACGCCGCGGACAAGCGGATCTCGCATTTCTCGGGCGGGATGCGGCGGCGGCTCGACCTGGCCGCGAGTTTGATCACTCAGCCTCCGCTGATCTTCCTCGACGAGCCGACCACCGGCCTCGACCCCCGGACGCGCGGGCAGATGTGGGACACCATCCGCGGCTTGGTCGCCAGCGGGTGCACGGTCCTGCTGACCACGCAGTACCTCGACGAGGCCGACCAGCTCGCCGGCCGGATCGCGGTGATCGACCACGGCCGCAAGGTGGCCGAGGGCACACCCGACGAGCTGAAGACCTCGGTCGGCAACCTGACGTTGCGGCTGCGCCTGGCCGCGGACGCGGATATGTCGCTGGCCGCGGACGTGGTGCGCCGCCAGCTCGGTGAGGAGCCGGTCCTCACCCCGGAGTCCGGGCAGCTCAACGTCCCGATCGAGACGGCCGACCGGGTGGCCGACGTGCTGATCGGGCTGCGCCAGGCGGGTGTCCACGTTGCCTCGGTGGGCGTCGACAAGCCGACTCTCGACGAGGTCTTCCTCGCGCTCACCGGCCACGGCAGCAGCGAGAGCGAGCGGGCGGACACGACCGAGCCCGAACCCATGCGTGCGCAAGCCCCACAGGAGATGGCCCGATGACCACGATCACGATCGGCTCCCGGGCCGCGGTCGCCCGCGCCCAGAGCCGGCCCAGCCCGGCGGACACGTTCCGCCAGATCATGATCATGGCCTGGCGTGCCACCAAGAAGATGCGGCGCAACCCGGAGCAGTTCTTCGACGTGACGTTGCAGCCGGTCCTCTTCACGGTGATGTTCGCCTACATCTTCGGCGGGGCGATCTCCGGCGATGTGAAGAGCTACCTGCCGCTGATGATCCCCGGTATCCTCGCGCAGACCGTGCTGACGACCAGCATGGCCACCGGCACCCAGCTGCGCGAGGACATCGACAAGGGCGTCTTCGACCGGTTCCGGTCGCTGCCGATGGCCCGGATCGCGCCGCTGGCGGGGCCGATGGTCGCAGACCTGCTCCGCTACACGATCGCCGCGACGATTACCTTTGCCATAGGCATCGCGATCGGCTACCGGCCCGGCGGCGGCGTGCGCGGTGTGGTCGCCGCGATCCTGCTCGCGGTCTTCACCGGCTGGTCGCTGGCCTGGGTGTTCACCTGCCTCGGCACCGTCGCGCGCAGCGCCCAGAGCGTCCAGGGCATCTCCATGATGATCATGTTCCCGTTGACGTTCCTGTCGAACGCGTTCGTACCCGTCAACACCCTGCCGGGCTGGCTGGCCGCGTTCGTCAGGGTCAACCCGGTATCGCACCTGGTCTCCGCCGACCGGGACCTGGCCAACGGCGCCCATGTATCCGCGGAGGCAGGCTGGACGCTCGTCGCCAGTGTCGCCGTGATCGTGGTGTTCGCGCCGTTGGCCGTACGGCTCTACAAACGGCACCTTTAGAGCGCCCGGCAATAGGGGACGCGGCGTCGCGGGGCCAGGGCACGCACCTCGCCGCATCGCTCCCCGTCCATCGCTGCGCGATGCACGGGTACCCCGGCTCGTCAGTCGCCACCCAACACCTCCGGTGGCTCCCTCCTCCGCCTCGCGCCGCACGCACCCCAGCCCCGCTCCTTGATCCACGCCCCTATTGCCGGGCGCTCTTAGAGGCTCCAGCAATAGGGCGTTCGATCAGGGAGCGGCGCCCGGGCGGATGGATCGCGAGGCGGCGGAGGGAGGCGCCATTTCCTTGCGGCACGTACCCGGACCGTCGATGAGGGTGCCCGCCCAGATCACCCGCTCATCCATCACATCCGCGCGCCCGTAGGCGAACTCTGGCTGAGTATCAACGAGGCCCCTGCGGCCTGCTCAGGCCCCGTCAACCAGCGGGCCATCGCCGGACCCACCGCATCGCCTCGTTGTCAGTTACCGTGCCCTCCACAGCGAGCTACTGCTGATCGAGCTGTGTCGGCATGGCTCGATCGTCCCGGACAGCCCCGTGTGCCCCTCACGGCGCATCAGCCGGTGAGGAGGGTGATGGTGCGGCCGGCGGGACTGGCGGTGGTGGTGAGGGTGGTGCGTTCGTCGATGCTGGGGGCACCTCGGCGCTGGTCGAAGATCACCAAGGTGCCGGTGGGGAGGCGGAGGCGGTCAAGATAGCGGTCGACCTGTCGGAGCCCGGAGGACAGCGGGTTGGACCGGCCGGTGCGCCAGGCCTTGATCTCGATGCCTTCGCGCTGGACGCGCGGGATGCCGTCCGGGGTGGTGTAGGGCCAGCGGAGGTGGAGGTCGATGCGGCCTGAGCCGACGGCGTACTCGCGTTCGACCACGCCGGTGCCGTTGACGGCGCGCTGGAGGTAGCCCATGAGGATGAGCTGGGCCGCGGCTTCGTTGTAGTAGCCGCGGCTGGTGAGGAACTCGCCGTTCTCGACCCACCAGTCGGCGAACTCCGAGAGGGCCTTGGGCAGGTCGAACCCGCCGTCTGGGCGGACGAAAGTGCGCGGGTCAGCGGTGACGCTCTCCTGGATGCTGGCGGACAGGACGCGGACGATGACCTCGCGGTAGATGGGGTTCGCGGCCCTGACCGGGGGGTTGGGGGCGATGAGGCCGAGGTCGCGGACGTAGCTGAGGTCGTCGTCGTAGGGGTCGAGGGCGAGCGGGTCGCCAGCGATCAGAGGCCCGATGATCCGCCGGACGCGGGGTTCGGCGAGCCTGGCCGTGAGGGAGTCGAGGTGGGTGGCGCGGGTGAGGATCAAGCGCTCCTTGGCCTGGTCGAGGTGTTCGACGGTGATCGGTTCCGACGCGGGCACGCCGATCTCCTCGACAACCTCCTGGGCCAGGGCGTTGACCAGCCACGGCTGGCCGCTGGTGAGCTCGTAGGCGTGGTCGACGGCGCCCGGGGCGAACTGCTGGCCGGTGTCGGTGGTGTGCTGGCCGTAGAGGTCGGCCACCTCGCCTGGGGTGAAGTCGCCGAGTCGCAGCGACTTCAGCTTGATGTTGAACGGGCTGGATGTCCCCAGCCGGGACGCGTCACCACCTGCCGCAGCCTTATAGTCACGGACGTCGCGCAGGCCGCAGAGGACGACCGAGACGGGGAACGGGGCGGGACGGCTGTTATAACCGTCGCGAAGCTGGCTCAGGATGCTGATCAGACTCTGCCCGCGCAGCGCGTCGATCTCGTCGAAGAACAACACCAACGGCCGGGGGCAGACTTCGGCCCACTCGCGGAGCGCGGTGCCAAGCAGTGCCGCCGCGGGTGCCATGGGCCAGGCCGACGGGCGAAGGTCGGGTGGCAGCTGCCACCGGGCAGCTTCTTTGATCCGTTGGAGGATACCCAGCGTGGCGGCGCCGAAGTCGTCGCCCGCCGCGCGGGCCGCCTCGCAGGAGAAGTGCAGCGCGGCGTACCGGCCCTGGGCGGTCAGGTCGCTGGCGAGCGCGCGCAGCGCGGTCGTCTTGCCTGTCTGGCGGGGAGCGTGCACGACGAAGTAGGCCTTGAGATCCACCAGCCCGGGCACCTCCGGCAGCCGGGAGAGCGCTGGGATCATGTAATGCTCCGCCGGCAGGCACGGACCGGCCGTGTTGAACCGACGACCCATCGATCCCGCCCCTCCAAGGCCCGGCGAATGGTTCTTGCTCCGCGTACCACCCTACGCGTGATCGACGATCTACAGCCGCTACCGCCTGGCCGGCTGGTGCGGAGGTCGTGAGTGCCTTCGCCGCACCGGCCGCGTCCGGCGGTGCGGAGGGCGGTTCCTGCGTCGTCACGCAAAGGCCGTACGGGCCAGGTGGTGGGCGATGTCGCGGACCGTCATCCCACACCCGCGTACAGCGAGATCACCGTGTCCGACAGGCCCCGACCCGCCGCTCGCCCTTCGGGATCAGCCTTGGCT
>NZ_CAKJTL010000090.1:0-4746 GCF_917627385.1 Protofrankia sp. CiT1
GGTGTCGGGGTCCAGGGGGAGCACGCCCCGAGCGGCCAGCCGCTCGACCCCGCCGGCCGCAAGCCCGTCGCCGGACCAGGTGCCCCAGTCGATGCTGAGAGCTGGCAGCCCGACCGCGGCTCTGTGCCGAGCCAGCGCGTCCAGGAAGGCGCTGGCCGCGGCGTACGCGCCCTGCCCGGGTGAGCCGATCAGACCGGCCAGTGACGAGAACAGCACGAAGAATTCAACCGGCTGGTCGAGGGTCAGCATGTGCAGGTTCCAGGCACCGATCCCCTTGCCGGCGAACGCCCGCATGACGGCGGTTTCGGTCAGGTCCGTGACCAGGGCGTCCTCGAGAACGCCGGCCAGGTGGAAGACACCGCCGACAGGCGGGGCCGCGCCCCCGGGCCGCAGCGCCCCGGCCAGCTGCCGAGCGTCGGCCACGTCGACGGCCGCGGCCTGGACCGTCACGCCGGCCGCCCGGAGCCCGGCCAGATCCTCGTCGGCGTCGCGGGAGGGCGCGCCCCGGCCGAGCAGCAGCAGGTGCCGTGCGCCCATGCTGGCGAGCCACCGCGCCACCCGCCGGCCCAGCGCGCCCAGGCCGCCGCTGACGATGTAGGTCCGGTCGGGGCGCACCCGGGGGGCCGCCGGTGCGGTATCCGGTCCGGCCAGGCCGTCAACGGATGCGGTGAGCACCGGGGTGAGCAGCGTGCCGCCGCGGATCATGGCCTGGCCCGGCGGTTCCCCGGACCGCAGCAGCGCGCACAGCGCGTCCAGGCCGGAGCCCACGGTGCCGGCGTCGACCTCGATCTCGACCGCGGTGCACCCGGGCTCGAGGTGCTCGTTGGCCAGTACCCGGGCCAGCCCGGTCCGGGCCGCGTCGAGCAGCCCGTCGGTCCCGCCGCTGGCCGCGGCCACCCACAGCCGGGGAGCGCCGGCCGGCCATTCCCGCCTGACGACCGCGTGGGCCAGCCGCAGCGCGTCGACCCCCCGGGCGGCGACGGCGGACGGGTCGAACTCGTCCTCAGCCGCGTCGGAGCTGTCACCGGCAGTCCGAGCGTCCACCACACCGCGTAACGTCCCGAACCGGGACTCGGCCTCGGCGAGTACCTCGGTATAAGCGCTGGGGCCGGGTGGGAGCTGATACTCGTCCGGCCCCAGCGCCAGGCCGTTGACCGCGGTCAGGCACCGGTCACCGGCCGCGGTCAGCCGGCTGGTGACCGCCCGGCCAAAGGCGCCGTCGGCGACGACCAGCCAGCCACCCGCGCCCCGGCCGCCGGCCCTGGGCACGGGCACGAGCGGCTCCCAGCGCACCTGGTAGAGCCGGCCATCCTCGACCGGCCGGGCCGGCCCGGCCAGCCGCAGGGTGAAGCCAGCCGCGGCCCACAGGACCTGGCCGTCCGGACCGGTGACGGTGATGTCGCACGTCAGCTCACGGGCCGAGGCCGCGGTCAGCTGGGTATGGCACCAGACCTCGGCCGGCGCCGGGACGCCCGGCTGGCTCCACACCCGTCTTATCCGGGCCGGCACCGGCACCGAGCCCGCCCGCGTCACCGCTGTGTCCGTGGCCGCGGCCACCTGCAGGCAGGCGTCGAGCAGGGCCGGGTGCAGGGCGGCTGTGGTGCCTGGCACGGCCAGGCCGGCCGGTGGCTGGGCGAGGCCGACAGCCCGCCCGCCGCCCGCCCACAACTGGGTCAGGCCCTGGAAACGCGGGCCGTACCGAAGGCCGGCGGCAGCCAGGCGGGCGTAGTGCTCGTCGATCGGGACCGGTGCCAGGTCACGGGCTGCCGCGGCCGGCGGCAGCGGCGGCGGCGCGTCGCCAGCCGCGGCGGGCACCCACCCCTCGGCGTGGGTCACCGGGATCGCGCCGGCTGGTCCCGATGTGACGGTAAACCGCGCGGCCCCCTCGGCACTGGCCTCGGCACTGGCCTCGGGCCGGATGGCCAGTTGGGGCTCAGCGGCCGCGGCCGGCCCCGCCGGGCACAGCTGGGCGAAAGCGACGTCGGCCAGTACCACCGGCTCGCCGGGACGCTCGGCGGCGACGGCACGTGCCACGGCGGTGAGCCAGTAAGCCCCTGGTACCACCGCCATCCCGTCGACCTGGTGGTCGGCGATCTCCGGGGCGGCGGCCAGGTCGACGTCGAGCGACCACAGGCGCAGGGACGGCTCAACCCCCACCGGGATGCGCCGGCCCAGCGGGCCCGGCCCAGCCGCCGCGGTGGGCGGCGCGGCCGGCCGCGGACCGCCGGCCGCCACCCGGGCGATCGGGAACGGCCGGTGCTCCCAGCCGTGGTGGGGGATGTCCGTGTGCGGCACCGCACCCGGGTACAGCGTGTCCCAGGCCACCGGCGCGCCCGCCGTGTACAGCGTGCCCAGGGCGGACAGCATCCCAGCCAGCTCAGGCTCGGTGCGCCGCATCGACGAGATCACGGTGACGGGGCAACCGGTCTCACCGGCCAGTTCCTCGATCGGCCGGGCCAGCACCGGGTGCGGCGCGACCTCGACGAACGTGTCGTAGCCTTCGGTGAGCAGGCGTTGCAGGGCCGGGGCGAACAGCACCGGGGCGCGCACGTTGCGCTCCCAGTAGCGCGCGTTCAGCTCGCTGCCAGGCAACGGGCCGCCGGTAACCGTCGAGTACAGCGGGATGGCGGCGGTGCCGGGGCGCAGGGCCGCCAGCGCCGCGCGCAGCCGAGGCTGCAACGGCTCGACCTGCGGCCCGTGGGCGGCGAACTCGACCGCGATCCGGCGGGCGAACACGCCCCGCTCGGTGAGGCCAGTGATCACATCCTCCAGCACCGCCGCCGGCCCCGACAGCACCGTCGCCCGGGGCCCGTTGACCGCGGCGACGGACAGCTCGTGCTCTCGGCCCCGCACCAGCTCGGCCGCGTCGTCGGCGGCCAGCTCGACCAGTGCCAGACCGCCGGCGCCGGAGATTTCCTCGAGCAGCCGGCTGCGTTCGCAGGCGACCTGGGCCGCGTCGTCAAGGCTGAGAGCGCCCGAGGCGTAGGCCGCCGCGATCTCGCCCATACTGTGCCCGATGACAGCGTCCGGTTCGATTCCCCACGCCCGCCATGTCTCGAACAGCGCCACCTGGGTCGCGAACAGCGCCGGCTGCACCGTGGCGGTGCCCTCGATGGCCAGGCCGGTGTGGTCGTCCCACAGCGACCGGCCGGTCCAGCGGGCGATGGCCGCGTCACAGCGGTGGATCGCGTCGCGGAACACCGGCACGGCGCCGGCCAGACGCCGGCCCATCCCGTCCCACTGCGGGCCCTGGCCCGGGAACACCAGCACGACCCGGGGCCGGCCGCGGCCGGCCGCACGGGGCCCCACGGCCCCTGGCCGTCCCTCGGCCAGCGCCGCCATGCCGGCGGCCAGCCCCGCTGGGTCAGCGGCCACGACCGCCGCTCGGTGCCGGTCATGGTCGGCCCGGCGGGCGGCAGCGGCAGCGGCCCGCCGCGCACTGCCCGGCTCGCCGTCCGCCGCGGCCAGGCGGGTGGCCCAGGCCGCCGCCCGCCTGGCGAGCGCCGGTCCGCTCCGGGCCGACAGCGGCAGCAGCACCGGCTCGCCGTCGCCGGACGGTTCGGCCGGCTGCGGCTGTGGCGTGGCCGGCGCGCCCGACAGCACCAGGTGGGAGTTGGTCCCGCCGAAGCCGAAGGAGCTGACCCCGGCCAGCCGGGCTGGCCGGCCGCCAGGCCGGTCCGGCCAGCGCTGCCCGTTGCCGGCCGCGACCCGCACGGCCAGGCCATCCAGCCCGGACAGCGGGCTGGGCCGCTCGAAGTGGACGGTCGGCGGGATCTCACCGTGGTGCAGGGCCAGCGCTACCTTGATCAGACCGGCGATGCCGGCCGCCGCCTCCAGGTGGCCAAGGTTGGACTTGGCCGAACCGACGACCAGCGGGCGGCCGTCGGGCCGGCCCGCCAGCAGCACCTCCACCAGCGCCCCGAGCTCGATCCGGTCGCCGACCGCGGTGCCAGTGCCGTGCGCCTCGACGTAGTCGACCGCCGCCGCGTCCACCCCGGCCGCGGTGTAGGCCGAGCGCAGCAGCGCCTCTTGGGCTGGCCGGCTGGGCGCGGTCAGCCCGTTGGTACGGCCGTCGGAGTTGAGCGCGCCGGCCCGGATCACCGCGTAGACGCGGTCACCGTCGGCGACCGCCTGTGACAGCGTCTTGAGCACCACGACCCCGGCGCCCTCGGCGCGGACGTAGCCGTCGGCCCGGTGGTCGAACGGCTTGCACCGGCCGTCGGCCGCCATCAGCCCGCCGCGGCTGAAGCTCAGGGCGATCCGCGGACTGGTGATGACGTTGACCCCACCGGCCAGCGCCAGCTTGGTCTCGCCGGCCCGCAGCGCCTGGCAGGCCAGGTAGACCGCGACCAGCGACGACGAGCAGGCGGTGTCGACAACCAGGCTCGGCCCGCGCAGGTTCAGGCAGTACGAGAGGCGGTTGGCCACGATGCTCAGCACGCCGCCGGTCCCGTCGTAGGGCTCGGCGCCGTCGAGGGTGCTGAACATGGCGATACCGTGGTCGAACGTGGAGGCACCCAGGTAGACACCGGTGCTCGACCCGGCCAGCCCGCTCGGTGCGACCCCGGCGTCTTCGAGGGCCTCCCAGGCCACCTCCAGCGCGATCCGCTGCTGGGGGTCCATCCGCGACGCCTCGCGCGCGGCGATGCCGAAGAACTCGGCGTCGAAGCCCTCGACGTCGTCGAGGAAACCCCCCCAGCGGGTGTTCATCTTGCCGGCGGTGGCCGGGTCCGGATGGTACAGCGC
>NZ_CAKJTL010000090.1:5035-11660 GCF_917627385.1 Protofrankia sp. CiT1
ATCCCGACGATCGCGACCGGCTCGGGGCCGCCGGTCCCGGTCACCCATCCCCCGCCTGCCTCGCCTGCCTCGCCGGCATCGCTGGCCAGGCCGGCCACGAAGGCCGCGGCCGCGCCGATTGTCGGGTAGTCGTAGGCCAGCGTGGGTGACAGCGGCCGGCCGACGTGGCGCTGGAGGTCGTCGGATAGTTCCACCGCCTGCATCGACGTCAGCCCGAGGGCGATGAACTCGATGTCGCTGTCGATCGTGTCCGGCTCGGCCCCGGTCACTTCGGCGATCCGGGCGAGGAGCCAGGCTGCGATCGCGTCGATGCCGGTCACTGTGCCCTCCCCGCCGGCTCGGCCACCGGCAGCCGGGCAGGCGTCAGCTCGCCGGCCAGGTAGGCGTCGCGGCAGGCCCGGCGGCGGACCTTCCCACTGGACGTCCGCGGCACCGCGCCCGGCGCGACGAGCACCAGGTCGTCGACGTTGATCCCATGTTCGGCGGCGACCGATGCCCGGACGGCCCGCGTGATCTCGGCCAGCGTCGGCACGGTGCTGGCCGCCGCACCCGCCCAGGCGCCGGCCGGCCGGGCCATTTCGGCCACGATCACCAGCTTCTCGCCGCCACCGTCGTCACCGCCGTCATCGTGGGTGGCGGCGAACGCAGCGCATCCGCCGCCACCCCGGATCCATGGGTGGGCGGCCTCGACAGTGGCCTCCAGATCCTGGGGATAGTGGTTGCGGCCGCCCACGATGACCAGGTCCTTGAGCCGGCCAGTGATGAACAGCTCGCCGTCGTGCAGCACGCCCAGGTCGCCGGTGCGCAGGAACGGCTGGTTACCGTCAGAGACGAGCCGGGCCGCGAAGGTACGCTCGCTCTCCTCGGGCCGCCCCCAATATCCGCCGGCGAGGTCCGGGCCGCCGACCCAGACCTCGCCGACACGGCCCGACGCGCGCGGCTGGCCGGTGTCAGGGTCGACGATCTCTACCCGGCGCTCCCCGGTCGGCGCGCCGACCCCCACGATCGTCTGGCTCCCACCCGGTACCAGCCGCCCGGCGGCCAGCGCCGCTCGGTCGACCCGCAGCATCCGCGGCTGGGCGCCGGCCGTCGACACGGTGGTGATCAGGACGTTCTCGGCGAGGCCGTAGGCGGCGCGCAGGGCCTTCGGGTCGAATCCGTGGGGCCGATAGGCCGCCGCGAACGCGTCAAGGGTCGCCGGTCGGACCGGCTCAGCGCCGTTGAACGCGACCCGCCAGCTCGTCAGGTCCAGCTCGGCCCGTTCATCCGGCGGGACCCGCCGGACGCACAGGTCATAGCCGAAGTTCGGGGCGCCGGCAACGGTACCCCGGTAACGGGTGATAGCGGTCAGCCAGCGGACCGGCCGCTGCACGAATACCAGCGATGGCATGAGGACGGCCGAGGCGCCCAGGTAGAACGTCTGGAGCACTTTGCCGATCAGACCCATGTCGTGGAACAACGGCAACCAGGACACGATCACGTCGTCGGCGCCGAGGCCCATACCGTCCGCCTGCACCCGGGCGTTGCGCAGCAGCGCCTCATGGGTGACCATGACGCCCTTCGGCGTCGAGGTGGAGCCCGATGTGTACTGCAGGAAGGACAGGTCATCGGGCCGGGGCGGGACGGCCTGCCGGGCGGCCTCGACGCCCGGTCCGGCCATCCACACGTCGGGCCCGATGCCGAGCCACCGCGGCGCATCCAGCTCGGGGGCGAACCGAGTGATCTGTGCACGCAGGTCACCCCGGCCGCCGGTGAGCACGGCCGTCGCCGCGCAGTCGCGGGCGATGGCCCGAAGCGTGGCTATCCGGCGCGCCGACCCCACGGGCGTGGGGACCGCCAACGGCACGGCCACCACCCCGGCATGCTGGCAGGCCATGAAGGCGACGATGTAGTCAGCGATGTCGTTTTCGAGGATGAGCGCCCGGTCGCCCGGGGCGCAGACGTCCAGCAGGCGGGCCGCGAGCGTGCGGGCGGCCGCCGCGAGGCGCTCGTAGGTAATCGAGACGCCTTCCTGTCGGCCGTCGGGAAGGACGGTGCAGAAGGTTTTTGATCCCCGTTCCCGCGCGTGTTCGGTCAGTAGCGCGGCGATCGTCGTCGGCCGCGGCGAGGAACGCACATTCAGCTCCTTGGACAGACGCCGTGCGGTACGGGCAGTATCGAGCCGGCGGGCGTTTCCGGCAGCAGTGAACGCGGGGTAGTGACCGCGCCGCGGCGTCGATGGCTGGGAAAGTAGCGGGCCGGTCCCGAGTGCCCGTGCCAGAAATACACGACCAACGCACGGACTTCGATCACAACCCGGTCACAAACATAACCGGGAAGAACGCCGCGGTCAACCCTCGGTAAGTTGCCAGACAGTCTTCATCGTGTTTTTCCTAGTACCGGCGTTACCATGATTAATGCCGCTCGGCTTAAATGCCTAGCCGGGTAGCGATAATGCTAGTACCGGGTCGTCAATGTGACAGACCAGCGACTTTTGCCGCGTACCAGTGATTGGTATCTTCTGCTCGTTCCGCAAAGAAAAAGATGTTCGTATCCCGCACTGGTGTGCACAGGCGGATCACTCTTTCGGAACTGGGGGGGCCTCAGTGGTCGCCGCTGGACGTTGCTCGGGGTATGTCGGATGCCAGGCGGATGCGTCGCGAGGCGCTGGCTGGCGCCGGCAGGCCCTGGGTGAACTTCCGGCGGCGACCACTAAGGTGCGCGTCACCGCCGGGCAGTGCGGACTCCAGCTCCGGAGCAAAGGAGAATTATCCGTTCCGCGCAATGGATGGAGTCCAGCGTATGACTGTCATAGATCGCAGGAGACTACTCGGACTCGCGGTTGGTGGTGGTGTCACGGCCGCCACCACCGCGGTCATCGGCAATCCGTCGGCATTCGCCGACAGCAACGTGAGCGGACGGCGGGCCATCGTCATCGGGTCCGGGTTCAGCGGCTCGGTGGCCGCGTTGCGGCTGGGCCAGGCCGGGATCCGCACGCTGGTCCTGGAACGCGGGCAGCGTTACCGCTATAGCCCAACCGAAGCTGTGTTCAGCACCGAACTGAACCCGTCGAGTTCCATGTTCTGGTTCCAGGACACGATGATCTGGCCAGGGGTCCCGGAGACGCCGATCGACCGCGTGCCCGGGCTCATGCAGATCGTGGTGGCCAACGGGATCGAAATGGCCTGCGCGGCCGCGGTCGGCGGCGGCTCGGTGGTCTACGCGGGGTGCACCGTGCAGCCGCCGCGCAAGTACTTCGAGGCGCTGTTCCCGGCCGGCGTTTCCTACAGCGAACTCGACCGCGTCTATTACCCGCGGGTGCGCAGGATGCTCAATACGCAGACGGTGCCCGACGATATCTACCGCTCGGACCCGTTCACCCATGCCCGGGCATACGACGACCAGATGCGAGCGGCCGGCTTCCCTACCACCCCGGTGATGACCGACTTCAACTGGGACAAGGTACGGGGCGAGCTTGCTGGGAAGCTGCGCCCGTCGGCTACTGTCGGTGAATCAAGTTTCGGTAACAGTGACGGCGCCAAAAATGACACAACGCAGAACTACCTGCCGGCTGCGGTGAGTACCGGCAATGTACAGATCAACCCGCTTACCGAGGTCACCGGAATCCGCTCGTGCAAGGGCGGCGGGTACGCGGTCGAGGTACGCCAGCTCGCCACCGACGGCAGCGTCGTCAGCACCCGTGAACTGACCACCGACCTGCTGTTCCTGGCCGCTGGTTCGATTAACACCACCCGGCTGCTGGTCGCGGCCCGGGAGACGGGAGCGCTGCCGGACCTGTCCGCCGCGATCGGTTCGAACTGGGGCACCAACGGTGACGCGTTCACCTTCCGGGGCTTCTCCGGCCCGACCGGCGCCACCCAGGCCGCGCCATGCGTGTCCACGACGTTCCTCGACGGGAACTTCGGAATCCCGGTGCGGGTCGAGAACTGGTGGCTGATCAATTTCAATGGAACCCCGAACCTTGCTCAGTTCAGCGTCGCGGTCGATATGGATAACCGCGGCACGTGGACATACGACCGGGCAACCGCGCAGGTGAACCTGGCTGATTGGGACGCGTCCAAGAATGTCCCGGCCGAAGCCGCGCCGATCGCGTTCAACCAGATGCTCATCGACAAGGGCATCGCCGGACAGGGGCCGCCGGCTCCCACCGGAATCACCGCGCACCCGCTCGGCGGATGCGAACTCGGCAAGGCCACCGACCTTTACGGCCGGGTCAAGGGATACAAGGGCTTGTACGCGATCGATGCCTCGGTTATCCCGGGCAACGTCGGCGGTGCGAACCCCAGCTTCACGATCGCGGCGCTGGCCGAACGAGCGTTAGACAATATCATCGCAGCCGGCTTCTGATCGTAGGGGAGAGCCCCAGCCGGGGCTCTCCCCTCCCGCTGCGCTCCCGTCACGACGTTGTACGCCGCGACGACCGCAGGGTTGGCAGCACGGCCGCACGCATCACCCAGAACGCGACCGGGCGGGGCAGGTAACGGCCGAAGAACGCCTGCGACTTCGCCGCGGCCCCGGGCACTACCACCCGGCGCGCGTCCTTCAGCCCAGCCAGCGCCTCCCCCGCCACCCGTTCCGGCGTCTTCCAGGCAAACCAGCGGGTCGATTCGATGTCACCGATGCCCCCGACGGCGGAGAACTCGCTGCGCACCGGCCCGGGAGCCAGCAACGTACAGGTCACGCCGGTGCCGGCCATCTCCTCGTGCAGCGCCTCGGCGAACGAGTTCACGAACGCCTTCGACGCCGCGTACGTGGCCGCGGTCGGGACCGGCTGGACACCAGCCGTCGACCCGGTGAACAGAATGGCCCCGGAGCGCCGCTCGAGCATGCCGGGTAGAACGGCCATGGTGAGGTCGTGGACGGCGGCCACGTTGACCTCGACTTCCTCGATCTCCCGGGCAGGGTCGTTCGCCGTGAGCACACCGCAGGTCGGGAAGCCAGCATTGTTGCACAGCACCGCCACCGGCACGGCGGCCAGCGCGTCGCGCAGCCGGGCCCGTTGGCCCCGGTCAGCCAGGTCGCACACGCTGATCTCGATATCGACACCGTGTGCGGCCCGCAGCTCCTTGGCGAGGCGCTCCAGCACGTCGCCACGGCGGGCCACGAGCCACACCGGATGTCCGTGGGCGGCCAAGCCTCGGGCCAGCGCCTCGCCGATGCCAGACGAAGCCCCTGTCACCACGGCCCACGGCCGAGCCGGGGTCCCCCCGCCGCTGAACGGCCGGTACTCATCGGGTGAGCCGCTCATCGCCCGGTCCGGACCGGGATCGGCGCGCCGATCGCCTCGATCATCCGGTCACCGGCGTTACGTCCGGAGCGGCAGCACGACTCCAGCGAGACCCCCAACAGGTAGTCGCCAGCCAGCTCCAAGCCGGGAACGCCGGCCACGGCCTGAGCGACCTCACGGAGGAACTCGCCATGGAAAGGCAGGTAAGCGCAATAGGCCGCGTTCCAGGTCCGCCCGCCGGTGGTGACCCGCTTGGCTCGGCTGGCCCCCAGATAGCGGACGAGACGTTCCTCGGTCTCCCCCACCCAGTCGTCCAGGGTTGCCTGCTCCTGATCGCCGATCCGGCCCGGTCGGCCGCTGTAGGTGTAGCGGACGATGTGGCGTGACTCCATGGCGTAGGACCCGGCGTTACTGCACGGGCCGTTGTCGTTGATGGCAAGCGCCCGCACCTCAGGGGTGAAGATCGGCCGGTCGTACTCGACCAGGACGACCGACGAGCCGAAGTAACGTACCTCCGACAGCCGCTTGGACAGCCACGGCATCTCCGACAGCACGATGTCGGCCGTCGCGTACGCCGGGGTCGCGATGACGATGCCGTCGTAGGAGCGCTCGCTGTCCACCCCGTCCGTGGACAGCCGCAGCCCCACGGCCGCGCCGTCGCGCATGACCAGGCCTTCGACTGTCGTGCCGAGCCGGACGGTGACCCGGCGGGACAGCGCCTCCAGCGCCGGCTGGATGCCGCCGGTGAGCTGGTCGTAGGTGTCCATCAGCAGGGACAGGTTGGTGCCGAAAGTGCCCAGGTAGACCTCGTCTGGTTCCGCCCCGTTCATCCGGACGGTGATCGGCCGCAGCAGCGTCTTGGTGACCTTCGGGCTGAAGTGGCCGGACAGCGGCACGTGGTCGTGGCTGCTGGACAACGCGGTGAAGTAGCTGGAGCCGAGGAAACGGTTGGTGTCATCGAGCCGGATCCGGGCCGCGAGCAGGCCGAGCCGGGCCAGGTCGCGCGGGGTCGCCATCCGACGGATGTTGTTCAAGCTGGAGCCGCGCCGGGTGCTGTCGATGGTGAGCACCTCGTCGTCCTTCATGAACGACTGGTTGATGCCGAACGGCTCCCACGGGTAACTGCCCAGGGCCGCGGTGAACGAGCGGAACGCGCTGTACTTGCGCCCGATGTTCTTCCCGCCCATCATCACCTGCTTGTCGCCGAGCTTGCCGACGCCGAACCGGCCGCCGAGCACCGGATCACGCTCGATCAACTCGACGTCGTGCCCAGCCTGCTCGAGCCGTAGCGCGGCCGAGAGACCGGAGATTCCGCTGCCGACGACGGCGACCCGCTGGGCCTCGCCTGTCTTTCTCGCGCCCACGATGGTCTCCTCCGGGAAATGGATGCGGTGGGTG
>NZ_CAKJTL010000091.1:0-21641 GCF_917627385.1 Protofrankia sp. CiT1
TGTGCCCCTGTGCCCCTGTGCCCCTGTGCCCGAAGCCAGCCCCGCACGGCCATTGTCCCGGCGGATCCCCACCCGGTCAGAGCAGGACCCAGTCAGAGCAGGAAGAGACCCGATGACCACATCGTCCCAACTGCACCTCGCCGTTGCGCTTGACGGCGCGGGTTGGCATCCCGCGGCGTGGCGGGAACCGGATGCCCGTGCCGACGAGCTGTTCACCGCCCGCTATTGGGTCGACCTGGTGCAGGAGGCCGAACGTGGCCTGCTCGATTTTGTGACGATCGAGGACTCGTTGGCGTGGCAGTCCTCGCTTTACCACGGCCCGGACGGCCGCACAGACCAGGTTCGCGGACGCCTCGACGCGGTTCTGGTCGCCGCCCGGGTCGCCCCGCGGACCAGCCACATCGGGCTCGTACCGACCGTGCGGGTCACCCATACCGAGCCGTTCCACATCGCCACAGCGATCGCCACCCTCGACTATGTCAGCACCGGCCGTGCCGGCTCGCGCATCCAGGTCAGCGCGGCCCAGGCCGAGGCGGCTCATGTCGGCCGGCGCGATATCCCCGCGTTCCGGTTCGCGGACCGGGATGCGCCCCAAGTCGCCGAGCTGATCCGGGATCTGTTTGCCGAGGCCGCCGACTACGTTGAGGTGCTCCGCAGGCTGTGGGACAGCTGGGAGGACGACGCTGAGATCCGCGACGCGGCAACCGGGCGGTTCATCGACCGCGACAAGCTGCACCATATCGACTTCGCGGGGAGATGGTTCAAGGTCCGCGGTCCGTCGATCACGCCGCGCCCGCCGCAGGGCCAGCCGTTGGTCACCGCACTCGCGCATGCCGCCGTCGCCTACCGGCTCGCCACGCGGGCAGCCGATGTCGTGTACGTGACCCCGCATGATGCCGGCCAGGCACGCGCGATCGATCAGGAGGTCCGCGCGGAACAGGCTGCCGCCGGCCGTGAGGATGAGCCGTTGCACGTTTTCGGCGACCTTGTTGTCTTCCTCGACGTCGATGCGGGGCAGGCGGCCGAGAGAAAGGCGCGGCTGGATTCCCTCGCCGGTACCGGGTACAGCTCGGACGCGCGTGTTTTCACCGGTACGCCAGTCGAGCTGGCCGATCTGCTGCAGGAGTGGCAGCAGGCCGGCCTGACCGGTTTCCGGCTGCGTCCAGCCGCCATCCCGCATGACTCCGAAGCGATCACCCGTGGGCTTGTGCCGGAGCTGGCGCGCCGCGGAGCCTTCCGTAGCGAGTACGAGGCGGGCACGCTGCGCGGCCTGCTTGGTCTACGCCGCCCCGCCAGCCGCTACGCCGTTGCCTGACGTTGCCTGACGTTGCCTGACCTTCAAGGATTCCAGAGGACCCCAGATGGGCAGACCACGCAAGCGGATCCACCTGGCCGCGCACTTCCCGGGCGTGAACAACACGACCGTGTGGAGCGACCGGCGGTCGGGCAGCCACATCGAGTTCAGCTCATTCGTGCATTTCGCGCGGACCGCGGAACGGGCGAAGTTCGACTTCCTCTTTCTGGCCGAAGGACTGCGCCTGCGTGAGCAGGCCGGCCGCCTCTACGACCTGGACGTGGTCGGCCGCCCGGACACGTTCACGGTGCTCGCCGCGCTGGCCGCCGTCACCGACCGGCTCGGGCTCGCCGGCACGATCAACTCCACGTTCAATGAGCCCTACGAGGTCGCCCGGCAGTTCGCCAGCCTCGACCATCTCTCCGGTGGCCGGGCCGCGTGGAACGTCGTCACCTCCTGGGACGCGTTCACCGGTGAAAACTTCCGCCGCGGCGGCTTTCTGCGCGAAGAGCAGCGCTATGAACGAGCCGAGCAGTTCCTGCGGACGGCGTGGGAACTGTTTGACTCCTGGCGCGACGACGCGATTGTCGCGGACAAGGAATCGGGAATCTTCGTCACCGACGCGTCGGCGGGTACGTTCGAGCATCACGGCGGCCATTTCGACATTGCCGGCCAGTTCAATGTTCCCCGCAGCCCGCAGGGCCGGCCGGTGATCTTCCAGGCCGGCGATTCGAACGAAGGCCGTGAATTTGCCGCGGCGACGGCCGACGCCATCTTCAGCCGGCACAGCACCGTTGCGGCCGGCAAGGCGTTCTACACCGACGTCAAGGGACGGCTGGCCCGCTACGGCCGGCCACCGCAGGCGCTGCTCGTGTTGCCAGCAGCCACCTTCGTGCTCGGCGACACCGACGCCGACGCCCACGAACAGGCCGCCATCGTCCGCCAGCAGCAGGTCAGCGGGCAGACCGCGATCCGGCTCCTTGAGCAGCTGTGGAACCGTGACCTGAGCTCCTACGACCCGGACGGCCCACTGCCCGAGATCGACCCCAAGCCGGGCGAGAACACTGTCGCACGGGGCCGCGCCAGCGTACGGATGTTCTCCGATCAGCAGGCGGTCGCCGCACAGTGGCGTGCACTCGCTGAAGCGAAGAAACTCTCCATCCGCGAGCTGGTCATCGAGGTGACCGGCCGGCAGTCGTTCATCGGCACGCCGGCCACCGTCGCTGAGACGATCAACAGGTTCGTGCAGGCGGACGTCAGCGACGGATTCATCCTCGTCCCGCACATCACTCCTGGTGGCTTGGACGAGTTCGCCGACACGGTCGTGCCGCTGCTGCAGGAACAGGGCGTGTTCCGCGGCGAGTACGAAGGCACGACCCTACGTGATCACCTCGGTCTGCCGCTTCCCCACGGACCGAGCGCGATCACCCGGGCCGCTCCGTGAGGCCGCTGTTTCTCGTCTCCAAGGACCTCGCGCTGGCGGCCCAGCTGACCTGTGAGGTGGCTGTGGTCGGCCGCGGCCGACGTTGCGCCGCCGCGCTGGCAGCGATATCACGACCAGAGGAGACGGCGCAAGTCGATTGTTGCCGGGACAGCCATGATCAGTCGAGTGCGTCGATCCATTTCCTGACCGCCGCGGCCGTCGTCCCCGTGTGCTCCTCCAGGATGGTGAAGTGGTCGCCCGGGACATCGGCTACGTCGTGGGGCAGGGGCCAGTACGCCCGCCAGTCCTGCTTGCTGTCGGGATCACTCGGCATCCCCACCAGCGGTTCCTCCGCGCGGACGAGCAGGGTAGGCGCCGAGATCGGCTCCGGTTGCCAGCCGGCGAAGATCCGGTTGTAGGTGCCCATCGTGCTCAGCCTGGTGTCATGCGTGGTCATGTCGTAGCGGTCGAGCCGCTCCAGCAGGGCGGTCAACAAAGCGGTGTTCCACCATTCCATGCCCGGGACGAGCGGGGCGTCGATGGGGTAGGAGTCGACCAGGACCAGCCCGGCCGGGAATATCCCGCGCGCTTCCAGGCCGGCAACCACGGAGTTCGCGACGCATCCACCCATCGAACGACCGAGGATCACGAAGGGCTCGTCACCGACGATCTGTTCCACCGCTTCCACGTGCATCTGTATCAACGTCCGGTCGGCGTCCGGGAGGACGTCCCCTTCCGGGAGACCGGGCGCCGGCACCACGAACACGTCCCGGTCGTCCTGGAAGGCGTTGCTGAACCGTGAGTACTCATGGGGACCGGACAGTGCGCTGAGCGCGGGAAAGCACACCAGGTTCGGCCGTGCCTCCCCGCTGCTCAGCTGCAGTGGGTGCGGGGCGTGTTCGTGCCTGGCGGCCGCGTCGAAGGCCGGCCGGAGGTGGGACGCGAGGATGATCAGCTGTGCTGCCGCGTCCACCCTCCCCGCCTTGATCAGCTGCTGGTACAGCGAAGCGAGCCCGCCGCTGTCCCTGTGCTGTTCCCTTCCGGCGGTGACGGGCGCCGGTCGTCCGGCCGACTGGTCTCCCGCATCGCCGAGTTCCGCACGGATGAACCCGGCGAGTGCCGTTGGTGTGGGGAAGTCGAAGGTGAGGGTGGCCGGCAGCCGGAGCCCGGTGGCGGCGTTGAGACGGTTGCGCAGCTCGACGGCGGTGAGGGAGTCCAGCCCGAGTTCGACGAATGCACGTCCCTCACCGAGCGTGTCCGTACTGGCATGGCCCAGCACTCCGGCGACCTCGGTGTAGATGAGATCGAGGATGACCGCGTCACGCTCGGATTCACCGAGGCCGGCGAGGCGCGTCCTGATCGACGATGCCGCGCTGATCGTGCCGATCGCGCCGGGCCGCGCGGCGCGTCGTCCGGGCCGGACCAGCCCGCGCAGCAGTGACGGAATCGCGTAGGTTCCCGCCCGGGCACGCAGGCTCGCGAGGTCGAGCGGGGCCGGGGCCAGGACCGCGCGGTCGAGCGTCCGCGACGTGTCGAAGAGCTCCAGAGCCTCGGCCGAGGACAGCAGCCTCAGACCGGCGCGGCTGATCCGGCTCCAGTCGGCCTCGCTGAGCTGGCCGGTGATTCCGCTGGCCTGTGCCCACTGGCCCCACGCGAGGGAGGTGGCCGGCAGACCGTGGGCACGACGGTACCCGGCGAGGGCGTCGAGGAATGCGTTGGCGGCGGTGTAGCTTGCCTGCCCCGGGCCGCCGGTCAGCCCCGAGAGCGAGGAGAACAGGACGAAAACGGCCAGGTCGTCGTTCCGGGTGAGCTCGTGGAGGTTCCAGGCGCCGTCCACCTTCGGACGTAGCACCCCGTCGAGCCGTTGCGGGGTCAGCGATCCGACCAGACCGTCATCGATCACTCCGGCGGTGTGGACGACCCCGGTCAGGGGGTGTTCGGCGGGGATGGCGGCAAGGATGGCCGCGAGGGAGCCGCGGTCGGCCGCGTCACCGGCCGCGACGTGCACCTGCGCGCCGAGGCCGGTCAGGTCGTCGCGGAGTTCGCCGGCACCGGGGGCGTCGGGCCCGCGCCGGCTGGTGAGGACGAGGTGGCGCACACCGTGTGCGGTGACCAGGTGCCGTGCGAGCAGACCGCCGAGTACTCCGACACCGCCGGTGATCAGCACCGTGCCGTTCGGGTCCAGGGACTCTGGTAGGCCAACGGGCGCATGATCATCGTGTTTCTCCAGCGCCGGGACGTCCCGCGGGACGCTGGTCGCCGCTGGCTGCCCGGAGGTCGTGACCCGCACGAGCCGTGGCACCGACACCACACCGCCGCGGATCGCCAGTTGCGGCTCGTCACCGCTGACGGCCGTGGCCAGTGCGGCCGGCAGCACACGGGTGGACGCGTCGCTGTCGTCGATGTCGAGCAGGATGATCCGGTCGGGATGCTCGGCTTGGACGGAACGGACCAGGCCCCAGACGGGGGCGGAGCCGAGGTCCGGCGCCTCGCTGTCCGCGGCGGTGACAGCGCCACGGGTGACCACCACGAGCCGTGAGGACTCGACCCGTCGCTCGGCGATCCACGTCTGTACCCATGCGAGCACCTGGTGTGCCGTCGTATGCGCGGTGCGCACGACAGCCGGGCGGTCCTCGTCGTCGGCAACCGCTTCCGGAATGCCCGAGACGAATACCAGGGTGGGCGCGGGCTCGCCCAGGTCAACAGCCGTGCCGAGAGCGGCGATGTCGGTGAAGACCCTGGTCTCGGCACCGGCCTCGGCGAGAACGAAACGCAGGGCCTGGTCGTTTTCACCGATGATCGACCACGCTTTGGTGGACGGTGGTTCCGGTAGGGTGACCGTCGTCCAGTCGACCTGGAACAACGAGTCCTGGTTCACCGGCCGGGCGGCGTTGATCTGCTCAGCCGAGACCTGGCGCCCGACCAGTGATTCGATCGAGAGAACGGGTGCGCCCGTCTCGTCGGCCGCCTGGATGGACAGTTTCTCCGGGCCGCTCAGCGCCAGCCGTACACGCAGGGCCGAGGCGCCCGACGCATGCAGGCGCACGCCCGTCCACGCGAACGGCAGATAGGTCCGGCCCTCCGGCGAGTTTCGCAACCCGTCGTAGGCGGTGATATGCACCGCGGCATCGAGCAACGCGGGATGCACGCCGAACAGCGCGGCGTCGGCACGTTGTCCGCCGGGTAGCGCGACCTCGACGAAAAACTCGTGGTCTCGCTGCCAGGCGGCGCGCAGGCCCTGGAACACCGGCCCGTATTCCAGGCCCACCGTGGTCAGAATGCTGTAGATGTCCTCGATATCCACTGCGGTGGCATCCGCTGGGGGCCATTCGTCCAGGGTGAAGGGCGCGTCCTGGACGGTGGCGCTGGGAATACCGCTGGGAATACCGCTGGGAATACCGCTGGCGCTGAGAATACCGCTGGCGTGGCGGGTCCATTCCGAACCGGCCGGGGCGTCCGCCGGCCGTGAGTACACCGTGATCGAGCGCCGCCCCGCGTCCGGCGGTCCGACGGCCAGCTGTAGCTGGACCGCACCGCGTTCAGGCAGTATCAACGGCGACTGCGCTATCAGTTCGTCGAGGTTTTCGTAGCCGGCCTCGTCGCCGGCGCGGAGCGCGAGTTCCACGAACGCCGTACCGGGAACCAGCACCGAACCCATCACGGCATGGTCGGCCAGCCATGGGTGGGTCCGTAGCGACAGCCGTCCGGTGAACAGGAGTCCGTCGGCGTCGGCCAGTCCCACCGTGGCGCCCAGCAGCGGGTGCCCCGCGGGCCCGAGCCCCAGCGTGGCGGGGTTGCCGTTCGACGTTACCGGGTCAAGCCAGTACCGCTGCTCCTGGAAGGCATAGGTGGGCAGGTCGATGCGTCGGGGGCGCCGGCCGCTGAACACGGCGTCCCAGTTGATCGGGGCTCCGTGGATGTGGGCCTGGCCGAGCGCGGTCACCAGCGCGGCGGGTTCGCGGCGGTCCCGGCGGAGCGCGGGTGTGAGCGCCGCTGTCGCACGGTTGTGTCGGTCGGTGAGCGTTTCCTGGGCAAGAGCGGTGAGGATACCGTCGGGGCCGAGCTCAAGGTAGGTGGTGACCCCGGCCGTGTCCAGGCTGGTGATCGCGTCGGAGAAGCGGACCGCGTGACGGACGTGACGCACCCAGTACTCGGCACTACCGAGTTCGTCGGCGGTGGCGAGCTGGCCGGTCAGGTTCGAGATGACCGGTATCCGGGGCTCGGCGTAGGTGAGCGTTTCGGCGATCTGGCGGAACTCGTCGAGCATGCCGTCGATATGGGGGGAGTGGAAGGCGTGGCTGACCGCAAGCCGTCTGGTCTTGCGGCCCTGGGCCGCGAACTCGGCGCCGATGCGCAGGGCCGGGATCTCGTCGCCGGAGATGACAACGGAGCTCGGCCCGTTGACGGCGGCGATACCGACGCTGTCGTCGTGCGCCGCGAGTGCGGTGAGCACTTCGTCCTCCGTCGCCTGGATAGCGATCATCGCACCGCCGGGCGGAAGAGACTGCATGAGCCGGCCCCTGGCCGCGACGACCCGTGCCGCGTCGGCGAGGGACCAGACGCCGGCGACGTGGGCGGCGGTGAGTTCGCCGATCGAGTGCCCGGCGAGGTAGTCGGGCCGGACGCGCCAGGATTCGAGCAGCCGGAACAGCGCGGTTTCGACGGCGAACAGCGCGGCCTGGGTGAACACGGTCTGGTGGAGGAGACCGGTGTCGCCGTCTGTGCCGGTGTCGCCGTCGGCGAAAAGGACATCGCGGACGGTGCGGGTGACCTGCCCCGTCAGCTGCTCGTCCAGCTCATGCGTGACAGCGTCGAAGGCGTTCGCGAACACCGGATAGGCCTCGTACAGCTCCCGGCCCATGCCGAGCCGCTGGCTGCCCTGGCCGGTGAACAGGAACGCCAGTTTCCCCGCCGTCGGTGCGGGGCCGGCGGCCGCGTTCGGTGCCGCCTCGCCGCGGGCGAGCGCGCCCAGGCCGGCCAGGAAGCCGTCCCGGTCGTCGGCGACGACGACGGCGCGGTGCTCAAGCGCGGCCCTGGTGGTGGCCAGCGAATACGCGACATCGACCGGGGCGAGGTCGCCATCGGCTTCCACGAACGACGCCAGACGTGCCGCCTGCGCCCGCAGCGCTTGCGGTGACCTGGCGGACAGCACCCAGGGAAGCGGTCCGGCAACGGCGTTCCCGGTCTCGTCAGCCACCGCCTTCTCGGTCTCGTCCGCGGCGCTCCCTTCGGCGGCCGGAGCCTGCTCGATGATCACATGTGCGTTGGTGCCGCTCACGCCGAAGGAGGACACGCCAGCGCGCCGTGGCCGGCCGGTCTCCGGCCATGGCCGGGCCTCGGTGAGTAGCCGCACCCCACCGGCGGACCAGTCGACGAACGGTGACGGCTCGTCGACATGCAGAGTTTTCGCCAGCACACCGTGCCGGATGGCCTGCACTGTTTTGATCACACCCGCGACACCGGCAGCGGCCTGCGCATGGCCGATGTTCGATTTGAACGACCCGAGCCACAGGGGCCGGTCGTCGGGCCGGTGCTGACCGTAGGTGGCCAGCAGAGCCTGCGCCTCGATCGGGTCGCCCAGGGTGGTGCCGGTGCCGTGGGCTTCGACGGTGTCGATGTCGGCGGGGGACAGCCGGGCGTTCGTGAGTGCCGCACGGATCACCCGTTGCTGGGACGGGCCGTTCGGCGAGGTCAGGCCGTTGGACGCGCCGTCGGAGTTCACCGCCGAGCCCCGGACCACGGCCAGCACCTGATGCCCGAGGCGCTCAGCGTCGCTGAGGCGTTCCAGCAACAGCAGCCCGACGCCTTCGGCCCAGCCGGTACCGTCCGCCGCGGCGGCGAACGCCTTGCATCTCCCGTCCGGTGCCAGGCCACGCTGCCGGGCGAACTCGATGAACCCGAGTGGGGAGGTCATGACCGTGGCGCCGCCGGCCAGCGCCAGGTCGGACTCGCCCGAGCGTAGTGACTGCGCCGCGAGATGCAGGGCCACCAGTGACGAGGAGCAGGCCGTGTCCAGCGTCATCGTCGGGCCCTCCAGCCCGAGGGTGTAGGAGATCCGACCCGAGGCGACGCTGCTCAGGACGCCGGTGAGCACGTAGCCTTCCAGCTCGTCGGGTACCTGATGAAATCCCGCGGCATAGTCGCGGCCGGCTATTCCGGTGAAGACACCCGTCTTGCTTCCCCGCAGTGAGGCCGGGTCGATGCCCGCCCGTTCGAACACCTCCCACGCCGTCCGCAACAACAGCCGTTGCTGCGGGTCGATCGCGAGTGCCTCGCGCGGTGAGATTCCGAAGAAATCCGCGTCGAACTCCGCCGCGTCGGGCAGGAAGCCGCCGTGGCGTGTATAGGTCCGGCCCAGCCGGTCCGGGTCCGGGTCGAACAGCTCCTCGACGTCCCAGCCACGGTCGGCCGGGAACTCCGAAATGGCGTCGCCGCCGGTCTCCACCAGCCGCCACAGATCCTCCGGAGAATCCACCCCGCCCGGATAGTGGCAGCTCATCCCGACAATCGCGATCGGCTCCCACTGGCTCGACTCGACTTCGCGGAGGCGTTTCCGCGCCTGCCGGGAATCGGCGAGCGCACGCTTCAGATACTCGCGGAGCTTCTCTTCATTCGCCATTCTGGAACAGCTCCCTCATGAATTTTCTTCGTCAGCTCGGCGACCTTTGGCGCTGTCGTCCATGAGCGCGAAGAGCTCGTCGTCGGTCGCCGCATCGAGGTCGATCCCGCCGTCACCGGAGGAGGCGCTCCCGTTGTTCCTGCTGCCTTCCCATCGATCGATCAGCGCACGCAGCCGGGAGATGGCCTCGCCGCGGTCGGCCTCGTCGGTGCTCCCGGCCGCCAGCGACGCCTCCAGCTGATCAAGGGCGGCCAGCGGCGAAGGAACGGATGCCGCAGCGTCCAGGGCCAGTTGTGATCGCAGGTATTCGGCGATCGCGGTGGGCGTCGGGTAGTCGAAAACAAGGGTGGCGGGTAGTTGCAGCCCTGAGGCCGCGTTCAGCCGGTTCCGTAGGTCGACCGCGGTCAGTGAGGTCAGCCCGAGCTCCCGGAACGCCCGGTCCGGGCCGATCTCCGTCGCGTCGGCGTGGCCCAGGACCGCGGCAGTCTCCGCGCGGACGGCCGCGAGCAGGACCTCGTCGCGTTCGGCCGCTGTCAGGCTCGCCAGCAGCTGGAGCAGCGGCGGTCCGGACAGCGGCGATGGTTCGTCCCCGGCCGGTGCCACGTCCGCGCCCAACACCGCGCGAGCGGACGTCTCGCCGGCAAAGGAGCGCGCGATGTCGAGCCAGTACCGCCGATGTTGGAAGGCATAGGTGGGCAGTTCCACCCGGCGGGGGCCGCGGCCACTGAACGCCGCTGCCCAGTTGACCGAAGCCCCGCGTGCGTGCACCTCACCGAGGGAGATGAGGAACCGTTCGAGCCCGCCCTCGTCGCGGCGCAGTGACCCGGTGACCACCGCCGTGGGCCTCCCCGCGGTGTCGAGGATCTCCTGGATGCTGAAGTTGAGCAGCGGGTGCGGGCTGACCTCGATGAACACGTCATGGCCCCGGTCGATCAGCGTCCGGGCCGCTGTTTCGAAGCGAACCGTTTCCCGCAGGTTCGTGTACCAGTAGTGGGCGTCCAGGCCAGCGGTATCGATGGGCGCCCCGGTGACCGTCGACACCAGCGGGATGGCGCCGGTGCGCGGCGTCACCGGCGCCAGCGCCGCCAGGATTTCTGTGCGGATCTTCTCGACCTGCGGGGAATGGGAGGCGAAGGACGCGGGGATCAGCCTGGCCCGCACGCCCGCTGCCGCATACTCGGCGACCAGCTCGGCGAGCAGGCCCGACTCGCCGGACAGTGTGGTCGACGACGGGCTGTTCACCCCGGCGATCGAGACGCGCCCCTCCCAGGGGGCGATCCGGGCGCCCACCTCGTCGCTGGGCAGCGCGACCGCGGCGATGCCGCCGTGATCGACCAGGGCGAGGGAGATCTGGCTACGCAGGGCGATGATCCGGGCGGAGTCCTCCAGCGACAGCGCGCCGGCGATGTAGGCCGCGGCGATCTCGCCCTGGCTCTGCCCCACCACAGCGGCGGGTTCGACGCCGAACGAGCGCCACAGTTCGGCCAGGGAGATGAGCATCGCCCACAGCACCGGTTGGACGACGTCCACCCGGTCCAGCGACGGTGCCCCGGCCGTCTGGCGCAGGACGTCCAGCAGCGACCAGTCCACGAACGGTGCCAACGCGTCCGCGCAGGCCGTGATCTGCTCGGCGAACCTCGGCGCGGAGTCCAGCAGCTCGGCCGCCATGCCGGCCCACTGGGAACCCTGACCGGGAAAGACGAACACGATCTTCCCCGCGGTGTCGGCGGTTCCCCGCGCCAGGTTCGACGCGGACTCGCCGCGGGCCAGCGCGCCGAGACCGGCAAGGAACTCCGCCCGGTCACGGCCGACGACGACGGCCCGTTCCTCGAAGGCCGCGCGGGTCGTCGCCAGCGAGTAGGCGACATCGGCCGGGACGAGTTCGCCGTCCTGCTCGATGAGTGCGGCCAGCCGTCCCGCCTGGGCCCGAAGCGCTTCGGGTGTCCTAGCAGAGATCAGCCACGGCAGGGCCGCCGGCGCGGGCGTCACCGTGCTGGCTACCGGTTCTGGTGTTTCGACCGCCGGGGCCTGCTCCAGGATGACGTGCGCGTTCGTGCCGCTGACCCCGAAGGAGGACACCCCGACGCGCCGAGGCCGGCCGGTCCGCGGCCACGGCCGCGCGTCGGTCAACACCTGTACGGCGCCGGCTGACCAGTCGATGTACGGAGAGGGCTCGTCAACGTGCAGGGTCTGGGGGAGTACGCCGTGCCGCATCGCCTCCACCATTTTGATCACGCCGGCCGCGCCGGCGGCGGCCTGTGCGTGAGCGATGTTCGACTTGAGGGATCCCAGCCACAGCGGCTGATCGTCGGGTCGGTCCTGGCCGTAGGTGGCCAGCAACGCCTGTGCCTCGATCGGGTCGCCCAAGGGAGTGCCGGTCCCGTGCGCCTCGACCGCGTCCACCTGGGCGCCGGAAAGCCCGGAGTTGGCCAGTGCCTGGCGGATGACGCGCTGCTGGGACGGGCCGTTCGGTGCGGTCAGCCCGTTGGACGCGCCGTCCTGGTTGACCGCCGAACCCCGGACCACCGCCAGCACCTGGTGGCCGAGGCGACGGGCGTCGGAGAGCCGTTCCAGAAGCAGCAGGCCCACCCCCTCGCCCCAGCCAACGCCGTCGGCCGCGGCGGCGAACGCCTTGCTCCGGCCGTCCGGTGACAGGGCACGCTGCCGCGAGAGCTCCACCCAGGCGGCTGGTGAGGACATCACCGTCACACCACCTGCCAGCGCGAGGTCGGACTCGCCCGTGCGCAGCGACTGAGCCGCCAGGTGCAGGGCCACCAACGACGAGGAGCAGGCCGTGTCCACGGTCACCGCCGGGCCCTCGAAGCCGAACGTGTAGGAGATCCGGCCCGACGCGACACTGCCCGAGCTGCCGTTGCCGAGGAAGCCCTCAAGCGCGGCGGGCGCCTCATCCAGCCGCGGGGCATAGTCGTGGTACATGACACCGGCGAAGACCCCGGTCCTGCTCCCGCGCAGCGAGGATGGGTCGATACCGGCCCGCTCGAGCACCTCCCAGGTGGTTTCCAGTAACAGGCGCTGTTGCGGGTCGGTCGCCAACGCCTCGCGTGGGGAGATCTCGAAGAACCCCGCGTCGAAATCCCCGGCGCCGTGCAGGAAGCCGCCGTGCCGCGTGTAGGACGTGCCGGTGTGGTCCGGGTCCGGGTCGAACAGTTCCTCGATGTCCCAGCCCCGGTCGGTCGGGAAAGCCGAGACCGCGTCCCCGCCGGCCGCGACCAGCCGCCACAACGCCTCCGGCGAGTCCACCCCGCCGGGAAAGCGGCAGGCCATCCCCACGATCGCGATCTGCTCGTCCGACCCGGGCCCGGACGCGGCGGCCACGGCGGCCGCCTGCGACGCGCCATGGGCACCCAGCAGTTCCAATCGCAGGTAGGTGATGACCGCCGCCGACGTTGGATAGTCGAAGGTGAGGGTGGACGGCAGCCGCAGCCCGGTGGCGGCGCCCAGGCGGTTACGGAGTTCGATCGCGGTGAGGGAGTCGAGCCCGAGGTCGGAGAACGCGCGTTCCGCGCTGAGCGCCCGCGTGTCCGCGTGTCCGAGAACAGCGGCCACCTCGGTGCGTACGAGGCCGAGGAGGAAGGCGTCCCGTTCGGATTCCGGAAGGCCGGCGAGGCGTTGCGCGACCGATGACGATCCGGTGACGGCCACCCCGGCCTGGGCGGTCCGCCGCGCGGGCCGGACCAGTCCACGCAGGAGCGGAGCCACCGTCCGCGTCGCCGCGCGAGCGCGCAGGCCCGCGAGGCCGAGCGGGGCCGGCGCCAGGAGCGCGTGGTCGAGGCGCAACGCGGCGTCGAACAGCTCCAGGCCCTCGGCGGAGGACAACGGCTTGATCCCGGCGCGGGCGATCCGGTCGTGGTCACTTTCGGTGAGGTCGCCGGTGATCCCGCTGGCGTTGCCCCACAGGCCCCAGGCGAGCGAGACAGCGGGCAGCCCACCCGCGCGGCGGTAGGCGGCCAGCGCGTCCAGGAACGTGTTGGCCGCGGCGTAGTTCCCCTGGCCTGGGCTGCCGAGAATTCCGGCGGCAGAGGAGAACAGCACGAACGCGGCGAGATCGCTGCCGGCGGTGAGTTCGTGCAGGTTCCAGGCCGCGTCGACCTTGGGGCGCAGTACCCCGTCCACCCGTTGTGGGGTCAGCGATTCGACGACACCGTCGTCGATCACGCCAGCGGTGTGGATGACCGCGGTCAGGGGATGGCCGGCGGGGATCGTGGCGAGGATGCCGGTGAGGGCTGCGCGGTCGGCGGCGTCGCCGGCGCGGATGGTGACTGCCGCGCCGAGCCCGGTGAGTTCGGCGTGCAGCTCGCCGGCACCGGGGGCGTCGGCACCCCGTCTGCTGGTCAGAAGCAGATGACGGACACCGTGCTCGGTGACCAGATGCCGCGCGAGCGCGGCGCCCAGCGCCCCGGTACCACCGGTGATCAGTACCGTGCCCGTGGGCTCCCAGGGCGTCCCGTCGAGGTGTTCGCTGCCAGGGTCCCCACTGTCGTCGGTGTGGTGACTGTCGCTCTTGGTGGTGGCTGCGGTGGTGGCGCTGAGGGCGGGTACCCGGGCCAGCCGCGGCACGTGCACGGCGCCAGCGCGGACCGCGAGCTGTGGTTCGTCGCTGTCGCCGGCCGTGGCCAGCGCGGCCGGTAGCGCTCGGATGGACCGCTCGTCATCGTCGATGTCGAGCAGGATGATCCGGCCAGGATGTTCGGACTGGGCCGAACGGACCAGGCCCCAGACGGGGGCGGCCGCGAGATCGGGCGTCTCGTTGCCGACGGCTACCGCGCGGTTGGTGACGACGACGAGGCGCGACGACTCACGGCCGGGGTGAGCGAGCCATTCCTGTACCCGGGCGAGCACCTGGTGCGTCGTAGCGTGCGCCGCCCGCGCGACATCCGGGCTTTCGACATTGTCTGGGCGCGACGGCGGGAGGCCCGATACGAAGACCAGCGCGGGTGCGGGTTCAGCCGGCTCCAAAGCCGCAGCGAGGCCGGCGAGGACCCTCGTCTCGGCACCGGCGTCCCGTAGCACAGTGCGCAGCGCCTGTGCATCGTCTTCGACGACAGCCCACACCGGCCGCAACGGTTGGGCGGCCACGGCCACGGCCACCGTCGCCCAGTCGAGGCGGAACAGCGAGTCCTGACGTGCCGTGCGCGCGGCGCCCAGCTGGCCGGCTGAGACAGGCCGTGACAGCAACGACCCGATGGAGATCACCGGTGCGCCGGTTCCGTCGGCCGCCTGAACGGAGAAGGCCTCGGAACCGGCGTCGGACAGCCGTACCCGCAACGCCGACGCGCCGGAGGAGTACAGGCGCACATCCGTCCATGCGAACGGCAGCCGACTGGATCCCGCCGGAGTGTCATGCGATCCGGCGGCGGCGGCGTGCAGGGCGGCGTCGAGCAGTGCCGGATGCACGCCGAAGGAGGCGGCGTCAGCCTGCAGCTCGTCGGGAAGAGCGACCTCGGCGAAGATTTCCCGGTCGCGTCGCCACGCGGCGCGCAGCCCCTGGAACAGCGGCCCGTACGGCAGGCCCGCCGTTGCCAGATCCTGGTAGATCTCCCCGACGTCGACCGGGTCCGCGCCCTGCGGAGGCCATTCATTCAGAGCGGAGGATGCCGCTGCCGCGCCGGTGCCGAGGAACCCACCGGCGTGCCGGGTCCAGTCGGTGTCCGCGGTGGCGTCCTGCGGCCGCGAGTACACGGTGACCGGGCGTCGGCCCGCCTGCTGCTCCGGCGCTCCCACGGCCACCTGCACCTGCACCCCGCCGTGTTCCGGCAGGATCAGCGGCGATTCGATGATCAGCTCTTCCAGAGTGCCATAGCCGACCTCGTCACCGGCGCGGATCGCCAGTTCTACGAATGCCGTACCTGGAACCACGACCGCCCCGTGCACAACATGATCAGCCAGCCATGGGTGTGTCCGCAGCGACAGGCGCCCCGTGAACAGGAACCCGTCGACGTCGGCCAGAGCTACCGCCGCGCCGAGCAGCGGATGCCCAGCCGGCCCCAGACCGAACGCGGAGAGGTCCCCGCTCGCCGGTGACGGGTCGATCCAGAACCGCTGGCGCTGGAAGGCGTACGTCGGCAGTTCCACCCGCCGCGGGTTCAGGCCGGAGAACAGCGCGTGCCAGTCCACGGCGGTGCCGTGGGCGAAGGCGTGGGCCAGCGCGGTGAGGAGCGTGCCGGGTTCCGGGCGGCCGCGGCGCAGTACCGGCGCGAGCACCGGCGCCGCGGCGTCGGTACCGCCGGATTGTCCGGCGAGTGTTTCCTGCGCCATGGCGGTGAGTACGCCGTCCGGGCCGAGTTCGAGGTATGTGGTGACACCGGCGGTTTCCAGCTGGCGGACGACGTCGGCGAACCGGACCGTGTGACGGACGTGGCGCACCCAGTATTCGGCGCTGCCGAGCTCCTCGGGGCCGGCGATGCCACCGGTCAGGTTGGAGACGACCGGTATCCGCGGTGGATGGTAGGAAAGCCCTTCGGCTACACGCCGGAACCCGTCCAGCATGCCGTCCATCCGGGACGAGTGGAAGGCGTGGCTGACCCGCAGCCGCCTGGTCTTGTGGCCGGATTCGCCGAACTCGCGGGCGATGTCGACCGCCAGGCTCTCGTCGCCGGAGATGACGACCGAGGTGGGTCCGTTGACCGCCGCGATGCCGACGGCGTCGCCGATGTCCCGCCTGGCGAGCGCGGCGAGAACTTCCTCCTCGCCCGCCTGGATGGCGATCATCGCGCCGTCGGTGGGAAGGGCCTGCATGAGCCGGGCGCGCGCCGCGACGAGCGCGGCCGCGTCGGCGAGCGACAGCACCCCGGCGACGTGCGCGGCGGTGAGCTCGCCGATGGAGTGACCGGCGAGATAGTCCGGCCGTACCCCCCACGACTCAAGCAGCCGGAACAGCGCGACCTCGACCGCGAACAGCGCCGTCTGGGTGAACACGGTCTGGTGCAGCAGGCCGGTGTCCTCGGGCGCGAACACGACGTCGCGGACCGAGTGGTCCACCCAGCCGGCCAGGTGCAGGTCCAGCTGGGCGCTTACGGCGTCGAACGCGGCCGCGAAGACCGGGTACGCCTCATGCAGCTCGCGGCCCATCCCGGGACGCTGGCTGCCCTGTCCGGTGAACAGGAAGGCCAGTGTGCCCACCGTCGTCGCGGAGCCCGCGACCAGCCCCGGCGCGGCCTCGCCGCGGGCCAGGGCGCCGAGGCCGGCCAGGAACCCGTCCCGCCCCTCGGCCACGACCACCGCGCGGTGGTCGAACAGCGCCCGCGTGGTCGCCAGCGAATAGGCCACGTCCACCGGGTTCGGATCGCCCGGGTTCGGATCGTTGTCGCCGGTGATGAAGGAAGCCAGACGCGCGGCCTGCTCGCGCAGCGCGTCCGGAGTCCTGCCGGACAGCACCCACGGCAGCGTCGCGGGCGTCGCATGCGGCGGATCGCCGTTCTCCTCCGCCGGTTCCTCCACGGCCGGGGCCTGCTCGAGGATCACATGCGCGTTGGTGCCGCTCACCCCGAAGGCGGACACCCCGGCGCGGCGGGGCTCACCGGTCCGTGGCCATGGTCGCGGCTCGGTCAGCAGCCGCACGGCGCCGGTCGACCAGTCGACGTGGGGGGAGGGCGCATCGACGTGCAAGGTTTGTGGCAGCAGACCGTGGCGGATGGCCTGGACCGTCTTGATGATGCTTGCGACCCCGGCCGCGGCCTGGGTGTGACCGATGTTCGACTTCAACGACCCCAGCCACAACGGCCGGTCATCGGGGCGGCCCGCACCGTAGACGGCCAGCAGCGCCTGTGCCTCGATGGGGTCGCCGAGGGTGGTGCCGGTCCCGTGGGCCTCGACCGCGTCCACCTGGGCGGGGGACATTTCCGCGCTGGCCAGGGCGTGGCGGATCACCCGCTGCTGCGCGGGGCCGTTCGGCGCGGTCAGCCCGTTGGACTCGCCGTCCTGGTTCACCGCGGAGCCACGCACCACCGCGAGCACCTGGTGGCCGTGGCGTCGCGCCTCACAGAGCCGCTCCAGCAGCAGCAGCCCGACGCCTTCGGCCCAGCCGGTCCCGTCCGCCGCCGCGGCGAATGCCTTGCAGCGGCCGTCGGCGGACAGGCCCCGCTGCCGGGAGAACTCCACGAACCCCTGCGGCGAGGTCATCACTGTCACACCGCCGGCCAGCGCCAGGTCGCATTCACCCGACCGCAGCGACCCCGCGGCCAGATGCAGCGCTACCAGGGACGACGAGCAGGCCGTGTCCACGGTCACCGCCGGGCCCTCGAAACCGAAGGTGTAGGCGATCCGGCCCGACGCCACACTGCTCGCGTTGCCGGTACTCAGGTAGCCTTCCACCGCCTCGGGTACCGGATTCAGCCGGGTGGCGTAATCCTGCCCGTTCATGCCGGCGAAGACCCCGGTGTTCGTCCCGCGTAGCGACGACGGGTCGATACCCGCCCGCTCGACCGCCTCCCACGCCGCTTCCAGTAACAACCGGTGCTGTGGATCGGTGGCCGACGCCTCACGCGGCGAAATTCCGAAGAACTCGGCGTCGAAATCCGCCACGTCGCGAAGAAAACCACCATGCCGCGTGTAGGACTTGCCCGCCCGCGCCGGGTCCGGGTCGAACAGATCCTCAACATCCCACCCTCGGTCGGTGGGGAAGTTCGATATCGCGTCCTGCCCGGACGCCACCAGCCGCCACAGATCATCCGGCGATTCCACGCCACCCGGCAATCGGCAGGCCATCCCTATGATCGCGATCGGCTCATGCTGTTCCGCCCTGGTCTCCCGGAGGCGCTCACGAGTGTCGTGCAGCTCGGCGGTAACTCGCTTCAGGAGGTATCTGATCTGATCGTCGCTCATATTTCCGCCTTCTTTGTGTCGGGCGCGGTCAGGAGATCCCGAGTTCGTTTCCGATGAAGCTGATGAGCTCGTCGTCGGTCGCGCTGGAGAGCACATCAGTGATCTCGGTGGTGCCGGAGGAACGGGCACCACGGTTCAAGGTCGTTGCCAGTTCCTGGAGGCGGGATGCGGCCGTCTCCCGCTGCGGCGCGTCTGCGGGAAGGGCGGACAGGAGCGCTTCCATGGTGTCGATCGCGGTCAGGACCGCCGGCACCGCCGTGGTGGCTCGGGGCTGTAGTTCCAGGTGCAGGTGATCGACCAGCGTTGTCGGCGAGGGGTAGTCGAACACGAGGGTGGTGGGCAGCCGCAGCCCGGTCGCCGCACTCAGCCGGTTGCGTAGCTCCACCGCCGTGAGCGAGTCGAATCCCTGGTCGCGGAATGTCCGGCCGATGTCGACCGCGTCCGTGGAGGCATGCCCCTGTACCGCGGCCATCTGGGTGCGAACGAGTTTCAGCAGGATCGGCCGCCGCTCCGGCTCGGCCGCGTGCGCCAGCTGCCGGGCCAGATTGGAAGGGCCCGCATCGCCTGGTTCGGCCGCGTTGTCAGCCGTGCCGCGGAGCATCCGCGCAATCTCAGGGAGTTCTCCCAGGAGCGCGTTCCGCCGGGTCTGGGCGAGCGTTTCCCAGCTGACATCGCAGACGACCAGGTGGGGCTCGTCGTGGTCGAGTGCCTGCCCGAGCGCGGTGACAGCCAGCTCCGGGGCCATGGGAGAAAGTCCATGACGGCGGAACTGTTGCTCGACGTCGGGCTCGGCGATACCGCCGCCGTCCCAGTGCCCCCACGCTATCGACGTGGCAACCAGCCCGTGTGCGCGTCGATGGGCGGAGAGGGCATCGAGAAACGCGTTGCCCGGCGCGTAGTTGCCCTGTCCGGAAATACCGTGGACTCCCGCGAGCGACGAGAACAACACGAACGCCGACAGCTCCGTTTCCCTGGTCAGCTCGTGCAGATTCAGAGCGCCCCCGACCTTCACCCGCAACACCCGGTCCATCCGCTCGGTGGTCAGGTTCGCAACCAGGGTGTCGTCCAGCACGGCCGCTGTGTGCACCACCGCGGTCAGTGGGTATGCCGTGGGTATCGAGGCCAGCACGGCCGCGAGCGCGCCACGGTCGGCTACGTCGCACGCGGCGATCGTGACCTTTGCGCCGAGCGCGTTCAGTTCGGCTTCCAGCTCGGCCGAGCCGGGGGCGTCGCGCCCACGACGGCTGATCAACAGTAGGTGTTCCGCTCCGTTGCGGGCGAGCCAGCGCGCGACGTGACCGCCGAGCGCACCGGTCCCACCCGTGATCGCGGCTGTGCCTCGCGGCTGCCAGCGGTGCGCCCTGGGCGCACCGTCCACCGGCGCTCGCACCAGCCGCCGCACGAAGAGCCCGGATCCGCGTACGGCTATCTCGGTCTCGTCGCACTGGTCGCCGAGCGCGGCGACCAGCTGGGCGCCGATCTGCTCGTCCACGGTCGCGGGCAGGTCGATCACGCCGCCCCAGCGGTCCGGGTGCTCGGCCGCGACGATCCCGCTCAGACCCCAGATGAGCGCCTGAACAGGGCTGGTCACCGGATCCGACGGGCCGGTCGACACAGCTCCGCTGGTCACGCACCACAGCGGCGCGGTGACGTTCGCATCGTCGAGCGCCTGGATGAGCGCGACGTTCGCGGCGGCTCCCCAGGCAACGGCGGCGTGGGTTGGATGGGGCTCCTCGGCCAGCGACAGCAGCGACAGTACGCCGGCTGTGGCTTCGCCTGGTGGCGTCGGATCATTGAGCGTTTCGCCCAGCAGCTCCACCAGGCGCCGCCGGTCGCAGTCCCGCGCGGTCACCGCGACCTGGCGGGTGTGAACACCCTGCTCGGTCAGCATCCGTCCGACGGACCGCACCCGTCCGGTGCCGACATGACTGTCGGGAACCACCAGTAGCCAGCTGCCCGAGAGCGGACGCCTGGCTGTCTCGCGCGCAGCCCGCCAGGTGACGCGGTAGCGCCAGGAGTCGACGGTGGCGTGCACACGGCGCTCGTCCCACCACGACGCCAGGGCCGGCAGCACGGCGCCCAGCGAGGTCTGGAGTTCCTCCTCGCCGATACCCAGCTCGGTTGCCAGCCCATCGAGATCCTGGCGTTCGACGGATTCCCAGAAACGGGCGTCCGCCGAGCTGAGCCCGGCGGACGCCATAGTGGGCTCAGCCGCGGTCCCGGCAGCGTCCAGCCAGTATCGCTGGTGCTGGAAGGCATAGGTCGGCAAGGCGACCCGACGGGGGCGCGGGCCGCTGAACACCGCGTCCCAGTCGATCGCGACACCATGAACGTGAGCGTGGCCGAGTGCTGTGATCATGGTGTCGGGTTCGGAGCGTTCGCGGCGCAGCACCGGAACGAGCGTCGGCGTGTTCTTCCCGGATTGTTCGCTGAGTGATTCCGCCGCCATGGCGGTGAGTACGCCGTCCGGCCCGAGCTCGAGGTAGGTGGTGACACCGAGGGTTTCCAGCCGGCGGACGACGTCGCGGAACCGCACCGCGTGGCGGACGTGGCGTGCCCAGTATCCGGCGCTGCCCAGTTCGTCGGCGGTGGCGACCGCACCGGTGAGGTTGGAGATGACCGGTATCACCGGCGGGGCGTAGGACAGGCCCTCGGCTGCCCGCCGGAAATCGTCGATCATGCCGTTCATATGGGGGGAGTGGAAGGCATGGCTGACCCGCAGCCTCTTCGTCCTCCGGCCCCGGCTTTCGAAGGCGTGGGCGATCTGGAGGGTGTGTTCCTCGTCGCCGGATATGACGATCGATTCGGGCCCGTTGACAGCGGCGATTCCAACGTGGTCTTCATACCCGGCCAGCGCGGGCAGTATGTCCTCTTCGGCCGCCTGGATGGCGATCATCGCGCCACCGGTGGGCAGCGCCTGCATGAGCCGGGCTCGCTCGGCGACGAGCGCGGCCGCGTGGGGAAGGGCCAGGACGCCCGCGACATGTGCCGCGGTGAGCTCGCCGATGGAGTGCCCGGCAAGGAAATCAGGCCGGACACCCCAGGATTCGAGCAGTCGGAACAGCGCGACCTCGACCGCGAACAGCGCCGTCTGGGTGTAGACCGTCTGATGCAGGAGGCCGGTGTCCTCGGTTGCGAACACGACGTCGCGAACCGAGCCCTCGACATGCCGGCTCAGTGCTCCGTGGCCCAGGTGCCGGTCCAGTTCGGCGCACACCGTGTCAAAGGCCCGAGCGTATACCGGATAGGTATCGTACAGTTGCCGTCCCATGCCGATTCGCTGGCTGCCCTGTCCGGTGAACAGGAAAGCCAGCCGGCCCGTTCCGGCGGACGAGCCCGTGACGATGTTCGGCCCTGTCTCGCCGCGGGCGAGGGCATCGAGCCCGGCGGTGAAGCCCTTCGCGTCGGCGGCCACCACCACCGCGCGGTGCTCGAACAGCGCGCGCGTGGTGGCCAGCGAGTAG
>NZ_CAKJTL010000091.1:21752-22367 GCF_917627385.1 Protofrankia sp. CiT1
CCGACAGCTGCCAGGTCCACGTCTGTTCGGGCGGCGACGAAGTCGTGCAGTCGTCTGGCCTGGGCACGAAGGGCCGCAGGCGTCTTGGCGGACACCATCCATGGCAGAGCTGTCGGGATGGGGGCGGTCGCTGTGCCCACCGGTTCCGGCGCTGCTGGTGGTGGTGCCTGTTCGAGGATGAGGTGGGCGTTGGTGCCGCTGATGCCGAAGGAGGAGACGGCGGCGCGGCGGGGGTGGTCGGTGTCGGGCCAGGGGATTGTTTTGGTGAGGAGGCGGATGGTGCCGGGTGTCCAGTCGACGTGGGGGGTGGGCTGGTCGATGTGGAGGGTTTGTGGGAGGAGGCCGTGGCGGAGGGCGTGGATCATTTTGATGATGCCGGTGACGCCGGCGGCGGCTTGGGTGTGGCCGATGTTGGATTTGATGGAGCCGAGCCAGAGGGGCTGGTGGGCGGGTCGGTGTTGGCCGTAGGTGGCGAGGAGGGCGTGGGCTTCGATGGGGTCGCCGAGGGTGGTGCCGGTGCCGTGGGCTTCGACGGTGTCGATGTCGGTGGGGGTGAGGCCGGCGTTGGTGAGTGCCTGGTGGATGACGCGTTGCTGGGCCGGGCCGCTCGGCGCC
>NZ_CAKJTL010000091.1:22857-29006 GCF_917627385.1 Protofrankia sp. CiT1
GTCAGCTGGCTGCTCGTGCCGTCCTGGTTGACGGCGCTGCCCCGGATCACGGCGAGTATCTGGTGGCCGAGGCGCTGGGCCTCCGACAGCCGTTCGAGGAGCAGAATACCGACGCCTTCGGCAAGGCTGAAACCGTCGGCGGCGGCGGCGAACGGCTTGCACCGGCCGTCGGGGGCCAGCGCGCGCTGCCGGCTGAACTCGATGAACGCTCTGGGGGTGGCCATGACGGTGGCCCCGCCGGCCAGGGCCAGGCCGCATTCGCCGTTGCGGAGTGCCTGGCTGGCGAGGTGGATGGCCACCAGTGAGGAGGAGCAGGCGGTGTCGACGGTTATCGCCGGTCCTTCCAGCCCCAGGGTGTAGGCGATGCGGCCGGACGCGACACTCGTGGTGCTGCCGATCAGAACATAGCCCTCGATGTCCCGGGTGGCTTTCTGGGCCAGACCGGGAGCGTAGTCCTGGGCGATGACCCCGGCGAAAACACCGGTGTCGCTGCCGCGCACGGAGGCCGGGTTGATGCCGGCATTCTCGAATGCCTCCCATGTTGTTTCCAGGAGCAGCCGCTGCTGTGGGTCGGTGGCGAGTGCCTCGCGTGGGGACATTCCGAAGAAGGCCGCGTCGAAATCGGCCGCGTCGTGCAGGAATCCACCCGCACGCGCGTAGGACGCACCGGTTTGCTCCGGGTCGGGGTGATGAAGGCGATCGACGTCCCAGCCACGGTCGACGGGCAGGTCGGCGATGACCTCGTTTCCGTCGACCACCAGTTGCCACAGGCTCTCGACGGACCGCACACCGCCTGGGAACCGGCCGCTCATTCCGATGATCGCGATGGGTTCCCGGCTGGCTGATTCGACCTCCGCCAGGCGCTGCCTGGCGGTCCGCAGATCAGCTGTCGCCCGCCGGAGATAGTCGCGGAGCTTCTCCTCGTTCGTCACGGCGTCTCGCTCTCCCTATGGCTACCGGTCCGATGTGCCTGACTGGGGATTCCCAGCTCGTTGTCGAGTGCGGCGAAAAGTTCCTCGTCCGTTGCCGAACCGAGGTCGCCAGCTGCGCCGGGGCCGGCTGGCGAACCGAGGTCGTCCCCTGCGGAGCCGTGCGCGCGCGAGGTCGTGTGACGGCCGTTCCACATCCGCAGGAGCCCCTGGATGCGTGTCGCGATCTCGGTGTGCTCGTCATCGTCCACAGCAGTCGTCGACATAGCCGTCCGGAGCCGGTTGATTTCGGTGATCAACGGTGCTGCGGAAGCCGCGGACGCGGGGACGAGCTGGGTGCGCAGGTAGGCGGTGAGCGCCGCCGGGGTGGGATGGTCGAAAAGTAGCGTGGTGGGCAGGCGCAGGCCGGTCGCCGCGTTGAGTCGGTTACGGAATTCCACTGCGGTGAGGGAGTCGAAACCCGAGGCGAGAAATCCACGGTCGGCTTCGATGGTGCCCGGATCCGCATGGCCGAGGACGGTTGCGGCGGTCGTCCGCACAAGGCCGATCACCTGACGTTCCTGCTCGTTTTCCGGCTGACCGGCCAGCCGCCGCACAAGAGAGTTCCGCTCAGGTTCGGCGTCGCTCGTCACGACCCGCCGGACGGGTAGGCGGACAAGGCCGCGCAGGATCTCCGGAATGTTCTCCGAGCTGCCCTGACGCTGGATTTTCATCGTGTCGATCCGGGCCGGTACGAGGCCTGCGTACGGCGTTGTCATGGCTGTGTCGAACAGTTTCAGGGCCACCTCGGTCGGCAGCGCGATGAGCCCCGTGCGGTTCATCCGGGTCACGTCGGTGTCCTGGAGATGGCTGGTCATGCCGCTGGCCTGGGCCCAGTAGCCCCACGCCAGTGACGTCGCGGGCAGGCCGTGTGCCTGTCGGTGGTGGGCCAGCGCGTCGAGGTAGGTGTTGGCGGCGGCGTAGTTCGCCTGGCCGGCGTTGCCGAGGATGCCCGCGACGGAGGAGTAAAGGACGAAGGCGGACAGGTCGAGACCGCGGGTCAGCTCGTGCAGGTTCCAGGCTGCGTCGACCTTGGGACGTAACACGGTGTGAAGGTGGTGCGGGGTCAGGGCGGTCACGGTGGCGTCGTCCAGCACGCCTGCGGTGTGGATGACAGCGGTCAGCGGGTGCTGGTGAGGGATGGCGGCGAGCAGCGCGGCCACCGCGTCGCGGTCAGCGGCGTCGCAGGCGGCGATGGTGACCGCGACGCCCAGCGCGGTGAGCTCGGCCGTGAGTTCCGCGGCGCCGTCGGCGGCGTTCCCCCGCCGGCTGGTCAGCAGCAGGTGACGCACCCCGTGGTGGGTGACCAGCCGACGGGCGGCGAGCTGCCCCAGCACGCCGGTCCCGCCGGTGATCAGCACTGTGCCGTCGGGGTCGAGCGGGACGGGAAGGGTGAGCGCCAGTTTGCCGGTGTGCCGTGCCTGGCTGAGGTGGCGCAGGGCCTGTGGGGCGTGGCGGACGTCCCATGCGGTCACCGGCAGCGGACGCAGCGCTCCCTGCTCGAACAGCGCCACCAGCTCGGCCAGGATCTGCCCGATGCGCTCGGGCGTCACGTCGCGGAGCAGGTCGAACGCCTGGTAGGTCACGGTGGGATGGCCGGCTGCCACGTCGTGCGGACGGCGCACGTCGGTCTTCCCCATCTCGATGAAACGGCCATCCGGACGCAGCAGCCGCAGGGACGCGTCGGTGAACTCGTGCGCGAGGGCGTTGAGGACGACGTCGACACCACCGGCGGCGGTGCGGAACTTCCGCTCGAAGTCGAGGGTGCGGGAGGAGGCGAGGTGGCCGTCGTCGAGTCCCTGGGCCGCAAGGACCTGCCACTTGCTGGGGCTTGCGGTGCCGTAGACCTCGGCACCCCAGTGCCGCGCGAGCTGGACCGCAGCCATGCCGACCCCGCCGGTGGCGGCGTGGATGAGGACCGTTTCGTCGGGCCGGAGCCGGGCGAGGTCGGCCAGCGCATAGTAGGCGGTGAGGAAGGCGACCGGGACGGTGGCGGCCTGGGTGAAGGACCATCCGGCGGGGATGCGGACCAGCAGGCGGTGGTCGACGACCGCCGACGAGCCCAGCATGCCGGGAAGCAGGCCCATGACACGGTCGCCGGGGGCGAAGCCGGTGACGTCCGGGCCGACGTCCACGACCACACCGGCGCCTTCCGCGCCGATGCGGGCATCCCCCGGGTAGAGGCCCAGGGCGATGAGCACGTCCCGGAAGTTCACCCCGGCCGCGCGCGTTGTGAGGCGAATCTGCCCGCGGGCCAGCGGCTGGTCCGCTTCGGGGTGGGGCACCAGAGCCAGCGTGTCGAAGGTGCCGGGGGTGGTGACGGCCAACCGCCAGGACGGGGTGTCCAGGGGCGGGATCAGTGTGTGTGTCCGGGCCGTGTCGAGCGGGGCCAGGTCCCGCTGGGGGCGGTGCCGGGCCAGCCGGGGGACGTGGATCTCCCCACCACGCAGGGCGAGCTGCCCCTCGCCGCTGGCCAGCGCGGCCGGGAGCGCGTGCAGGGAGTCCGGGTGGTGGTCGAGGTCGAGCAGGACGAGCTGGCCGGGATGTTCGGACTGCGCCGCGCGGACCAGGCCCCAGACGCCGGCGGCGGCAAGGTTGCCGACGTCCTCCCCGGGGCGGGTGGCGACCGCGTCGTAGGTGACCACGACCAGCCTCGAGGAGGCGTACCGGTCGTCGGCCGACCAGGCCTGCAACACGGCCAGCGCCTGCCGGGTGGTCGTGTGCGCAGCCTCCGCGCCGGTGGCGGCTGGGCACGGCAGGAGCACGGTGTCGGGTACCGGGGCTCCCGTGGCGATGGCCGCGGTGAGCGAGGCCAGGTCCGGGCAGATCTCGACCGATGGACGTGTCGACGCCGCCAGGGCGGTCAGGCCCAGGGCGTCCGTTCCCAGTACGGTCCACCGACCCGGCGGTGGGATCTCGCGGGGCACATCCACCACCGGCCAGGTCAGCTCGAACAACGGCTCCTCGGGCACCCCACGGGCACCGGCGAGATGATCCGTCGAGGTCATCCGCAGCACCAGGGAGCCGATGGCGGCGACGGGCGCGCCGGTGAGGTCGGTGGCCCGCAGCGTCACCCGGTCGGTGCCGGTCGGCTGGACGTGCACCCGCAGCCCGCGGGCACCTGCCGCGGACAGCGACACGCCGCTGACGGCAAAGGGGAGCCGGATTGCGTGCGCCGCGTGCTCCCCGTCGGTCTCAGCCCCGGTCTCAGCCTCGGTCTCGCTGGCGGGGACGAGACCCACCGCCGCGTGCAGCGCGGCGTCCAGCAACGCCGGATGCAGCCCGAACCGGCCTGCGTCGGCCTGCTGCCCGGGTGGCAGGTGCACCTCGGCGAACACATCGTCGCCTCGCCGCCAGGCGGCTCGAAGCCCTTGGAAGACCGGCCCGTAGTCGTAGCCTCGGGCGGCCAGACGCTGATAGAGGCCTGTCACGTCCACCGCGGTCGCATCCGCCGGCGGCCAGGCCCCGGCCAGGTCATCGGGCGCCGCTACCGACGCGGTCGTGCCAGTGCCGGTCAGGACGCCGTCAGTGCTGGTCAGGATGCCGGTCGCGTGCCGCGTCCACGCTCTGTCCGACCGGGTTCCCTCGACGAGGGTGCTGGCAGGGCATGAGTGGATGCTCACCGTCCGCCGGCCCGGGTCGTCCCCGGCTCCGACGATCAGTTGCAGCCGGATGCCGACAGCGTCGGGCACGACCAGCGGGGCTTCGAGCGTGAGCTCGGCGATCTCATCGCAGCCGACCTGGTCGGCGGCATGCAGGGCGAGGTCGACGAAGGCGCTGGCGGGGAGCAGGACTGTGCCCGAGACGGCGTGGTCGGCAAGCCAGGGGTGGGTCGCCAGGGAGAGCTGTCCGGTGAGCAGGACGGTGTCACCGTCGGCCAGGGGGAGGGCCGCGGCCAGCAGCGGATGGCCGGCGGGGTCCAGACCAGCGGCGGTGACGTCGTTCCCGGTGGGCGCGGCCAGCCAGTGGCGCTCGCGCTGGAAGGCGTAGGTGGGCAGGTCCGTGCGTCGGGCGGCCGGGCCGAACACGGCGGTCCAGTCGGGGCTGATGCCGTGGACGTGCAGGTGGGCCAGTGAGGTCGACAGACGCCGCCAGCCGCCCTCGTGCCGGCGCAGAGTGCCGGTGACAGTTGTCGTGGTGTTCTCCCCGACGGAGGTGTCGTCGATGGTTTGCTGGATGCCGACGGTGAGCACCGGATGGGAGCTGGTTTCGACGAATGTCCGGTGCCCCCCGGCGAGGGCGGCGCGGACCGCCGGGTCGAGGCGGACGGTCTGGCGCAGGTTGCGGTACCAGTAGTCGGCGGTGAGCTCGGTGGTGTCCAGGAGCATGCCGGTGACGGTGGAGTAGAAGGCGATGGTGGCGGGGCGGGGTGTGACGTCCGCCAGCAGACCGAGAACTTTTTCCCGGATGTTTTCGACCTGGGCGGAGTGGGAGGCGTAGTCGACCGGAATCTTCCGGGCCGGGACGTTCCGCGTTGCGTAAGCGTCCAGAATGTCGTCGAGTGTGTCCGGGTCGCCAGAAACAACAGTGGAGTGGGATCCGTTGATTGCGGCGATGTTGACCCGGTCACCGTTGACCCGGTCACCCAGCCGCGCGAGCTGCTCCGCCACCGTGGCCGCGGGCAGCGGAATGGCGACCATGCCACCGTGGCCAGCCAGTTCTCTGAGCGCATGGCTGCGCAGCGCCACGATTTTGGCGGCGTCCTCCAAGGTGAGCGCACCGGCTATGTGAGCGGCCGCGATTTCCCCCTGGGAATGGCCGATGACGGCGTCGGGGTGGACGCCCAGGGACTGCCAGAGGCGGGCAAGCGAAACCATGATTGCGAACAGTGCGGGCTGCACGACGTCGACGCGCTCCAGGGCGGGGGCGTCGGGGTGGCCGCGCAGCACGTCGATCAGGGACCAGTCCACGAACGGCGCCAACGCGTCCGCGCACGCTGCCAGCTGCTCGGCGAATACCGGAGAGGTGCCCAACAGCTCCACGGCCATCCCGGCCCACTGCGCGCCCTGACCGGGGAAGACGAACACGGTCTTCCCCGGGTCGCCGGCCACGCCCTCGACGAGGCCGGCGGCCTGTTCTCCCCGGCTCAGCGCCTGTAAGCCGGTCAGGAACTCGGCACGGTCACTGCCGACGACCAGCGCTCGATGCTCGAACGCGGTCCGGGTGGTGGCCAGGGAGAAC
>NZ_CAKJTL010000092.1:0-15759 GCF_917627385.1 Protofrankia sp. CiT1
ACTGTGCCGAGACAACGGCTCGGCGATCGTCAGCTGGCGGCAGCGATGATCAGGTCAGCCGTCTCCACCGGATAGCTGATCATCGCCACGTGGGAGCTGGCCACCTCGATCGTGTGCGCGCCGGCACGCGTCGCCATCACCCGCTCGGCCTCCGGTGGGATCGTCGCGTCGTCCGCCGCCACGAGATACCAGCTCGGAATCGTGCGCCACCCGGCGTCCCCGACGGCGTCGACAGGCACGACGCGGCGAAGCCGCGCTGGCTCGACGCCATGACCACCGCCCGCCCCGCGTCAACATCGGCGCAAAACAGCTCGTGGAAGTACGCCGGATCGATATACACATCGGCGTCGCCCTCGGGAACGCCCGGGTAGGGCCGGAGCACCAGATGCTTGGCCAGATCGCTGCTCCCGTCACCCAGCGCGAGCGCGGCAGCCAGCGCCTCGCCCTCCTCCGGCGCGAAGGCGGCAACGTAGACCAAGGCCTTGACGTTGGCGTTCCCCGTGCTGGCGTTGGTGATCACACTGCCACCGTAGGAATGCCCGACCAACACGACCGGGCCGTCAATAGTGGAGACGCACGCACGGATGTACTCACCGTCGCTGATCACACCGCGCAACGGATTGGCCGGAGCGTAACAGGTGAAGCCGAGGGCCTGAAGCCTCGCGACCACATCGCCCCAACCGGACGCATCGGCGAACGCCCCGTGGATCAGAACAATGGCAGGCTTGTCGGTAGGCATCGCGTAGAACCACTCCTCCATGACGGTCTGGACGCGAGAACAGCCCGGCAGTCGGGCCGATCAGGTTTTGTGAACGGCGCGTGGACCACGGCCGGCAGCGCCGGGACGCCGTCCGAAACCGGGCGTCGGCCGCGGACACCACGGACCCATCGACCCGCCCCTTGCGAAGAGGATGCCGCGCGATCTCCGCGCCGGCTATACGAGGGACCTGAAGTCCACTGTCCACGAGGAAGGGGCGTCATGGGGTGCAACACCCCGGAAGTACACCCAGGAGTACAAAGACGAGGCGGTACAGTTGGTGCTCGAATCAGACCATCCCTTGGCCGCAGCCGCGAAGAGCCTGGGCATCAACGACTCAACGCTGGGGAACTGGATGAAAAAGACGAAGAACAACTGCGAAGAGCCAATTATCACTGCCAGAGCACAGTGCACCAGATCTCGTTGCCGGCAACGATACCGCAATCCGCGATCTCATCACTCCTGATCTTTGTCCAGACACCTTTCTGCCGCCAGTGCCACGATCCCACACGGGAAAATCTTTCATGGTAGCCCTCGTTGTTAAATGTGAACGCATCAACGTCGACGCCGCTACCGTCGCCGCCAGTCGTCCCGTTGCTCCGCGGTTCCTGGCTGCACTTAGCGTGTTTGAAAGACTCAGCAGCCTCAAAAGGTCAGTACGCCACATATGAATCAGGTCACAGATCGGATCACCGTAATCTGATCGTCAAGGCATCGCCAATGGCTCCGCCTTATGTGCCATGTCTGCGATCAGGAGACGGCAGCAGGTCGAGCCATCGATCCCATCCCATTGGTGGGGAGCGCCGATAACCCCCGCGGTGACGCAGCCCCCGCCGTCCGGCCTGGCACCCGGTCCCGTCGCTGACATGCCAGCGACGGGACCGCTACACCCGCGAACAGACTGTCATCGGTTCTTTGGAGAACGCCACCAGAAAGACTCAGAGCGGCAGTCATCGAAAGCCGCTCGATGCGGTCACGTCCACTGCACGCCTGCAAACTTGACGCCTGCCGTTTCGGCTAGGACAGTGGGCCTTGATAAGAAACAGGCCAACTGGCTGACCCGGCATCGGTGGAGGGTCCGGGCGTAGCTACCAGCGACGCTATTATAGGGGCTGACTCACGGTGGGATGAACGACGCTGGCGAATAATCGCGGCCGCCAGCAGAACAAGGCCCAGTGCGCCAAGAACGATCGGCACAATGACCTCAACCATGGTCAGTTGCCGGGCAACAGCCGCGGACTTACGTGCCAGCTCCTCCTGACTGTGCGGTGTCACGGTGAGGTCGACGGCCAGCACCGGAAGGAGGCTGACCACCTGGCCGTCGATGGAGACACCGGCGAGGATCTTCTCATTCGCCGTTTCCTTCACGGCGAGGCCGGTCACGGTGTCGATCCATACATGCAGATCCTTGGTCACGGTGTAGTGCATCGGTATGGCATTGGGCAGGGCCGCATTCGCCGCAAGCAGTTTTGTCTGTACGTCGGCGGGCAACAACGACACCAGCGGGGCCAGCTTGTCCTTCGGCAACACGGCGGGCAGCGTGTGGCTCAGCTCGGCGTCCTGGACGGGCCCGGTCGACACCGCATGGTAGATGCCGACGCTGCGGCCGAAGTACTTGCCGTCGGCGCCCTCATAGGTCACCGGGACGGTCTGTCGTGCCACGGAATCGTAGAACTGATAAGAGTTGTCCGCCTTCGGATGTATCGGGAAGCCCACGGTGAGGCCGGACGCGGGCTCAACCTCAACGGACACGCCGGCCGGCGGCGTAGTGGCCTCGAGGGTGCTGCGGTCGACGGCATACACCTGGCTGGCCGGCAGGACGGTCGGCCCCGCGTGCAGGGTGGAATCATCATGAATGATGGCGACGTCACCGCTGGTGCTGACAACCCGGACCTGCCGTTCCATGGTGAGCGGCACATCCTTCTGCAACACGTGGGCCATGTCGCCGGAAGCGAGGGCCTTCGTGTTGAGCAGGGTTCCCGTCCCCGCGAAGTCGAACGATATGTTCGTGTCCCCGGGCAGCCTCGTCAGGATGGGCACGACCGCGAAGCGCTCGATAAGCGCCAGCGCGACCAGGAGCAACCCAGCCGTTCCCAGCAGGATGGATGAGCGTCGTAACGCCATCGGGGAATCTCCCATCGGTTCGGACCCGCAAGCCGTCCAACCTGCTTCACGGGTGGTTCTGTCGAGTCACGTAACGGCGTTTGCACCGGCAACGAGTCGCCAGCCTCGCACCTGCGCAGGTGAAGCCCCGCCGATGCAACGGCCAACCGGGCGCCCATGGTTCACAGCAGTCTGGAGCATGCACATCCATTCCGCCGCGTCCTCGGGACGGCATCGGCTGTTGTAGTGAGCACGTAGAAGGGGGATGGTACATGCCACCGACCCGACAGGCCTGCCGACAGTTCCAGGTTGCCTGCGGCACCTTCAGGCGCCCGAAGCGAGCGATTCCAGCCAGGACCCGGCGGTCCTCGACGGATCGGGATGGCGGATTCCGCCCCGGTGCCCGCGCCTTGCGATCGCGGTATCGGGACAGGCGATCGCGGTATCGGGACGGGTCCATCAGCGTCGGGTATCGATGAATACGCAGGTAGCGGGCTTGTATACGGCATAGACATTGATGGGCGTCCCGGCGCGGATCGTCGAAGCCCACGGATCAGCCGCCGGCTACCCCGCGGGGTAGCCGGCTCACGGCCGAGAACCATACGCCAGGTAGCGCCCGGCAGGCGCTGACACGCGCTTGAATGTGAGGACAGGAAGAAGGGAGCTCACGTGGCAGATCCGATCATCGGTACCAGCACCGATCTGGACCCGGGCATCCGCGCAAGCCCAGAGACCCATTCGATCACCGACATCGCGGCGGCCATTTCCGCGGTCTCCCGCACCGGCCCCGGCGAGGATGTCGTCACTGTCCTGAACCACAGCCGGGGCGAGCTGGCCACACGCATGGGCATCACGATCATCGAAGCCACTCCGGACCGGATCGTCGCGACGATGCCGGTCGAGGGCAACCGACAGCCCTACGGGTTGCTCCACGGGGGCGCGTCCGTGGTGCTCGCCGAGACGGTCGGCTCACTCGCCGCGGCAATCTCACCTGCCGCGGCCGGCCGGGCGGCCGTGGGGATCGAAATCAACGCGACTCACCACCGAGCCGCGCGGTCGGGCACGGTGACGGCGACAGCCACCGCGATCCAGGTCGGCGCGACGCTCAGCACCTACGACATCCGGATCATCGATGACTCCGGTCGCCCTGTGTGTACGTCACGACTAACCTGCCTGTTTCGCGACGCTCCGCCCGGAGCCAGGCGGCAAACCGTGTAGCCAAGCCGGCGGACGGCTGCTACGGACGGCTGTTACGGACGGCTGCTGCCGACGCCGGTGAGCGGACACCGGTGGGACCAGCCGGATGCAAGGACTCCGATACGTCAGGCCCGCGTCCCCGGAAGAGCGGCATTGCCGCATCCCGCGGACTCACCTCGACAACGACACAAGCCACCGAGGGGTACCTGCGCACCCGCCCGAGGACGAAAGGTGCCACTCGAACCGCATTCGCCCAGGCCACGGCGGCTACAGAACAGGAACAAGCGTACCGGATGACCACCGCGCCGCCAGGACGGTCAGCTCCCACCGACACCTACAGCACGCGAACCCGGCGAATACCATAATGCCGTTCAAGCTGGCCCGGGTAACAAACACCGACAATAAATCTTCTGATTGGCCACTGGCACCGCCCGCATATTCTGCTCTCCGGTTGTCCCGCGGGGGCAGCTGGATTCGGATGATCGTCGGAGGATCGGAGGAACTGTGCGACGACGACAGGTGGTCCACGCGGCTCTCGCGGCGAGCGCGACCGCGGTGATCGGGCTGGGGATGGCCCCGGGCGTGCTTGCCAACCCGCCACAATACGGCAGGCACGGCCCAATTCTCGGTCGGTATAAACACCTCGTAGTGATCTACGAGGAGAATCACAGCTTCGACAATCTCTATGGGCGATGGGGCACGGTTGACGGCCAGCGGGTCGACGGCCTGAGGGATGCGGACAGGTCACACACGGCCCAGGTCACGCAGGACGGCAAACGCTACACTTGTCTACCGCAGAACGACGTGAATCTGACGTCGCCCAGTCCGTTGCCCACGACCTGCGTGGACGCGGCGAACGGGGTCCCCGCAAGCTATTTCCGCAACAAACCGTTCACCATCGACAGCTACATTCCGGCGAATGCCAGCACCTGCCCGGCGCCCGGGACCGCCGCGACCAACGGTGTCCTCGCGAACAGCGCGGGCAGCGAGCCCGGTGGGTGCACCCGTGACCTGGCGCACCGTTTCTACCAGGAGCAGTATCAGATCGACGGCGGCAGGCAGGACCGTTACGTCACGGGCAGTGACGCTGTAGGCTTGACCATGGGCGTCTACAACACCAGGTCGTTGCCGATCTACAAATATCTGCACGGCGCCGAGGCCCCGCACTACGTAGTCGCCGACCACTTCTTCCAAGCCGCGTTCGGTGGTTCCTTCCTGAATCACCAGTTCCTGGTCGCGGCGCAGGCCCCGATCGACACGAGCGCCGGAGCCGGCGGCCCAGACGCGAACCTGCACTCGGTTGTGGACACCAACGGGTTCCCGACCACCTATCCACTGTACAAGCCAACCACCACAGTGGTGCAGGACGCGCAGCTGACCCAGGCCTGCGGCCCAACCGCCAATCCCACGGTGGCCTGCGGCGACTACGCGATCAACACTATCCAGCCCACCAACGCCCCACACAGTTCCAGCACCACCAGGCTTCCGCTGATCGACGACGCCAAGTATCCGAACATCGGGGACCGGCTGAGCGCTGCCGGCGTTTCCTGGAACTGGTACTCCGGCGGCTGGGACGACGCGGAGGCGGGTCACGCCGGTCCGCTCTTCCAGTACCACCACCAGCCGCTCAACTACTTCGCCGCGTACGCACCGGGACAGCCGGGCCGGGCCCACCTACAGGACGAAACAAAATTCATTGCGGCTGCGACGAAAGGTACGTTGCCGACCGTCAGCTTTGTCAAGCCCTACGGCGCGGAGAACGAGCATCCTGGCTACGCCAGTGAGCCGGACGGTAGCGACCACCTCGTCGACCTGCTCAAGACGATCGAAAACGGGCCCGCGGGCAAGGACACACTCGTTATAGTCACCTATGACGAGTTCGGCGGTCAGTGGGACCATGTCTCCCCACCCGGCAAGGGCAGCCCCACCCAGGGGGTCTATGACCAGTTCGGACCGGGGACTCGCGTTCCGGCACTGGTGATAAGCAGGTCCCTGCCACATTCCGGCGTCGATCACACCGTCTACGACACGACGTCCATCCTGGCAACCATCGAGCGCAGCCTGGGGCTCAAGCCGCTGACCAGCCGTGACGCACATGTCGCGGACCTGTCCGGAGCGCTGCGCAGCGCTGGCGCGCAGCCGGGCTGGCACGGGAAATAGTGATCATAAAACCTCCGGCGGCACAAAAAATCATGATCGCATCGTTTTTGATCAACTGAACACTGGCTCCCCGGAGGGGGGCCGCCCGCTGACCGTGCGGCGCCTCCTCCACGGTGAGGCTGGCGCCGGAGGCACGGCGTTGGCCGCTCTTGATCCATGGTCGACACTCGCTCCGGCTGCTCTGATCACAGTGTGGACGTCACGGTGCGGACGCCGACGGCTCGGCCAGACCGGCTTCGTCCGCCAGCTGCTTGGGAACAGCCACCGGCTCCGCGCTGGCCCGCCCAGGGTGCAGTACCGCGGCGGCCAGCAGCAGGCCAAAGGCCACGCATCCGGCGCCGACGAGCAACCCGAGGCGGCAACCGCCGGCGAGCGCCGCGATCTGGGTGTGACCTTCCGCCACAAGCGTGGCGGTCCGCTTGGTGGACAGCGTCCCCAGCGCCGCGAGGCCGACCGCCGCCGAGATCTGCATGGAGACGTTGACGATCCCCGAGGCCAGCCCGGCGTCGGCGGGTGCGACATCGGCAACGGCCATGGTCAGCAACGGCATGAACGCCGCGCCGGCCCCGAGCCCGACAAGGGTGAAGGAAACGAAGAGCGCCGGGAAATAATGGACGTGCTCGCCGTCACCTCCCTGGGCGAAGAGCAGCAGGCCCGAGAGCATGACGGCCAGCCCCCCGAGAAGGACCTGTTTGGGGCCGAAGCGGGACACCAGCCGGGTGGTGATCCCGAAGGAGAGCGCGGCTATTGCGAGGGTTTGCGGCAGGAACGCCAGCCCGGTGCGGATCGCGTCGTACCCGAGGACCTCTTCCAGGTACAGCGCGCCGAAGAAGAACACCCCGTACATGCCGGCCATCACGACCGCGCGTACGGCGCTCGAGCCGACGAGGCTACGCAGTCGCAGGATCCGCGGCGGAACAAGCGGGTTCGGTGTGTGTGACTCACGGAAACCGAATGCGGCGAGCAGCGTGACCGAGACCGCGCCGAGCCCGAGCGTGTACGTCGACAGCCAGCCATGCTCGGATGCCCGCACGATCGCGTCGATACCGGCCAGCGCCGCCGTGGTGACCAGGATGGCACCCGCCGCGTCAACCCCCCGGCGCAGGCCGGAACCGGAACGTTCGGTGATGAGAGCGGCGCCCGCCAGTAGCGCGAGAACGCCGATCGGGATGTTGATAACGAAAATCCAGTGCCATCCCAGGGCCCGCGTGAGCACGCCGCCGAGCAGCAGACCGAGCGAGCCGCCGCCGACGGTGACGAGCAGGTAGGTGCTCATGGCCCGGGCGCGCTCACGCGGCTGCGGGAAGTCGGTGACGATGAACGCGAGAACGGTCGCCGACGCGAGCGCTCCACCCAGGCCCTGCGCGAAGCGGGCGACGATGAGGACCGTCTGATCGCTGGCAAGCCCGCAGGCGGCCGAGGCCGCGGTGAACAGCGCGACGCCGCCGAGGAAGACCTTCTTGCGCCCAACGAGATCGCCCAACCGGCCGGCGACGAGAAGGAAGCTGCCATAGCTGATCAAATAACCGTTGATGACCCAGGTGAGGCTGGCCTGGCTGATTCCCAGATCATGCTGGATGACGGGCAGCGCGACATTCACCACACTGGAGTCAAGAATGATCATAAGTTGGGCCGTCAGGACGACGAGAAGGGGGAGCCACCGTCGGTATGAGCGCATGGCAGAAGCTGGAACGATAAGTTCGCTCATAGGATCATTACTATAACATTAATTACCAAAAAATGATTTTAATATCTAAATATTATAATTATTAAGATAATGGCTGTTGTCGGCACCGAGCCAGCCGCGATCGTTGCGCTGACGCGCTATGGCGTGTGCCGGAAGCCGTCGTTCGATCAGGGAGCCGGACAGATTCCCGCTCGCCGCCGGGCTCGCGGCGGGAACGCTGCCCCTGACCGGCCGGGGCCAGCGACCGGTCAGGGCCCACCGTGTCGATCCCTCCCTGCTGTTGCGGTCTCTGCCGCACGGACCCGCGCCGGACGATTACCGCCTGGTCTGCGAACGCACGATCTCCCAGGTCACGTTGTCACCGTGCTGGGCGGTGTAGAACACCCGCCAGTTCTTGTTGAAGGCGTCCGGTACCCGGGCACCGAGGATGCCGCGAATACTCGGGTCCCCGTCGGAAACATGGATCCCCGTGAGCTCGTTGTCCCCGTCGTTCTGGAATCCGCTGCCACTGATCGAACCGAGGCCGGAGTCTATCGTGGCCGACGGGTCACGCCCCTCCGCGAGGAACCGCAGCGGCTGCTGACCGTCCGCGTAGTTGTGCCACACGTCGAACAGGTAACCGGAATCGAGCGCGTTGCGCTGGGTATGCAAGGTATCCCCGGCGTCCTCGACAAACGCGACGTGGTTGTGGTCGAGGAACGCGACGTTGTCGAACCCGGTGTGCACCTGGTCGCCCTTGTAGAACAGGGTGAGTTTGCCGTTGTTGGCGGTCGCGCTGGTCTGGGTGAGTTTCAGCACCGAGCCCCAGCCGCCGTATTCGGCGTTCGCGACCGAACGCGCGTCGGTGTCGCCGGTCTCGTCGAAGTAGAACTCACGGAAGTCCGAGCCCGGGCGGAACTGGCCGTTCTCGGGCCGCTTGAACGGGGTCGCGCCAGCCTTCTTGGCCGCCGCGTTCGCGTCGAACGCCAACCCGCTGGGGTCGGTCGCGGTGTCATGAATCGTCACCCAGTGGGTGTCGAAGACAGTACCGTACGTGTGCAGATCCTTGGTGTCCTGGCTGAAGGCGTTGCCGTCCGGGTGGTCGGCGTCGATCGGCTGGAAGGTGATCGGCTTGCCGGTACCCGTCGAGATCACCTGGAGGGCCTGGAGCTTGCCGCCCTTGGTGAGGTCGGCGGTGTCCACCGGCACGAACCGGTAGACGAAACTGTTCGGCAGCTTGGTGAACCTGCCGGGAATCGTCGTGCCGCCGACGTCCTCAACGAGCCACAGGTTGCCGGCGGAGTCGTTCTGGATGCCTTCGTACCCACCGCGGCCCAGGACGGTGGAGATGTCCTCGACCTTCGAGGCGATGTCCGGCGTGGCCTGCCAGACACCGCCGTTCGCGCCGGCCTCCGCGGTGAACAGCAGCCGCTGTGCCCACGGATCCCAGGTGGAACCGTCGAAGTCCGGCAGTGCTTTACCCGCGACGTCCGTCGTGGCGAGCAGGGTGACCCGATGGGCCGCGTCGGCGTCGAGGTTGACGCGGGTGATGTAGCCGGGCTTTCCGCCCTCGTGCCCCTGGAACAGGAAGTGCGTCCCGTAGTCGTAGCTCGGGTCGGCGCCGTGCTGACCGGTCAGGCGCAGGTAGGTGTTCTTGTCCGGCTCGGTCTTGCTGGCCTCGACGTTGTGCGCCGTGCTCTGCACGTCACCCGGTGCGGGCAGCAGGTTCGCGGAGTTACCGTCATAGCCGTAGTACGGCACCTCGGGTGTCCCGTTTTCCAGTCTGTTCGAACCCTGGGCGACGGCGATCTCGGACAGCTCCGCCGAAAGCGCATGGGCCACCGGCACGTTGGGAACCTTGGCGTTCGCGGTCAACACGGGGGTCAGCCCGAGCGCGGCGGTAGTGCCCGGCTCCGCTTGCGCGGTCGTGCCCAGCACCAGCCCGCCCAGCACAGCGGCGCCGGCCACCCCAGCCGCGACAACCGCGGCCCGGGAGCGTTTGGTCCTCACTGACATATGCATCCTTCCCCCTGGCACCACACATCGGGCACCTCCGGGGGGATACAAACGGGTGCGGGCAACGACTGGTACGCGGTTGTCCAGCCAACGCGAATCCTGCTTGTGAACATTGGATGGCCGAACGGGCCGACAGCCACCGAACGCTGGCGAACGCCAGCGGAAAACAGGCCCACGGCCGCCGTCGCCTGGCGGGCCATATCGAGACGGGCGAGGCCAGCACAAGCGACCCGGCGCGCGCCGTGAGCGGCGGTGACCGGCACCACGATCACCTGTGAGGTGTCCTGTGCTCGCCCCTGACGATCAGCCGAGGATGGGGCCGGCCGGCTCCCGAGCCCCGTCCTCGGCTGCCCCGTCCTCGGCGGACCCGCCTGCCTGTTTTTTACCGACCCGCCCAGTGCTGGTGGGCGCGTGGGCGTACCAGGGTGAAGCTGTCGAGCTCGGTGTAGCTGGACGAACCCGCGGCGGCGCCGTAGTGCCTGACGGTGATGGTCGTCTTTCCGCCGGGCGCGTCTGGCTCGACGTCGAACGAGGCGAAACCGTACGGAGTGGCGAGATCACGGTAGGCCGACCACGGCGCGGGTTCGGTCGTGGTGAGCGCCCTGCGCTGCGTCGTCGGGTCGCCAGCGGCGACATCGTAGATCACGACGCCGTCCTGGGGCGCGTCGAACGCGCTGGCCGGCGTGGCAAAGGAATGCCCACCGCCACCGATGATCATATGTACGGTCCCGCGGGTCGTGTCGATGACCTTCGCGTCGTCGGCCTGCGGGGCGGGCGTGAGCAGTGAGCTGCCGGGCAGGGTCCCACGCACGGGGAAGGTGCGTTCGAAGTGGTGCTCGTGGCCAGCGAGCACCAGATCGACGCCGTACTGGTCGAACAACGGCAGGAGCTCCCGGCGAATGCCGAGATCCGCGCCGTTGAAGTGCGCGGAGGACATCGCGACCTGGTGCATGAACACCACGATCCAGTCGATGTCATGGTCGTGCCGCGCCGCCGCCAGCGTCCGTTCGAGCCAGGCCCGCTGCTCGCCGTGGCTGTAACCGTGGATGTAGGGGTCAAAGCCACTGCTCGCGTAGTTCGGGACGTGGTCACGGCGGTAGCCGCTGAAACCGCCGTCCTGCAGGCACACGTCGTCGTTGTTGAGCGAGATGATCCGGACCGAGCCGACGGTGAAGGCGTACCAGTTGCCGGCGAAGTCGGGCAGATCCGAACCATTGCCCGGCAGGCCGAACCGGGTCTGGTAGGCGAGATAGCCGTGCGGGCCGTTGCCAACCTCGTTCTCGTGGTTGCCCGCGCACGGCATCCAGGGCCGGTTGCGCGCGGACCGCATGTTGTTGTTGAAGAAGCTGCGCCAGGTCGCCACCGGGTCGTCGCTGACGTTCGCGTAGCACAGGTCGCCGTTGACGAGATGGAACAACGGGTCGAGCGTCTCGACCGCGTCCACAATGTAGCCGGAGTTCACCGACGACGGGCCGAGGCCCTGTCCCACCGGCGCTGGTATCGCCTGGTCACCGAAGCTGGTGAAGCGGAACCGCCTGCGTCCGCGTGGCGCGGTCCGGAAGGTGCCGGCCAGCGGCGAGCCGCCACGGTGGTAGACCTGGTAGGTGAAATCGGTGTCGGATGGCAGCCGATCGAGTTCGGCGTGGTAGGTCCAGACCGTCTGCCCGGTAAGCGCCTCGACGTAGACACGCTCCTCGGCGTCAACGTTCGTCCCGAAACCGGCGCCCCTGCGCCCCAGCCGCAGCCGGGGCCTGCTCACCTTCTCCGGCGTCGCCCACGACACCGTGATCTGGCTGGCCGCATCCGCGCCGAACTGGACATGCAGCTGTTCGGGGGACGGCGCTCCCGCGACCGCGGGCTGACGCACCAGCTCGGCCGCGACGCCCGGACGTTCCAGCAACGGCACCGCGGCGGCGGTGAGACCCGCCACCCCAGCGGCACGCAGCAGCGCACGGCGCCCCAGCGCCGGCCGTGATCCAGCTATGGCAGGTTCCTCGTTCATGCGGATTCCTCCCCGTTGACACATCGACACATCGACACATCGATACGTCAACACATCGACACATCGGCACGTCCTCATGGCCGTGTCTGTGCGCATCCTGATCGCCATAGCTGTCCACGGGGCCAATGCGGTGTGAAGGGCATTGGCCATCCGCGTGAGCGCCGGTCGAACCAGCTCCCCTCGCCCGTCAGGCGCCGAGCTCAGCTCACCAGGGCTACCGCAATTCACCAGGGTTACCGCAATCCGAAAACGACGCGATACCCGGCTGGACCAAACCGACGGACTCTGCTCAGGCATCCCGGCGGCGCAGCAGGACGGCGGCGCCGGCAAGCGCGGCCAGCGCATACCCGCAGAACAGCGCGAACCCGGTCCACGACGACAGCGCGGAGGGCTCGTGCAGGACTCGAAAAATCGCCTGTCCGGCATTGCTCGGCAGGTACTTTTCGATGTGCTCCCGCCAACTCGCGGGCAGGAACAAAACGATGATCGGAAGTACCAGCAACAGCCCGAACAACGTCGCAATCCCACCGGCGGTGCTCCGTAGCAGCGCGCCGAGGGCGACCCCCAGCGTACCGACGACCGTCAGGTACAGACCGCCGCCGATCACCGCGGTGAGGACGCCCGGCCGCGACAGCGTCGTGGAGATGTGTTCGGACGCCAGCATCGCCTGGCCAGCAGCGAACGCCACGAACGACGCGACGGTCATCAGCACAAACGTGACCAGGGCAAAGACCGCCGTCTTCGCCCACAACACGGGCAACCGCCTGGGGACCGCGGCCATCGTCGCGCGGATCATGCCGGTGGAGTACTCACCACTGACGATCAGGACGCCGAGCACCCCGACAGCAAGCTGGGCGAGGAAGATGCCGCTGAGGCTCGTCAAGGTGGGATCGAAGAAAAGACGCTCGCCCGGATTCTCCTCGTCCCAGTGGCTGGCGCTCCCCCATGAGATGAGGATGCCGAGCCCGATTATGACCGCCAGCGCGGCAAGCAGCGAGTATCGAGTTGACCGTAGGGAGTGCAGCTTCGTCCACTCCGAACGCATGACCCGCAGTTGGGTCACCCCCACCGCCGGTTCGCTCCGCGCCCGCGGGCTGCCGCCGTCCCTGTCGATCTCGGTAACAGCGGTCATGATGATGCTCCCGTCGCGGCTTTTGCGGTGGGAGTATCGGCATGATACTCGACGCTGTCCCGGGTGAGATCCATGAACGCCTCCTCCAGCGACGCCTGTTGGGGCGTCAGCTCATACAGCACGATGTCGTTCTCCGCCGCCGTCCGGCCAATCTGCTCGCTGGTGAGGCCGGTGACCTCCAGGATGTCGGGCGCGCTGGCGGTCACCGTCACGTCCACGCTCACGAGCAGCTCACGCAGTTGGGGTGCCTGCGGCGACCGGACCTTCACGGTGTTGGCCGACGCACTGTGGATGAAGTCCGCGACGGATGTGTCCGCGATCAGGCGCCCGCGGCCGATCACGATGAGGTGCTCAGCGGTCAGCGCCATCTCGCTCATCAGGTGCGAGGAGACGAAGACCGTCTTGCCCTCCGCAGCAAGCCCCTTGAGCAGGTTACGAATCCAACGGATGCCCTCTGGATCCAGACCATTCACCGGCTCATCCAAAATCATGATTGAGGGATCGCCCAGCAGCGCGGACGCGATCCCCAGCCGCTGTCCCATCCCGAGGGAAAAACCACCCACCCGCTTGCGCGCGACTTCGCGCAAACCGACCAGATCGATCACCTCGTCGACCCGGCGCCGGGGGATCCCGTGCGTGTGCGCCAGCGCCAGCAGATGGTTGGTGGCCGAACGACCGGTATGAACCGACCGGGCCTCCAGCAAAGCCCCAACCTCACACAGCGGAGCGGAAAAATCACGGTAGCAGCGGCCATTGACCATGACCCTGCCGCTGGTGGGCTCATCCAGACCGATAATCATCCGCATGGTCGTCGATTTACCGGAACCGTTCGGCCCCAGAAAACCCGTCACCACGCCAGGCTCCACGGCGAAGCTCAAGCCGTCGACCGCCGTCTTTTCCCCATAGCGCTTCGTCAGCCCCTCGACCTTAATCACAGTGCGCCCTCCACAGTTTCCGGTGTCGCCGACGCCACCGACATTACGGTCGTCGTCGCTGTCGCCGACCGGCGGCAGCCTGAAATCCGGCGATGGGTCCGGCTGGCGAGACCCATCGCCGGGCATGCCCCCGACATCTACGATCAGCGATCGTGGAGTGGAATCTGCGGACCTGCGCCCGTAAAGGGCATGTCACCTACCGTCCGGACGAGCCGGCTCTGGCCGACCGGCTGGTAGCACAGACCCCCGCTGGGCCAGCCTGGCGCTGTCTGCGCTGCGGGGACTTCGTCGTCGCTGATCCGGTCGCGGCCGGGCCAGCACGCGACGCACCGGTGCTGCTGCGCGGCCGGGCGCTACGGGACGCGACGGTACTGCGGCTGCTCGCGGTGGAGCGCATCGTCCGCGCGGTGCTGCTGGCTCTGGTCGGCTACGCTGTGCTGCGGTTTCGCCAGTCCGAGGCCGACATCCAGGAGCTGTTCGACAAGGCGGTCCCGGCCGCGAAACCACTCGCCTCGGTCCTGCATCTAGATTTGGACAACAGCCCGACAATCACACACCTGCGGCACCTCATCCACACCAAACCGAGCACCCTGCTGCTGGTCGCCAGCCTGCTGTTCGGTTATGCGGCCATACAGATCGTCGAAGGTGTCGGGCTCTGGCTGCTGCGGCGATGGGGAGAATACTTCGCCGCCGTCGCCACCTCGGTCTTCCTTCCGTTGGAGGTCTACGAGCTGACCGAACGGGTCACCGTTCTGCGAGTCGTCGCCCTGGTCATCAACGTGGCCGCCGTTGTGTATCTCGTCACCGCCAAGCGCCTGTTCGGGGTGCGCGGTGGACGCCGGGCGTTCGAGGCGGAACGGCAGAGCACATCCCTGCTGGAAGTCGAGCAGTCCGCGGAGCTACCCGACCATGAACTGTCCGGTAAGGCGTAGGCCGTCATCCCCATCATCCCCGCTATCCCCGCTATCCCCGCGCTATACCGCTCACACGGGTATACGGCGTAAACAGCGGGGAGCCCCGGCTCATCCAGCGGACAGCGCAGCGGACATCCCCGATCTGTTGGCCTCCTTAAGACGCGGAAACGGTATGACCAACCGGCCGGTTAACATATTGTGATATCTGCTCAGTCGACTTCGGTGTACAGCGCCGCCTGTCGACCCCAAGCCGTTAGATCATGCTTGACCTCCATGATCATAACTCCTCTCCGCACCGGCGCCCGGCGGGCATCCGGGCGTACCCGGGGTATTCTGGAGGAGAAAATTTTGCCCATGCCGAGTCTGCGTGCTCGGCGCGGAGGGGAGCAAGAAAATGGGACAGCCGGTCGTTCATTTTGAAATTATTGGCAATGACTCCGAAAAACTGAAGAACTACTACTCTGGCCTGTTCGGATGGAAGATCGAATCCGATAACCCGATGAACTACGGGGTCGTACAGCGCGTCGGCAATGTCAACACCGATGGCGTCGGAATCGGCGGCGGTGTCGCGGCGGCTCCGGAGGGGTACGCCGGTCATGTCACGTTCTACGTCGAGGTACCCGACGTAGAAGCCGCGCTCGTGAAAGCCGAAAACCTTGGCGGGTCACGGATGATGGGGCCAGAAAAAGTGATGGAAGGGGTCGAAATAGGACTCTTCAACGACCCCGAGGGGCACTTGGTCGGTGTCGTGCGGTCCGCGTCGTAACAGTTCCCCGTGCATATACCAGGGGCCCCGCTCGACGCGGGGCCCCGCTCCTATCAGAGCTGGCATGGGCATGGGGCAGATGTCTCAGCAGACTTAGAGCGACCGGCAATA
>NZ_CAKJTL010000092.1:16197-35124 GCF_917627385.1 Protofrankia sp. CiT1
ATCCACGCCCCTATTGCCGGTCGCTCTTAGAAAACGATGGTGCGCCCTTCCTCGGTGACGTCCGCAGCGGTGTAGGAGACACCGTCGACTTTCAGGCCGCCGCGGTCGAGCAGAGTGATGATGCCACCACGGTTACCGAGCGCTGCCGGCGGCGCGAGCGGTATCCGCCGGGTTTCCCCGGCCGGGAGCACGCCGTCGATGATCTGGAAACGGTGGGCGTCCCGGTCCGCGATCGACCAGCCGGTAAGGTCCACTGGCTGTGTCCCGGTGTTGACAATGGTGACCGTTTCAGCTTCAGGCGCCGGCCCGACAGGGTTGACCAGCGCGGCGACAATGCGGAGCAGATGATCGGGTGCGCCGGGTGTGGGCCGCCCAGGCACGGGAGGGGTGATCCGTGGGAGGGCGTGGCCGGTGGTGTCGTCGGTATGCCATGTCTGGGATTGGAAAGCAAGGAAGATCGCAACCCACTGTCGGGCAGCGGGAAAATGAATAAGAAGCGCACCGTCCTGCCACACTCCGTCGTCACGCGTGAACCGACCGCTGTTGCCCTGATTCATATGGACGTCATGGACGCCATTACCCGGGGAGAAGCCGAACACCTTGTCCGGCACCCCCGGTTCCGGGCCCCATCGTTGCCCGAAGGCGTAGAGCCTGCTGTTCGGGTCACGGCTTGCCCGCAGCACGTAGTGATCGAGCTTGTCGGCAAGGTCGTTGTCCGGACCCGCGAGATCCGGCGGCAGGGTACGCATCGCCAGCCGATCGAACAGATTCCCGCGGATGAAGTCGAGTGCCACGCCAGCCGGCTTGCCCGGCAGCGTGGTGAACCCTTCCGACGCCGATTCCAGCTCGGCCAGCATCGGGTGCTGAAAATCCTCGTCCGCGACATACAGGAGCTCTGACGGCGGCAGCGCGGAAAGGACGTTCACCGCTACCCGGAAGTCCACGCCGCCACCCCGGACATGGATCTGGTAATGCGGACTGCCCTTTCCCCCCTCCCGTTTCCGGTCGGCGATCCGGCCGACAAGAACACCGTAATCCGACAGCGACATCAAAACCCCCCACAATCTCTCCGCGGCAGCGGAAGAACTCTGCGAACGCAGAGCACTCTAGAATGATAACAGCTATGAACGAGTCAGTTTTCGGATGCACGACCGTGACACGCCAGCACCAGAAACCCACCCGGTGCCGGCAGACATCTTCATTCCCGCTTCTAATAGTTGAGAATGTGGTATAGCCTGAGATTCAGGCAAGCGAACGTGGATCGGCAGGTACGTCCACCGCGTATCTCCTGAGCACCTCAAGCGGAACGACCTCCAGGGCGCGTGCGTGCGTGGCGGCCAGAACAACGGGCGCCGCGACGCCGGCCTCACAGGCCTGCAACCACCGTGCCGCAACCACACACCAGCTGTCCCCCGGGTGCAGCCCGGGAAAATGATATTCAGGTCGGGGTGTTGTGAGATCGTTCCCGACCTGCCGTTGATGATGCAGGAACTCCGCAGTGACAACTGCGCACACCGTGTGACTACCAAGATCTTCAGGACCGGTGCTGCAGCATCCGTCGCGGAAGAAACCGGTCACCGGATCAGTACCGCAGGCCTCCAATTTTCCGCCGAGTACGTTTTCTTCATCGGCCACGATCACAGTCTCCCATCCCCCGATGCCGCCGGTGGGCGGTTCCACCGGCCGAACTACCAGACATCACCATCGCGCCAGTCACAGATCAGGTCACCGGACAAATCCAACGGAACAGTCAACGCGAGGACGTGGATACCACCGTCCTCCGCCACGGTGCGCACGATGCCGCTGGGGGTAAGCATCGACGTCGGCCCCTGCCACCGCTGCCAACCCCGGGCCGCGTAGAAGTCCGCCGCCCCGTCGACGGCGCCCAGCGCGCCCATGTCGTACGCGCCGCGTACCACCCGCTCCAGCACCCCCATCATGGCCGCGCCGTGTCCGCGACCGCGCCGGTCCGCGCGTACTCCGACGCCCTCGACATAACCTGTACGCAACGCCCGGCCGCCGTGCAGCAGTCGCCGCTGAATGAGGGACGCGTGCCCGATCAGATCAACGCCCTCCCACACCAGCGCGTGGATGCCACCCAGCGCGTGCTCCCAGTCGTGGTCGGTCATCTCTCCCGCGAAGACACCGTCGAGGAGAACTCGCGCCGCTTTGAGAGTGGCGGCGTCCAGATCGGCGGTATGAGCGGTGGTCACCACTGTCATATTCCCGATCCTCTCGCAAAGACAACCATGGGAGTGTGCCCCTCGACCTTCTGCTTCATCCATCTTCCACTGATTCGCAACGTGTCGTACGGGTAGAGTGCGCCGTCGTATGCCCGTGGAGTGACTCGGGGGAGGCTGCCGACCTCGACAATGCGGGTGAGCTGGCTTTACATCCGCGCCGAGAGCTGGCAGGCCGGCACCCGCACGTTGACCTGCACAATCACCTTCACGGACGCGGCTGGCCACTTGACCCCAAGTGTCGACGCGCTGACCCGCGATGCCGGGGCCGAGGCCCTCGCGACCTGATCAGCAAAACGCCCGGCTGGGATCCACACGGGATACGTGGACTCCAGCCGGGCGTGCTCACACCATAGCGATGTTCGCTCAGTGTTCGATCAGATTCTCATGCCCCGTGGTCGGCCTGCCACCAGTAGCCCTTGCCCGTGGCATCCCGCCGGAGGTCAGGCAATATCGTGTTGATGTCGTTCTGGGTATCAGTGATGTTCCAACCGACCCACGAGATCCCCTGCCGCTCGAACACCTCGGTCGTCCAGCGGGAGCCGTCGAACGACGTCGCCTCGGCCACGGTTCCGGCCGGCCCCATGAACTCGGTGGAGATGACCGGGTAGGAGGCTTTCAGCCTGACCCACGGCTGCGAGCTGGTCTCCCAGTAGGCATGGAAGCCGACCGACGTCTTCGACCAGTCAACGACCCCGTCGAACTGGCTGGCGATGCTGAGCATCGTCGGAGCCGAATCGCCCCCGTAGTTGGCCGGCACCGCGAAGGACAGAATGATTATGTGGGTTTCCGGGGCCTTCGCCCGTATCAGCCGGTAGATCTCCTTCTGGTCGGCGATGTTCTGTGCCGTGTAATCCGCAGGCCGCCAGGTCACCGGCTCGTTGTACAACTCGTAGAGCACATTCGTCCGATTCGCGTAGCGTGGCGCGATCACACTCCAGAACTCCCGCAGCCGTGCGATCGTGTACTGCTGATCAGCATCGGCGGCCAGCGCGGAATGATAGTCAATCATGACATACATCCCGTGGGCATCAGCCTTTTCGATGATCTTGTCCAGATAAGAGGTTATCTGGGCCATCGTCGGCGAGTCCGACGCCTCGTTGTAGGCGACGGCGACACGCACGCCGTTGAGGTTGTTCGCTGTCAGGGTCGCCCAGAAGGCTTCGCCGGTGGCGGCCTCACGCGCCCACAGGACCTGTGAGGCACCGGACGAGTAGTTCAAGTACCACAACGTGCCCGCCCGCAGCAGGGTCCCCTGGTCGGTCACCACGGTGTTGTTCCGTACCTGCACCCGGCCACGTGCCCCGGCCACCCCTGCCGAGCCGCCTGCCGACGATGACGCCACAGGCGTCGTGCTGACCGTGGGAGCGGGGACAGTGGTCGGGGCCGCGGTCGCCGTCCCCGTGGCGGTCGATGATGCCGACGGCTGAGTACCGCCGTTCGCAGCGCCCTGCCCTGCCGTGGACGTGGCGGTCGGCGAGCCGCTCGGCTGGCCCACCTGGGTCACCGGGGACTGGCAGCCGACGGCCGCGAACAACAGTGCGAACAGGAGCACCGGCAGATACGCCGGTCTCGGCCGGAAATGACCGTAGTGCGCTGTGTTGGACATGCCGTCTTCCGATCATTGTCGGGGCCATTACGATAAGCAGTAGGTCATGCGCTCTGCGCAACATACTGCAACAGTTGGGCGACTCTTCCTCCCGGACGGCGCGCAGCTACCCAGGCGGCCCCTCCGTCAACCCTCGGTAATAATGTCAACCACAGAACGATCGGTCCACACAGTTGTGCATAAATTGGCCAAATCGTGCGAATGCATTTTCACAACCGTCGGCGGCTGGCCTCAGCCATCGGTTCAGCCATCGGTGTGGCCATCGGTGTGGCCTGACCTACCGGTGTGCCGCCCGAGACTTCAGAAGAGGATGTGGTCATGCGCGCAGTCGTTGTGAAACAGCACGGCGGACCGGATGTGCTCACGGTGACTGACCTGGCGGCACCGCAGGCCGCTCCCGGCAGCCTCGTCGTCGACGTCGAGGCTGCCGGCGTCAACTTCATGGACATCTACCAGCGGCAGGGCAATCCGCCCTACGCCGTCGGTCTGCCCTACGTACCGGGCGTCGAAGGCGCGGGCACCGTGGTCGCCGCCGGTCCGGGTGTCACCGCCTTCGCCGCGGGCGACAAGGTCGCGTGGACGGGCGTGGCGGGCAGTTACGCCGAGCAAGTCGCCATCCCCGCCGACCGGGCCGTCCCCATCCCGGACGGGGTGCGGCCACGAGTGGCGGCAGCCGTGATGTTGCAGGGCCTGACCGCCCACTATCTGGCCAACAGCACCTACCCGATCGCGGCCGGGGACCCCGTGGTCGTGCACGCCGCGGCCGGCGGGGTGGGCCTCCTGCTCACCCAGCTGGCCAAGATGCGCGGTGGGATGGCCATCGCCACCACCTCGACGGCTGACAAGGCCGAGCTCGCCCGGCGGGCCGGAGCCGACCACGTCATCGACTACGAGGACTTCGCCATCGCGGTACGAGAGATCACCGATGGCGACGGCGCGGCGGTCGTGTACGACGGCGTCGGCCGGGCAACCTTCGACGAAAGCCTGACCGCGCTGCGACCACGGGGCTACCTGGTCCTCTACGGCGCGGCCAGCGGGCCGGTTCCGCCGCTCGAGCTGCAGCGCCTGGCCGGTGGTGGATCGTTGTTCGTCACCCGCCCGGCGCTTGTCCACCACATCGCCAGCCGTGCCGAGCTGTTGCGCCGCGCCAATGATCTGTTCACCTGGATCCGGCAGGGCCGACTTGAGGTCCGTATCGGCGGTACCTATCCACTCGACGACGCCGCCCAGGCACATGACGACCTCGCCGCCAGACGCACGACCGGCAAGCTGCTCCTGCTACCGCGTTAGGACGTGTTTCGCGGTTCTCGGCTACACCGATGCCACTCATCCGGTAGCTGCCGGAGAGCGAACATGATCTACTGTTTGCGCAGGAACACCGACGGTGACCTGAAATCGGCGAGGGAACGGTCGGTGGACCAGGGAGCGTAGGGCGCCTGCGCGAGCATGCCGAGGGCGATCAACGGGCGGTCGTAGTTCACTCGCCAGCCGGCCCAGTCCCGCCATGCCCGCTCCCGGTCGGCCCGGACGGGCAGACCAGCGGAGGCGAGGCCGTCGACAACCGTCTCCCACTCGTCCCGGCAGATGCTGATCGGGTCGCCCGGCCGCGGATCGGCCGGATAGGGGATCTGGAAGAAATCGGCGATGCGACGCAGTGCCAGGTAGCCGGACCGGATGCACAGTTCCGCTTCGACGTCTCGAGGTACGTCCAACACCGCGGCCAGCAGGGCCGCGGAGTCGAGTACGGCGCCAGCGGCGGTGATCCAGGAGTGCTCGGGCTGCGGCGAGCGGAAGAACACCAGCGCCGCGAATGACGTGTGGCTCTCCTCGATGTCGACGAACCACATCTCCAGCTCGCCCCAGGTCGTGGTCAACCGGTCGAACCGCTCAAGCCGCCAGGCGCGGGTGAGCAGCTCGAGACAGGTGGGAGGGCTACCGGCCCGAACCTCCAGCTTCGCGACCACAGCCTCTCGCCGGCTGAAAGCAGCGTAGATCACCGGCAGATACGAAATCAACAAGGTGACCAGCAGGAGGCCGATCGAGGCTTCGACGAAGGCGAGCGCGATCGACAGCCCTCCTCGCGGCACGTCGAATCCCAGCGTGAGCAACGAGGAGCCGGACATAATGAGCGCGTCGCCGAGGCCACGGGCCGGCTCCGCGGCCCACTGGGCGAGGACGAAACCCCCGTAGACCAGCAGCAACCAGGACTGCAGCAGGAACAACAGAGCGAACGGGCCATAGTTGGCGTACACCCGGTCACGCAGGTCGTACGTGGGGGCGCGGCCCACCCTGAACTGAAAGGCCCACCGCACCAGCACGAAAACGAACCGGCTCAGCCGGGAGGGAACCCCTCGGGGCAGCACAGTCGTGCGCACCGCCGAAAGCACTGTGGCGAGGATGACCACCACACCGGCGAGCACGCCCGCAATCCTTAGCACGATCACCATGGGGACCGGAGCAGTATGGCACCACCGTCAACGATCACGATCCATGGGGTGTGGCGGCGGCTTGTTCAGCCTCTGCTCCCGGCCGCTCTCAGCCCGCATGCACCGCCGTATATGCCTGTCTGGCGGCCGGTGTGAACGCGGAAATGCCGCCGCGGGAGAACGGGCATTCTCCACGCTTCCGTCCAGCAGATCGAAAGAGCACTTCGCACGTGCGATGACAGCAGACTCCAAACGCTCGCACGCCGATCTTCGGTCGACGAGCCCGCGCGGCCCAGTCCGTTGCTTCTTTTGCCGGTCAGGCTACCACCCGGCTATCCGGCTATCCAGCTACTGCCCGGCCACAGCGCTGTCGACATCCGCCCGTTCCGTGGGCGTCCGGCCCACCGGTACGGACACGGCAGCCGGCTTCTTTCGTACCGGAAACCACCAGTTCCAGTCGCCGAGCAGCTTCATCATCGCGGGGACCACGATAAGACGGACAATGGTCGCGTCGACCAGGATAGCAGTGGCGAGGCCGACACCGAGCTCCCTGGGGGCGGTGCCCCCGGCAAAAGCGAACGAACCGAAAACAGTGACCATGATAAGCGCGGCAACAGTGATCGTCTGGGCGCTGGCGGCCAAACCGTGGCCGACGGCGCTGGCATTGTCCGCTCCCGCGAGATACCGTTCGCGGATGCGAGTGAGGAGAAACACCTCATAGTCCATCGACAGGCCGAAAACGATGGCAAGAAGCAGGACGGGCACGATCGAGTCGATGTAGCCGGGTGCGGAGAAGCCGGTCCAGCCCAGCCAGCCCCACTGAAAGATCGCAACAAGGACGCCGTAGGCCGCGCCAACCGAGAGAACATTCATCACGACCGCCTTGAGTGGCAGCAGCACACTGCGGAACAAGACGATCAGGATGAGATAGGAGAAAACCAGAATAAAGACAATAATTTTCCAGAGGTCCCCGAAGATGGCCCGGTCCATGGCGGCTTCGAACGAGGTCGTACCAGCGATATCGGCGTCCCGGCCGCTGATGGCACGCACCGTGCCGAGCAGCGCACGGGCCTGGTCGGACTCGGGATCGGCGGCGGGGACCACTTCGACGAGATAGTTCCCGGCGAAAGCCATCGGCGGCGTCACGGCGGTGACCCCGTCCAATGCGCGGACGTCGGCGGCGATCCGGTCAGCCGCGGCCTCGCTTGAAACAACGAGTTCCATCGTTCCCAGCGAACCCGGGCCAGCCAGCTCCGCAAGCCGCTCCGTGGCCAGCCGGACCTCCGCGCCAGGAGGAAGCTGCTCGAGCGCTCCGTTACGGGTGTGGATACCCAGCAATGGGCTTGCCGCGATGAGCAGGACCGCGGCTCCGGCGCTGAGGAAGGCGACGGGCCGACGCATAATCATATTGGTCCAGCCGGCCCAGAAGCGACCAGCGCCATCCGCCATCCGATGCGCCGCCATCCGATGCGCCGCTGGCCGGTGTGCCCCTGGCCGCCGCACCGGGCTCCTGCCGACCCGCCGTGGCGGTATCCGGATCCGCGGCCGTTCGATCCAGGGCCCAGCCAGGGCGAGCAGCGCGGGCAGCAGCGTGGTCGTGGCAAGCAGCGCGGCAGCGACAACAATGATCGCCCCAACCGCCATGGAACGGATCGCGTTCACGTTAACGAGCAGAAGGCTGAGGAGCGAGACGATAACGGTCGCACCGGAGTACACGACCGCCGTGCCCGCACTCGCGAACGCGCCGCGCAGTGCCTCGCCGCGTTCGACGCCCTCGCGGAGCCGGCCACGGTAGCTGGCAACCACGAACAGGGAGTAGTCGACAGCGACCCCGATCCCCAGCATCGACGCGATGTTGGTCACGTAGACCGAGATCTCGAACGCACCGGCGAGAAGGTAGATCACGGCACCGGTCACGGCAACGGCGACCAGGCCCAGTGCTATCGGGGTCAAGGCGGCCAACAGCGTGCCGAACGCGGCAAAAAGGATGAGCAGCACGAGCGGAAAACTCACCGTCTCCGCCCTTACCGCCTGTTTTTTGGAGATCTCCTGGAAGTTCGACCACATTGCGGCCTCGCCAACCACACGTGTCGACACACCCGCACGATCGGAAACCAGCGCCCGGCGCAGGCCCGCCGCGAAGTCAAAGATTCTTTTCTGGTCGACGGCACGCATGGGGACAAGTGCGGCACGTCCATCGTCAAAACGCTGGACGGGACCGCCGGAAAGCAGCCCGGGATAGCGGCGGAGCTCAACGCCGACCGCCGCCAGCCTGGCGTCGACAGCAGCGCCGCTCGGGCCCTGGACAAATACGGCAAGCGATTCACCCGCTCGGCCGGGGAGTTCCTTCAGTTTTTCTCTTGCCAGCGCCGCCGAACTGCCGGGCACGTCCCAGCCGCTACCGGAAAGGCGACCGGTCTGCATCGCGGCGAACGGGACGGCGACAAGGAAGAGCACGAGCCAGGCCCCGGCGAACAGCAGCCGGCGGCGTGCGACGAAACCGGCAAACCCACCGATCATTCTTTCAACACGCCCAGACCGGCCGTCCCCCACAATTCCCCCGTCCAGTCGCCTGGCGCCGCATATCACGATCGATGCGCCTGGCACGACAAGAAAACAAATGTCCGGCTTGCGGTGCTCCCCTGGGCGCTGTTTAGAGCGACCGGCAATAGGGGCGCGGCGTCGCGGGGCTGGAGCACGCACCTCGCCGCGTTGTCGTCGGTCGACACCCAATGCCAGGGTGGCTCCCTCCGCCGCCTCGCGATGCACGCGCCCCAGTCCCGCTCCTTGATCCACACCCCTATTGTCGGGCGCTCTTATTCCGCGTTCTGTGTTCAGGCGAGTCTGCCACCGTAGGCTACGGTCCCGCCGCACCCCCGGCCGGCGTTTCGCCGCCGGCATGTCCACCCGCCAGGGTCCCGCCCGGCCTCTTTTCTCAGAGCGTGTTTGAGATCGTCATTCCGGCTCGCCGCGGCCATCCCCAGCGGTTCCCAGACCTCGTTGTCGCAGTCGCGTCCCGACGGTGGGGGCCGGCAGGAACACCACCCGGTAACCTGCGGGCACGGCGTACGCCGCGTCCGCCGAGGGCGTCGTCGGTGTCGGGCGCCGCGACCAGGGCAAAAGCCGTGATTGGGCGTCCTTCGCCATCGTGTTACGGCGTGTTTCGGAAAGCGTCGTTCGACCAGGGAGCCGGACAGCCGGCTTTCGAGAAGTACGCCCTAAAAGTCCAGGCCACCGGCACCGGGGCTATGCCCGGGACGGATACCCAACTCGTCGAGCCGCTCCCACAGTGACGCGAGCGCGGCGACCGGATCACGAAAATACGCCGAACCCCGGACCCGCCAGAACTTCCAGCCCTGCCGTTCGAGTACCCGCTGGCGCCGCAGGTCGGTCTCCCACTGCTCCGGACCGTGGAAGCGGTCGCCGTCACACTCGACCGCGAGCCGGTCATGGGCTCCCTCCACCACCAGGTCGATGCGAAAATGACCAACGTGATGCTGTGGGGACACCTGGTAGCCACGGCGCAGGAGTTCCCGCAGCACGGCGCGCTCGAAGTCGCTCTCGCACCGTTCCGCGAGAGCCGCGGTTCGCGCCTGCGGTGTGTTGACTCCATATGCGTAGGCGAGCAGCTGCCCACGAACATCGTCGGGATGCAGCACAGCGTGATCGACGGTGTGGAAAACCCACAACTGGTCGCGGGCGCGGCTCGCCGCGACGTTGATGCGCTGCTGGTCGGCCTTGCGGGTCGCGGCGGAGCGGTTGTCGTCGGCGACGACCGAGAGGAAGACGACATCCCGCTCGTCGCCCTGGAAGTTGTACGGGTCGCCGACCCGGATCCGCCGACGCTCGTACTCCTCGGCACCGAGTTTGCCCACCAGCGTCTGCTCGATCAGGCGCCCCTGCCCGCTGCCCAGCAGGGTGACGACCCCGAAGGTCATCCCGTCGTACGCGGGATCGTCATGGCAGTCGAGGACCTGCTGGACGAGCGCGAGCGCCTCGGGTTCGTTGACGTCACCGTACTGGCCGCGGGTGCGGGCTCCGGCCGCCACCCGGACCGGCCGGACCGCGGGACCGATGCCGCGATCGACAGCCTCCCGCAGCGGCAGGATCTTGCCGTCGTAGAACCGGTTGGAGAACTCGATGATGTCCGGCACGCACCGGAAATGTTCACGCAAGAGCACCACTTCCCCGAACACGCGGGTCGCGGTGTCGTAGAGGCTGGCTTCCACATCGAGCAGGGACCGCTGCGGCATGCCGGCCAGGTGTGACTCGATCAGCTCGAAGACGCGGTCCCGGTCGACGCCCACCGCCATCGGACTGATCTGCTTGTCGTCGCCCACGACGATAGCCTTGTGACCGAGCGCGAGGACCCCCAGGGACAACACGCCGCACTGGCTGGCCTCGTCGACGATGACAACGTCGAACAGCGCGGTGCGGCGAGGGTCGAAGCTCTGCAGCACCCGATGAATCGGCATGATCCAGATCGGGACGGCGCCCATCGCCGCCGGCAGCTCGGCCCGCGCGTCCGCCTCCCATTTACCGGCGAATCTGCCAGTGCCCTTTCCGATCCTCGCGAGGGCCTGGAGCCAGGCGATGAGCGCACGCCGTTGATCTTCAAGCAGGCTGCGCCGCACGCCGAGCCGGGCCCCGCGGGCGGCCAGCTCCAGGATGAGCCGGCGCACGTCGGCCGCGGTGGCGGCGATCTGGCGCTGCAACAGCGTGGCGTCGCCCCGGCCGAGCAGGCTCTCCAACCAGGTCTGGGCCTGCCGCCACTGCCAGAGCCGCGCAAGGTCCCGCGGCTGGCCGCAGACGGCGGTGTCTCCGCCGGAGCTGACGACACGGCTGGCCCAGACCGGGGCGACAGCGGCGAGACGCCCGGCCAGCTCGTCACGGCGGGCCAGGACGGGCCGCAGCCCGGTGAGCCGGTCGATCTCCTCGCGGGCCGTCTGCCATGCGGCGAAGTCACGCCGGGCCAGCGCGTCGGACAGCGCGTCCCACAGCGGGCTCGCGTCCGGCCGCCGCCGCCCGGACTCGAGAGCCGCGCGGAGCTCGTCGAGCCGCGCTGTCTGAGCCCGTTCGTCGCCACGCTTCGCGGCAGCCGTGAGCACGGTGCCGATCTCGCGCAGCTCGGCGGCGGTCGGCCGCGCCGGGGTCCGCGGAAGCACCGCACGCAGCCGGACGACCAACGCGGGCATGGCCGTGGCCTCCCAGGCGATCGCGCCGCGCAGCAGGCCGACCGCTGTTTCAAGCGAGGGGAGGAAAGCCGGTGTGCTGGCGTCCAACGGCGGCGCGTTCAGCTGCTCGACCAGCTCGGCATACCGGCGGCCCGCCGTCGCCCTGGTGGCCCGCTCGCGGATCACCGCCCGGACGGCGTCGACCTCGGCTTCGGTCCGCAGCTCAAAGCCATCGACCCGGACGGCGCTGTGAAACGCCTTCAGCCCCTTGCCGCCGAGGCGTGGAATGCCCCGGCCCGCGGCGAAGCGGGACGCAAGATCGTCGAGGAAATCCTCCTGCGACCGGGGGTCACCAGCCGGGATGACGATCTCCCTGCCGGCCATCCGGCGCCGCGTGTCAACGAGTGTGCCAGCGCATTCGGCAAGCGCCTCGGCCTGCTCCGCCCAGAACCCGGCCAGCGCCGCGGACTGGGCGACCTGACCGCGGACGGTGACAAGCCATGGCGCATCCAGCTCGGCGATGCGAGCAACCGCCTGCTGGGCGTCACCGGCGAGGACCTCAAGCGCCGGTCCACCGAGAGCGTCAACGGCTGGCAGCACCACCCCCCGCTCTTCCAGCTCGGCGAGTTCGTCGCGGAGGAGGTCGAGGACACGGTGCCGCTCGCGGAGATCCCCGGTGGACGGGATCACCGTCAGGTCCGGCAGCAGGCTGTGGGCGGCAGCTGCGTCCGCCACGTTCACCATGCCCGCAAGGCGGACCAGATCGGTGAACTCGCCGAGCGTCAGCGGCGGCCGGCGGCCGGCGGCCAGCCTGTCTGGGATGCGGTCCCATTCCGCCTCGTGACGGGCCAGCCAGGCGCTCACCTGCGCGGCCTTGGCGGGCCCTTCGGGGAGCTCGAACTCGGCGGCCTCGTCGCGGAGCAGATCCACCAGGCGCAGCTCGAGGTTCCGCTCGCGAGCGCGGGCCGCGTCAAGATCGCGAGCGAGCGCCTCAAGCGCAAGGGCCTCGGCGTCCGGTTCGATGCTGGAGACCGCGTCCATGATGGTCTGGACGGAGGCACGGAGCTCACCGAGCGCGGCCTGGCTGGACCCGAGCACCGCGATCGACAGGTCACGCAGCTCCGCGGGTATCTTGTCGCGAAGCACCCCAAGGGCCTGCTCGTTGTACGCGGTGACCAGCACCCGCTTACCGTGGGCAACCAGATGGCTGACAAGGTTCGCGATCGTGTGGCTCTTGCCCGTACCGGGCGGGCCCTGTACGGTGACGCCCCGGGACCGCGCGAGCCGGACGGCGATACGCTGCTGATCGTCATTCGCGGGTAACGGCATGAGCAGGCGTTGCCCGACCGCCGCCCAGCCGTCGTCGCCCATGCCCGCGCCGGAGCTGGCCGCCGCGCTGTGGCCGTCGTCCGCCATGATCGAGGCAAACGCCTCGGCGAGAAGGTCGCTCTCCGCGAGAACCTGGCGCAGCTCCGTGTAGAAACGGCGATACAGCGTCGGACGTGGCCGGACGAACAGGACCCACGTGTCGGCCAGCACCGCCGCCGCGGCCGGGGCGGGCACCTCGGGACCGGGCGCGACCCGCGCGTCAAGGCCGAGCGGCGCGACAATCTGCGCATACAGATCGGCCAGGCCGTCATCAGACCACGGATCCGGCGGGATCACCCGTACCCGCTCCCGCAATGCCGCCAGCTCCTCCACCGCCGCGAGCCCCAGCAGAGGGTCGGTCTCCAGCGCGGGCAGCCCGTCCGGCTGGACCGACAGAACCCCGGTGTCCGCGTCCATCTCGATGGTCACGGGGGTGAGGAGCAGCGGATGGTTGACGGCCTCCCCTGCCGGCAACCACGACAGCACGCCGTGGCCCCACACCAGCTCGTACCTGGCGTTGTCCCGCTGTAGCCGCAACCGCAGGTCGTACAGGTGTTGATAGAGCCTTCGAGCGGCCCGTGCCGGCATGGCCCGCTCCGCCCACGGCTGCCAGTGCTCGACGACCCACCGCGCCAGCTCAGCCCGGACCTCCTCCGGGTCCTCGCCCCGCTCGGCCGCGGACGTGTCGAAGTCGAGGGGCAGCAGCGGCGGCCCGGACAGGCTGACCGTCGCGGACGACACGTGACGAGCCAGCCGCTGCGTGAGCACCGGTGCGTCCGGCTCCACCGTCTTCGGGACCGCCAGCCACGCCGGCTGGCCCGGAGCGGGGCCCAGCAGCACACCGTGCCGCACCGGGATGTCGACCGGACGAATCAGCGGCGGCTCATACTCGCTCACGCGCCGCTTCGGCGCCGCCGACGACTCCGACAGAGCCGCCAGGTAGTCCAGCAGGTGCAGCGACCGTGCTTTGGCCTCGCCCTGACGCGTGCTCACGACATCCCCCGTGATCAGCTCTTTCCGTCAATCAATCTTCTGACAACAGAATGTTGTACCGGATGTGTCCGACAGTTCCGGACGACAGCTCATCCTGGCTCGTCACCACGAGCCGAGGCTGCCACTGGCGGCTGGCCGTCCGCCGCGGCCAGCCGCGGACGCACCCGCTGCGCTGGGCGTGTCTGCTGGGCGGTTGTCGGGCACCGCTCCAGGGAACAAGCAATCGGGTGTGATCTCATCACTCGCCGTTGACGCACCAGGGGGTCCCTGCCGCCGCTCCCCTCGAGCCGCGCGCGGCCGGCAACCCGGAGATGTTCGACGATGAGGACCGTTCGGCGCGGCAGCACCGACCAGAAGGTCAGCGTCCGCAACAAAGCGACGGCGACCGGGCCGTCGCCGGACGATCCGCTGGCACCAGATCCGCTGGCACCGCTGCGAGACCGGCGTTACCTCGGGCTGCTGGCGCTTGCCGCGATCCTCGGAGCACCGGTCTCGGCCGTGGCGTATGGCTTCCTCAAACTGGTCGCCGACATGCAGGGATGGATCTTCACGGACCTTCCCACCGCCCTGGGCTTTCATGAGGAGCCGCTGTGGTGGCCGCTGCCTGTGCTCGCCCTCGCGGGCATCCTGGTCGCGCTTACCATCCGATATCTGCCCGGGCGAGGCGGTGTGTCACCAGCTGACGGTTTCACCGTGCATGGCGCGCCCGCACCGGCCGAGCTCCCGGGTATCGTGATCACAGCGCTCGCGACCTTGGGCTTCGGCGTGGTACTCGGGCCCGAAGGGCCACTGATCGCAATCGGCGGCGGCCTCGCACTGTGTGCCGTACGCCTGGCCAGGCGCGACCCGCCCGCGCAGGTCGGCGCGGTGGTGGCCGCGGCTGGCGGGTTCGCCGCGATCAGCACCCTGTTGGGTTCGCCCCTCATCGCCGCGTTCCTCCTGATGGAGGCGGTTGGGCTGGCCGGGGCGGCCCTCGAGCTGGTGCTGCTGCCCGGCCTGGTGGCCGCCGGGGTCGGCAGTCTGATCTTCATCGGTCTGAACTCCTGGACCGGCTTCGGAACCTTGTCACTGGCGATTCCCAACCTCCCCCCGGTGGGGCAGCCGACCGTGGCCGAGTTCGGGTGGGCGCTGGTCATCGGTCTTGCCGCGGCACCGGTCGGATCGGCGATCCGGCCACTGGCCCGGCTGCTGCGTTCCCCGGTCGAACGGCATGCGCTGGTGGCCACGCCGCTGGTCGGCCTGGCCATCGCGGGTCTCGCGATCGCGTACGCCGAGGGCAGCGGCAAGGACACGTCCGAGGTGCTGTTCTCCGGCCAGGACGCGCTGGGCCCGCTCATCGTCAACGGCAGCGGCTACTCGCTGGGAGCGCTCCTGCTGCTGCTCGCCTGCAAGGGACTCGCCTACAGCGCGTCGATGAGCAGCTTCCGGGGTGGGCCCATCTTCCCGGCGATGTTCCTGGGAGCCGTAGGCGGGATCGCCATGTCCCACCTGCCCGGCCTGCCCCTCGTCGCCGGGGCGGCGATGGGCATCGGGGCGATGAGCGCGGTGCTGCTCACACTGCCGATGACCTCGGTGCTGCTGGCCACCCTGCTGCTGCTGAAGGACGGTCTCACGGTCATGCCCCTGGTGATCGTGGCCGTGGTGGTGGCGTACGTGACCGCTGTCAGGCTCACTCCGCCACCGGCCAGGTGAGTCCGGTGCGGCCCGGCCATCGAGGAAAAAATCAGTTATCTTATCTATCACTTCAGGTACAAGATGGGCGGTACGACCCGAGCATCGGAGGCGCTCATGGCATCGGAGTTCGGCGGACGGGTCGCCCTGGTGACGGCCGCGGCCGGGAAGGGCATCGGCCAGGCGACGGCCAGGCGGCTGGCCGCCGGTGGTGCCCGGGTCGTCGTCACCGACATCCACGAACGGCGGACCCACGCGGTCACCGCCGCGATCGCCGCCGACCACCCGGGCACCACCGTGGTCGGGTATCCGATGGACGCCGGTGACCGCGACCAGATCGACACAGTCGTCGCCGAGGTGGCGGGCACCCTCGGCCCGGTGCAGATCCTGGTCAACAACGCCGCCGTGAACGTACTCGGCAGCATTTTCGACTACGACCCGGCCGCCTGGGACCACGTCCTGCGGGTGAACCTGACGGGCGCCTGGTACCTGTGCCGGGTGACCATGCCGGCGATGCGCGACGCCGGTGGCGGTGTCATCGTCAACATCGGCAGCTATGCCCCGGACGTCGGCGGCAACGGCATCGAGTCGCCGTACGCGATCACCAAGGGCGGCCTCAACGTTCTCACCCGCAGTTGTGCGCACGAGGGCGGCCCGCACGGCATCCGCGCGGTGTCGGTCTCGATGGGCCTGGTACAGGGAACCAAGTTCGTCGACGACCATCCCGAGCTGAAAGACATTCCCGGCGCTCTCGGGGTGCTCGCGGACCTCACGACCGCGGACGAGATCGCCGAGATGGTGGCCTTCGTCGCCTCCGATCGCGCCCGCCACCTCACCGGCGAGATCATCAACGTGTCCGGCGGCGCCTACATGCGCACCTGACCCAGCGTGGCCTCGACAGGTCGGCGCACCGTCCATGATCGGTGTATGCGTGTCGTTGTGTGCGGTTTTCGGCCGGATCGGCATGCCCAACGACAACCAATCGCTGACCTTTCCGGGCACAGAGCGGGATACAGCCGGGCGACCTAGCGCAGGACGCAGCGACCGCCGTCGACCATGAGAGTCGCCCCGGTCACGTAGCTCATCCCGGGGCCAGCCAGGGCGACGACGGCGCCGCCGATGTCGTGCTCGCAGTCGCCCATCCGGCCGAGGGGCACCTTCCTGAGCACGGCCTCGAAACGCTTCGGCGCCGCGTCGCGGAAGGCGGTGGCGGCAGGTGAGTCCCCGAACGGGCAGATCACGTTGACGGTGATGCCATACTGGCCCCACTCACGCGCCGCCACCTTCGTCAGGCCGCGGATCGCCTCCTTGGCCATCACGTACGAGGCGAAACCAGGATCGCCCTCGACGCCGGTCGACGACGCGAGGTTGATGATCCGCCCACCGTGCGCGGACAGGTGGGGAAAACAGGCCCGCATCGCGTGGAAGGTACCCAGGGTCCCGCTGCTGTAGCAGACCGCCAGGTCCTCGGGTGTCGTCTCCCCCAGCGGCTTGGGCGGGACAACGGTCTGCGCGTTGTTGACCAGAATGTCGACGGTGCCGTATGCCTCGACGGCCGCGGCCACCAGCGCCTCGACCTGCCCCTGGTCGGCCACGTCGCAGCCGGCTGCCAGCGCCCGGCCGCCAGCCTCGATGATCTCGGCGGCGGTGCGCTCGACCTTCGTCAGTGTCCGCCCGCCGACCGCGACAGCCGCGCCCTCCTTGGCCAGCGCGTGCGCGATACCGCGCCCGACGCCCTGGCCCGCGCCGGTCACGATCGCGACCTTGCCCACCAGCAAACCAGCGAGCTGGCCGTCCACCCGGGCCATCCGACCTCCATCGAGAACGCCCGCGCCGAGGCCTTCGCGGCCACAGCTGGCAGGGCACCTGTGTCACGGGATAGCACAAAACATATAGATGATTTGTCTTCCAGCGCCATCGGGCTGACCCGACCCCGACCCGACCAGGCCGGCGCCGGGCGCCCGGCGCCCGGCGCTCGGCGCTCACGCCAGGCCGACCTGGCGCTTCGGCACCGATTCATCTATAAAATCATACTGATATGATGATTACGGACCGTCCGACCGAGGCGGCCAACGGATCGCACCGAGGACGGTGACGTCCTGCTGAAGGGGATTACGCCGATGACGCCGCAGACAGCGGAGGCCTCCTCCCTCAAGACGGTCGACGAGGCCATCGACCGTCTGCTCGCCGAGCACCCGCCCGCGTCCACGCCACCAGCGGAGTTCCTGGGCGCGCAGTACGACGCGGGCCTGGCCTGGGTCTCCTTCCCGGTCGGCCGCGGCGGCCTCGACCTGGGCGTCGGGCTACAGAAGCACATCACCGGGCGGCTCACCGCCGCTGGCGCCCCCAGCGGTTTCTTCCGCAACCCGCTGGGATACGGGATGGGCGGGCCGACGGTCCTGGCGCACGGCACCGACGAGCAACAACAGCGCTACCTGCGTCCACTGTTCACCGGCGAAGAGGTGTGGTGCCAGCTGTTCAGTGAGCCCAACGCGGGCTCGGATCTGGCGTCGCTGGCCACCGTCGCCGTCCGCGACGGCGACGAATGGGTGATCAACGGGCAGAAGGTGTGGACATCCTGGGGCCACGTCGCCCGATGGGGGATGCTCCTCGTCCGTACCGACCCGTCAGTCGTCAAGCACCGCGGCCTGACCTTCTTCCTGTGCGACATGACAGCCCCGGGCGTCGAAATCCGGCCGTTGCGGCAGCTGACTGGCGACGCCGAGTTCAACGAGGTCTACCTCACCGACGTCCGGCTGCCGGACGCGCAGCGCATCGGCGGGGTCGGGCAGGGCTGGGGGGTGGCGCTGACCACGCTCAACAACGAGCGCTACATGCTCAGCGACGGGCTCTCCGCGCGGCCCGCGGTCGACGCGGCGATCGGGCTGTGGCGGGAGCGTGCGGACACCTCCTCGGCGCAGGCGCGGGTGCTGCGCGACCGGCTGCTCGACCTGTGGATACAGGTCGAGGTCACCCGGCTCACCGTCCTGCGCGCCGACACCGACCGCGAGCGCGGCGGGACGGGCCCGCAGGGCTCCGTCGCGAAGCTCGCCACAACACAGCTGAACAAGCGGGCGACAGAGCTGTGCGTCGACCTGCTCGGCGCGGCCGGCATGCTCTACGACTCGTACGACACTCGTGAGTTCGACATTCAGGACGCCGCCGAGCAGGGCGGCCCGGTCCGTGCCTTCCTGCGGGCCCGTGCCAACACGATCGAGGGTGGCACGTCGGAAATCCTGCGGACCACCCTCGGCGAGCGGGTATTGGGGCTGCCCGGGGACATCCGAGTCGACAAGAACCTGCCCTGGACCGCGGTCCGTCGCTCCTGACCGGGCGAAACAGCGACCAGCCGGCACAATCGACACACATACCGGCCGCCATGCCCCCACTATCGAAACGTCGATATCCGATGTCGACGTTTCGATACTGGCCGTTCGACATCAACC
>NZ_CAKJTL010000092.1:35522-57246 GCF_917627385.1 Protofrankia sp. CiT1
ACGCTCTTAGAGCGCTCCGGCAACAGGGGACGCGGCGTCGCGGGGTTGGGGCACGCTCGCATCATCGCTCCCCGTCCATCGCCGCGCGATGCACGGGTACCCCGGCTCGTCAGTCGCCACCCAGCACCTCCGGTGGCTGTCTCCGCCGCCTCGCGATGCACGCACCCCAGCCCCGCTCCTTGACCCGCACTCCTATTGCCGGGCGCTCTTACCCGCGGTGTACACGGCCGCGTACGAAACGAGCTTGCGGATGCTGATGGCGATCCAGGAGTTGCTGACGACATCGCGGGCGAAGCTGTCCCGATCAGCACGGTGCGGGCGGCCCAGATAGCTGCTCAGCCCCAGGTTGTTCACCAGGTAATCGATCCGGCCGAACTATCGACCCGGCCGAACTTCCGCGTGGCCGCGGCGACCAGGGCCGCGGCCGAATCCGGCTCGGCCGCGGCCGCGATGGCGGCGGCCACGCTCACCCCGGCGGCGGCGAACTACGCCCGGGTATTCTATAGATCATTTTCATGACGGGCGTTGAGGACGACGCTGGCGCCCTCCGTCACCAACCGCCAGGCGATCGCCCGCCCGATCCCCCGAGACGACCCGGTGACGATGGCCACACACCCGCTGAAACGTCCGTTCACAACCAGCCCCTGGTATGCGCGGAGTTCCATGACAACATCCGCTTGACAGACGTGACGTAAAATAATAACACTAATTTAAAAATTAGTGAGGCTTTCGAGAGCGGTCAACCGGCACTGGAGGGCGCTTCCTCCGACGGGACACGGCGACCCGGAGACCTGCAGACCTGGGCCACCGGCGGCGCGCGATGGCACGATCGCGCCACCGCTGGCCCCTGGCGGGAACTAAGGAGTGGGCATGGACAAGATCTGGGCGAACTCGGGAGATTCGCACCTGTTGGAGCCGGTCGACCTGTGGACGTCAAGGCTGCCGGCGCACCTGGCGGACCGCGCTCCACGCACCGAACGGGGCGACCGGCACGAAACAATCTACGTCGACAACGTGGTCCAGCGACGGGCGCTCAACGACTTCATGGACTCGTTCCGTCCCCCGGGCGCCTACGACCTCAAGCTTCGCCTCCAGGACATGGATGCCGAGGGCATCTGGGGGCAGCTCGTATTCCCGTCGATGGGCCTGTGGACCGTCCTGATCACCGATCGGGAACTCGCCGCCGCCTCCGTGCGGGCGTACAACGACTGGTGCCGCGAAGAGATCATGGATGGCTCGCCTCGCATCGTCGGCGCCGCGCTCCTGTCGATGGCCTCCATCGAAGACGCCGTGGCCGAGATCGAGCGGGTCGCCGGGATGGGGTTCCAGTGCGTGTTCCTGCCCACCGTCGTCCCCGACGGGCAGGAGTACGCCCAGGAGCTGTGGGAGCCGGTCTGGACCGCGGCTGAGGAAGCAAACCTCCTGATCGCCTTCCACATCGGTACCGGCTCGGACGCCAAGGCGTTCCGCGGTCCTGGAGCGGCTGTCATCAACTACGTGGAAACGACCTTCCCCGGCATGCGGGTCGTCACCCACCTGGTCGGCGCGGGCGTGCTCGACCGTCACCCGCGCCTGCGGATCATGATTGCCGAAGGTGGGGCGTCATGGGTGCCGGCGCTCGCCGACCGGATGGACGAGGGCTACCGCCAGCACGGCAACTGGGCGCTGCCCAAGCTGTCGGCGCTGCCGAGCGAGCTGATCTACCGGCAGGTCTACACGTCCTTCCAGCACGATGTGAGCGCTGTTCCCGCGGTCACCGCCATGGGTTACCGCAACGTCATGTGGGGTGACGACTACCCCCACCTCGAGGGTACCTACGGCCACACCCAGCAGACGCTGCACGACCTGTTCCAGGATGTCCCGGACGAGGTACGCCACACCATCACCCTGGACACCTTCCGCACGCTGTTCACCGTGCCGGACCGGGTCGAGGCCTGAGGCCTGAGGCCTTCCGGACCTCGGCACAGGCGGCCTGACCACAGGACATGGCCAGGCCGCCTGCCCAGGCCACGGCCACGGCAACGGCAACGGCAACGGCAACGTGGAGAAGCCCCGGACGCAACCGCCTCCGGGGCTTCTCCACGTTCAACGCCGGCCCGCGCCAGCCCGCGACCGCGGGGTCAGGCGTGCGCCTGGGCCAACGGCGCGCCGGACAGATAGGACTGCGCGATGTCGTCCAAGCGGCCGCGCAGGTCCTGCGCGGTACCGCTGAGCGCGATCCGGCCGCGGCTCATCACATAGGCCCGGTCGGCGAACTCAAGAGCCTTCGCGATGTGCTGCTCGACGAGGAGCACGCCCACACCGCCGTCCGCGGCCTGCCGGACCGCACGCAGCAGCCGTGTGACAACCAGCGGCGCCAATCCGAGCGAGAGCTCGTCGGCCAGCAGCAGGCTCGGGCCACGGCCCAGCGCTCGGGCCAGGGCCAGCATCTGCTGCTGGCCACCGGAGAGCAGCCCGACCCGCCGTCCGCGGAACTCGGCAAGCTCCGGGAACACGTTGAACGCAAGCGCCAGGTCACTCCCGCTGACCCGCAGGTTCTCCTCGACGGTCAGGCTCATGAACACCGACCGCTCCTCGGTGACCAGGCCAAGGCCCGCCCGTGCGCGCCGGTGCAGCGGGGCCTTGGTGACCTGGCCGTTCACCCGGACCTCCCCGCCGAGAACAGGCAGCTCACCACACAGCGTGAGCAGTGTGGTGGTCTTGCCCGCGCCGTTCGGGCCGAGCAGCGCGACAACCTCGCCCGGCTCCACGTGTATGTCGAGGTCGCGCACGACCGCGAGCGAACCGTAGCCGGCCGACAGTCCTATCGTTTCGATCAACGCTGGCATCGTGTGCTCCTCAGCCGACCCTCGGGGCGGCACGATCATCAAACTCTCGCGTCATACTTTTTCGGACTGAATCAGCTTCTTGGCGGCATGCGGTTTCGGTGACCCGGCCCGCTCACCGGGCCTGCGGGAGTCAGCCGGGGCCGCGTCGGCCGGCTCCCCGGTCGGCTCCCCGGTCGGCTCACCAGCCGGCTCGGCGGTCAACTCGCCGGCCGGCTCCCCAGTCGGCTCACCAGCCGGCTCGGCAGTGGAGCCGGCGGTGTCGCTGTCCTCCCCGAGATAGGCACGGATCACATCGGGATTGGTCCGGATCTCCTCAGGTGCCCCTTCGGCGATCTTCCGACCGAAGTCGAGCACCGCGATGCGGTCGCAGATGCCGAGGACCAGCGGAATGTCATGCTCGATCAGCAGAACGGCGGTGTTGCGCCGCTCGGCGATCCCCCGGATGACCGTCCCGATCTCGGCGCTCTCATGGGAGTCCAGACCGGCGGCCGGCTCGTCGAGGAACAGCACGTTCGGATCAGCGAGCAGCGCCCGAGCCACGCCGACGAGCCGCGCCCGGCCATGCGGAAGCTCAGCGGGCTTGCTGTCCAGCAGATCCGTCAGCCCGAACTCCTCGATGATCTCTTCCATGGTGACGGACGGACGCTGCCGCCCAGGACGGATCATGTCGGTGAAGTAGTACCCCGGCGCCTGGGTGTCCGCGGCGGCGAGCAGATTCTCCCGGACCGTCATGTCCGGGAACAGCTCGACCGCCTGGAAGGACCGGGCCAGCCCGGCCCGTGCCCGCCGTACCGGCGACCATCCGGCGATGGGCTTCCCGTCGAGCAGCACCTCACCCGACGTCGGCTTGGTGAAGCCGGTGACGATGTCCAGCAAGGTCGTCTTGCCCGCGCCGTTGGGGCCGATCAGCCCCAGCACCTTGCCCGGCTCAACGCGCAGGTTGACGTCGATGAGCGCCTGCACCCCACCGAAACGGACGCTGAGATTACGCACCTCAAGAACCGCGGGCTCACGGCGACGGCTGGCGGCCGGACTGTCAGCGGCAGCTCCGTCGGCTCCGTCGGCTCCGTCGGAAGCGGCGGTCGCGCCGGTCGCGCCGGTCGCGGTGGTACCAGCGGGCGCCGCACCGTCTACAGCCGGCGCTGGTGCCGATCCGCCGCCGCGCAGCCGTGCGACAAGTGCCTGATAACCATCGGAGTTGAGTTTGGCGATCCCGTCCGGGGCCTGGAAAAGTGTCAGGATGACGCCACCACCGGCGATGAGGGGCAGCCAGCCGCTGATGTCACCGAGCGAATCAACGATCTTCGCCGTGACACCGCCCGCAATCATGGTGGCGCCGGCCAGGCTGCCCGACGCCCAGCCAATACCGCCAATCACCGCATACATGACGACGTTGATGGACCCGAACACGTCGAACTGAGTGAAGACCACGGTCGGGCTGCGGAACCCGGTGAGGATCCCGCCGATCGCGCCGATCGCGGCGGCCAGGCCGAAAGCGTAGAGCTTGGCCCCGTAGACCCCGATGCCGATCGACGCGGCAGCCCGCTCATTGCTGCGGATCGCCAGCAGCCGCCGACCGGTGCGGCCACGCCGCACATTGGCCACGAGGAGACCGAGCAACACCAACATGATCAGGACAAGAGTCGCGTAGCGCCGAGGGTAGGTGATCGGGTCGAGGTCGACACCGAACAGGGACGGCGTCCCGACATTGGTCCCGTCAAGCCCGCCGGTAAGCTCACCGTTACCCAAGATCATATTCTGGATCACCAGTGCCAGGCCGAGCGTGGCGACCGCGAGGTTAACCCCACGGGTACGCAGTGCGGGCAGCGCCACAATGAGACCGGCCGGTATCGCGGCAAGAACACCGACGAGTGCCGCCAGCCAGAATGGCCACCCCGACGCGGCGACCAGCCGGGCCGCGACCCAGGCACCGAAGCCGGCCAACGCCCACTGACTGAGCGAGAGCTGTCCAGCGTAACCGGTGACGACGACGACGGACAGCACGAGCACCGCCGCGATGAAGGTCGTGGCGAGCGAGTCGACCCAGTCGGTAGGCACTGTCCAGACGAGCAACGCACCCGCGGCGATCGCCGGAATGAGCAGCGGCAGGTTCACCCGTCCTGGACCGGGCAACGGCAACCGCACGGGAAGGTCACCGCGGGCGGGCCGGGCACGTCCACCGAGAGTGAGAATGACGATAATCAACAGGAACGGTACGGAATCCGCGAGCCCGGTGACGTCGGCGAGGTAGCGTCCGACCTCCGCCTGCACGACACCGAGCAGCATGGCGCCGCCGATCGTGAGCAGGAAGGACGAGAAGCCTCCGACCAGCGCCGCCGCGAGCGCGGGAACGACAAGCAGGGTGAGTGCACCCGCGGACAGTCCGGTGATGGGCGCGAGAAAGATCGCGGCGGTGGCGTACAGCGCGCCGCCGACGCTCCAGTTCACCAGCTCAATCATGGATGTCGACCATCCGGAGGCCGCTGCCGTGCGCCGGTTCTCCGCCACCGCCGTGGTCGCGAGACCGAACCGGGTCCGGGAATAGATCAACCACAGGACGGCCGCGAGCACGATCAGAAGACCGATGAGGACGATACGGTCCTTACCGATGACCAACGAGCCGGTCACGTGGACCGCCTTGGTCGGCAGGATCGACTTCACCAGCTCCTGCACGGACCCCCAGACAAGCACCACCACGCCCTCGAGGAACAGCAGGACTCCGAGCGTGGCGATGAGCTTGACCAACGCGGAGGCCCGGCGCAGCGGGACCATGACCAACAGGTGGGTGGCACCACCCAGCGCCGCCCCGAACGCGATACTCAGCACCAGCGCGGCGATCCAGTTCACATGATGGGTGTCGCGCAGGTCATAGAAGACGAAGGCGGCGAAACCGCCCGTCACGCCGCTGGCGAAGTTCAGTACTCCGGAGGCTCGGAAGACCAGCACGATCCCGAGCGCGGCCAGCGCGTACAAGCTGCCCGTGCCAAGACCCAGCAGGGCAAAGCGGAGGAAATCCACGTCGGAAAGCCTTTCTGCCGAGAACGCGGGTATGCCGGCGCACCCGGCCGCGGGAGGAACCGCGGCCGGGTGCCGAAACAGCCGCGGTTAGGAGCTGCCGAGGACGTTGAATGCCTGGTTGTCGAACAGTGGTGTACGGGTACCGTTTTTGACCTCGGAGAAGTACACACTGGTGGTGAAAATCCGGTTACCGTCGAACAGAACCTTGATCGGCTTGGCGAAGTCCACCTTGGGCAGCGGCGAGAAGTCGATCTCTCCGGCGGTATTCAGAGCATTGGCCAGGCTCTCCCCGTCGATCGTGGTCAGCTTCGCCGCGTACTGGGCCACCAAGTGGACGGTCGCCCACGCGGTCATGGCACCTTCGCTGCGGGTGTCAGCGGCAACACCGGCGGCATCCAGCTCGGAGTTGAACTGCTTGATCGCGGGAATGGTGGTATCGCTGGCCGGTGGCATCGAACCAACCAGCACCAGCCCGTCCGCGGCCGATCCAAGCGTCTTGATCATTTTATCCTCGATGACCGTAGCGCCGTAGGCGGTCGTGACCTTGGAGCCCGCCTGCGAGAGCGCCTGCAACAGCTTGGACGCCTGGCTCGAGCCCAGCACCATGTCGATGCAGTCGGTGGTGCCGCTGGTCAACGTGGCCGCGCTGGTCGTCAGGTCGGTGGCAGTCGGCGCGATCGGCACAGTCTTGTTGATGTTCAGGTTGAACGACTTGAGGCCGATGCCGAAGAAGGAAGCCGAGTTGCGTCCAGCCGCGATGTCGACGACCGCGACGGCCGGATCCTTCTTACCCAGCTTGCCACAGGCCGTCCCGCCACCGGCGATGTTGACCGCGCCGCTGCCGAACGGGAAGGAGTACGGGCTCTTGAGCTCACTGGCGCTGCTCGGTACTTCACCGATCGCCGGGATCTTCGCCTTCTCCAGGATCGGCATGTACCGGTCGCCGGTGCTGGAGTTGGCCGTCACGAACAGGTACTTGCCCTGAACGGCCTGGGTCGCACAATCAGCGCCCTTGTTCGGGTCGAACTGGTCATCGCAGGCGGTGACCTCCAGCGGCCGGCCCTTGATACCGCCGGCCTTGTTGATTGCTTGAGCCGCGGCCTTCACCGCCGCGGGGACTCCCGGGTAGCTGTCGGACGGGCCTGACAGCGCCTGGATCGTCATGATCTTTATGGGTTCGCCGGAAAGCTTGGTCGCCGACCCCGACGCGGCACTCCCGTCATTCGACGAAGAACTACCGCATGCGGCCAGCGCGAGGGCACCGGCAAGCGCTACGGCGAAGGGTGCCTTCGAGCGGACTTTCATGATCCTCCTTGAGAAGGGTAACTGAATCACCGAACGCAACAGTATGAATCGCTTAATCGGATAGACATTTCTACAGTGCGCGAAGTGTGACCTTTGACACCACACCCGTCAAGTCCCAGACTCACCGCATGCCCGGAAATCCACGAATATGACTCTTGGTGTCAGTACCAGCACAATCTGGTCCACCGGCGCGGTCAGCGGAGCCGGCTCGGCAAGGGCCTAACCGCGCGCGATCGCCGAGGCCGCGGCCATGGTCTCCGCGCTCAGCTCCCACTCGGCGGCGGCGACGTTGGTGCGGAGCTGCGCCGGCGAGGTCACACCAGCGATCACCGATGCCACCGCGGGTTGCGCGATCAGCCAGGCGATCGAGAGTTCCAGGAGGGTGTGCCCGTCCTGGCCAGCCAGCCTCTCGAAGGCCTCAAGGCGGTCGTGTGTGCGCTCGGAGAGGATTTTCGCCGCCACCGCAGGGGCTACATGATCTCCGAGGCGGGTGCCCGCGGGGGGAGCCTGCCCCCGGCGATACTTGCCGGTGAGAACTCCGGAGGCGAGGGGGAAGAACGGAAGAAACGCCATGCCCTGGGCGGACGCTGCTGGCACCGTGTCGGAAAGCGCCTGCGGCCGCAACAGATTGAGCCGGTTCTGGACGCTGGCGAACGGCCTCAGGCCATGATCGTTCGCGGCGCGCGCCGCCTCGTCGATCTGGGCGGTGGCCATGTTCGCACACCCGATCTCCCGGGCCTTGCCCGCCTGAACGAGGCCGTCCAACGCACCGAGGGTCTCCTCGATCGGCACGGACGGGTCGGGGAAGTGCAGCTGGTAGAGGTCGATACGGTCGGTGCGCAGCCGCCGCAGGCTCGCCTCGACGGCCGTCGTGATCCAGCGGGGGCTCGCGCCGCCTTCGCCGGGCGCCGCGCCGTAGCGCGACCCGAACTTCGTCGCGATCACGACTTCGTCGCGGCGGGCGGCCAGCAGACGCCCGAGCAGCTCCTCGGACGCGCCGGCACCGTACTCGTCAGCCGTGTCGAAGAAGGTCACGCCGCTGTCGGCGGCAGCGGCGAGGATTGCCGCGGTCCTGGTCTCGTCGCAGGTGGTGCCGAGCTGGTTGCAGCCCAGCCCCACGACCGAGACCTCCAGGCTACCGATCCTTCGGGTACGCATTCCCGTTCCTTCCCCGTCCGGCACCGCTGTCGGCACCGGTACCGGCAGCCGCTACAGCCATGCCGGTCCTCCTCGTGGTTCGCGGCGGTACGTCATGAGCCCAGGAGTGCCAGCGCGCTCTCGATCAATCCGGGGATGGCCCGCGCGTAGCGCTCAGCGGACGGGTCCGGGCTGGGCCGCCGCCGGTTGTGCTTGACGATGAGAGACAGCGTGGCCGCCGACTTGAAGTGGACCAGCGCGTCGAACCAACGCAGATCGGCCACGGCCGTGCCCCGGGCCTGCTCGTAGGTGTCCAGGACGGCAGCGGCGGACGGGACGCCCGGCGGGTCGAAACGCGCGATCGGGCTGCCCGTCACATCGCACATGGACAGAAACCAGGCCAGGTCCAATCTGGGATCGCCCACCGTCCAGATCTCCCAGTCGATGACGGCGGTGATGTCGCCGCCGACGGCGAGCATGTTGCCCAGCCGCCAGTCACCGTGCACCACGACCGGGGCAAGCTCCGCCGGCAGCCGGGCGCGCAATGCCGCGGCACACTCCGAGTGGCGCGGCCGCAACGCCTGTTCGACCGTGTCCAGCGCGCGCTCCCACCGACCGACCTCATCCGCCAGGGACACCGGCCGCTCATCCCCCAGGCCCACCGACACCGGCGAGATGGCCTGCATCGCCGCGAGCATGCGCGCCGCCGCGGCGAAGCGGCCCCGCACCGCCGCGGGTGCGAGCGGCGCCCACGGCGCATCCATGATCGGCTCGTAGGAGTCCCCGTCGATGAAGTCCATCGCGAACAGCGGTGGGATTCCCGGCGGATCCCCCGGGTCGCCGAAGAGCACCCGGGGGACCCGGATGTCCGGCACGGCAGCCAACGCGCGCAACAACCGGGCCTGTCGTAGAACGTCCCGGTTGCGGACCGGAGACACACCGGGCGTGGCAACCTTGAGCACGACCCGGCGGCGTCCACCGGCGGCGTCCACCAGTGACGCGGCGAAGGTGTGGCCCGACTGGCCGCCGGTGAGCTCGACAAGATCCTCGACCGCCACCTCGCCCGCCGGGCCACCGGCACCGGCACCCGCACCCGCACCCGCCCCCGCGGCAGCGGCAGCGGCAGCGGCAGCGGCTGAACGCACCCGCCGAGCGAGCTCGTCGAGGTTGATGACCGGCGTCGCGGCAGGCCGCATGGTCACGCCTGGCTCGTCGTGGGTGCCACGCCCCAGGTTGCGAGCACCTCGCCGACGCTCGTCGCCACCGGGCCGGGTGGGGTGGACGCGGGTGTGCGGCTGAAGCGCGGGGCGGGCGCGGGACGCACCGCTCCCCCGCGGTCGGTGAAGGTCCCGCGGTGGGCGATGTGCGGATGCGAGGGCGCCTCGTCCATCGACAGCACCGGGGCGAAGCAGGCGTCGGTGTGCTCCAGCAACGCGCACCACTCGTCCCTGGTCCGCGTTCTGAACACGTCGGCGAGCCGGGCCTTCATCGGCCGCCAGCCGCTCTTGTCCCACTGTGTCGCCGCGTCGACCGGGTCGATCCCGATCAGCTCCAGCAGGATGCGGTAGAAGTTGTTCTCTATCGCGCCGACCGCGATGTGACGGCCGTCGGCGGTCTCGTAGACGTTGTAGAAGGGTGCGCCGGTGTCCAGGGTGTTGGTGCCCCGCGGGCCATCCCACGTCCCGGACGCACGCATCTCGTGCGTCATCATCATCATCAGCGCGGCCCCGTCGACCATGGCCGCGTCAACGACCTGACCGAGCCCGGACGCCCTCGTCTCGAACAGCGCGCACATCACCCCGAAGCCGAGCAGCATCCCGCCGCCACCGAAGTCACCGACGAGGTTGAGCGGCGGGACCGGCGCCTGTCCCTCCCGACCGATCGGGTCCAGCGCCCCCGCGAGCGCGATGTAGTTGATGTCGTGGCCGGCCGCCCGAGCATAAGGACCCTCCTGGCCCCAACCGGTCACCCGCCCGTAGACGAGCCGAGGGTTGCGGGCAAGGCAGACCTCGGGGCCGACACCGAGACGCTCGGCCACGCCCGGTCGGTAACCCTCGATGAAGACATCCGCGGCGTCGGTGAGCGCGAGCACCGCGGCCACCCCCGCTGGATCCTTGAGGTCGACGGTGACGGTCCGCCGGCCGCGGGCCAGCAGCGCGGACGCCGGCTCGGCCTGCGCGCCGGGTGAACGGTCCACCGAGACGACGTCGGCTCCCATGTCGGCGAGCAGCATCGCGGCGAACGGCCCAGGCCCCTGGCCGGCGAGTTCCACAACGCGCACCCCTCGCAGTGGCCCGCCGGTTAATGTCCCGGTCGTCTGTTCCTCGGTTGCCTGTTCCTCGGTCGTCTGTTCCTCGGTCATCGCCCGCCCATCCTGTCGGCCCGCCCATCCTGTCGGCCTGTCCGGTGTCCGGTGCCGTGCCATCGGCCGGTGGCACAGCACGCTGCCCCCGCTCACGTGTTCACGTGTTCACGTGTCGCCGAAGACGGGCGCGCGCCTGGCGAGGAAGGCGGCCTCCGCCTCGCGGCAGTCCTCGGTCAGGCTGGCGAGGATCTGGGTACGGTTCTCCAGCTGCATCGCGGCGTCGAGGCTCGGGGCGTCGATGTTCTTCCAGAGCACCTGTTTGGTCATCCGGACCCCGAACGGGCTGTTGGCCATGATCGCCGAAGCGATCGACAGTGCCTCGTCCAGTACCCTGCCGTCGTCGACGACCCGCAGCACCAAGCCGTTGTCCCTGGCCTCCAGCGCGTCGATCAACCGACCGGTCAGCATCATCTCGGCTGCCGCCGTCGGCCCGACGATCCGGGGCAGGAAGTAACTGGTGCCCATGTCCGCGCCGGACAGACCGATACGCACAAAGGCCACGTTGAAGCGGGCGGAGCTCGCGGCGAGCCGGATGTCCGCGGCCAGCGCGAGGGCCAGCCCCGCGCCCGAAGCTGGGCCGTTGACCGCGGCGATGACCGCCTGCGGCAACTCGTGGATGGTTTTGATTAACTGAGCCGCCCGGGTCTGCCAGGCCATCCCGAACTGGATCCGGCCGAGATCCGACGCGGCGGGGTCCGCGCCGAGGTCGCGCAGGTCCTGCCCTGAGCAGAAGCCCCGGCCCGCACCCGTGATCACCAGGACCCGGGTCGAGGCGTCCCGGGACAGGGCGTCGACGATCTGTTCGATCTCGTCGTACATCTTCAGCGTGATGGCGTTCAGCCGGTCCGGCCGGTTGAGGGTGAGGACGGCGACGCGCGGAGCCACTTCCTCGAAGCTGATGGTCTCCAAACTGCCGGTCTCCAACGCTTCAGCGCTCCTTCGGCCGGGACGACACCGCCCCCACAACAACATGTGCGACCGGCCGTCCATGTCAGGGGGATGGCATCGCAACGGTGGCTGCCGACGCTACGCTTTCGCGTACTTGTAGTGCAATGCGTTTGATAGTCTAACTTTAAAAATGCAGGCTTCCGCCCTGGTTGACAACGATCCAGCGTGCTGTGCTGACCGCCCGCCAAGCGTCTCCCGCTCCCGCTCCCGTAGCTCATGGCTCATAGGAGGAAACGGCCCATGCCACCCGTCGCGGTCATGTTCACCTTCTCGGTGCCAGCGGACAAGATCGACGATGCGATCGGGATCCTGGGCGAGATCAGCGCGGCCATGAAGACCGAGGAACCGGCCGTCCTGATGCACGTCTCCCACCAGCGGGCCGACAAGCCGGGTTCGTTCGCCTTCTACGAGCTCTACCCCGACGAGACGGCGTTCAAGGCCCACGGCAAGGGTCCGATCATGAAAGCGGCCGGTAGCCGGCTCAACGCCCTGATGGAACAGCCGGGCAAGGGCTTCATCCTCAGCCCCGTCACCGGCGTCGGCCTGCCCACCTCAGCGCGCCCCTGAGCGTCCCGACCTTCCGACCTTCCGACCTTCCGACCCTCCGACCCTCCGACCGAGTTTTATACAAGCCTGCCTTGACAGGGTGGTATAAAACTACTCGTGACTGTGAGTCGCGAGCAGCTCCGCCGTGAAGCGGACAGGGCGATCGACGAGGTGCTCGCGGGACGGGAAGCGTGCGAGCTGGAGTCGCAGACACTCGACTTCAAGGAGCTGAAGCGTCCCGCGGGCAACGACCGCGACCTGCTGAAGGCCGCGGCTGCCGACCTCGCCGAAGCTGTGGCCTGCCTGGCCAACAGCCGGGGCGGGACGGTCATCGTCGGGGTGCGCGACGATGGGGCTGGGCCCGCGGCCATCGTGGGCGTACCCACCGACCTCGACATAGACGATCTTCGCCATCGAATCTGGCAGCACACGTCGCCATCCTTGGTAGTCGATATTGAAAGTCGCGTCGCACACGGCATGCGGCTGCTTCTCATCACCGTGGAAACAGCATTTGACCTGGTTCGGGCTGGTGGAAAACTTCGCGAACGGATGGGCACCTCCTGCGAACCGATGGCTCCTGGCCGGGAAGCCGTCATCCGTGACGAGCGCCGTGGATACGACTGGTCCGCCGAGCCCACGCACCTGCGGGTCGACGACGTGTCCCCACGCGCGGTCGAGGAGGCACGCCGTGGGCTCACCGAGGCGGGAGACGCCCAGAGCCGTCGGCGTGCCGAGCTAAGCGTCACCGACCTCCTGCGTGAGTGCGCGGTTCTGGACAGCAGCGGACATCTCACCCGGGGAGGTGCCCTGCTGTTCAGTAGCCTGCACCCTTTCGCCGCTGATCCGACAATCCAGTACCTGCGGCGGCGGACGCCGGCCGGTCCCCTTACCCGTCCATCATCAGTCCACCGAACTCCCCTGATTGTCGCCCTGGCCGATCTTCTTCGGGATATTGACGCAATCAACGAGACCACGTCGGTCACACTTCCCACCGGCGTGCAACAACAACTCGAAACGATTCCCGGCCCGGCCGCGCGCGAAGCCGTGGTCAACGCAATCGCACACCGCGACTACCGGCATCGTGAGCCGGTAGTCGTCGAGCACAGCCCCAGCCGGCTCGTTGTGACATCACCTGGGGAGCTGGTGTTCGGGGTAACCGAGGAGAACTTGCTCACGCATGTGTCCAAGCCGCGAAACCGCTGCCTGGTCGAGGCGCTGCGGGTGCTCCGCCTGGCGGAAAGAGCCGGCACTGGTGTCGATGTGATGGTACGGGTCATGATCCGCGCAGGACATCCGCCGCCGGTCTTTACAAGCAGGAGCGGGAGCGTCCGGGTCGTCATCGACGGCGGTGCTCCTGTGACACGCCTTGCGGTAATGATCGCAAGCCTGCCTGTTGAGGTGCAGGACGACACTGATGCAATTCTGCTCATTCATTTCCTGCGGTCCCATGCGACCGTCGATGCGGTTAAGATCGCTCCTATCCTCCAGAAGAGCGTTGAAGAGGCATCCGAGGCTCTCCGGCGGCTGTCGGACGACACCTACGATCTGCTGGAGCCGGTTCGAGCGACACGCCGGTACCGGATACCCGCGTATCGCTTCCGGGAACGTACGCGCGCGGAACTGGGCACGCTGCTGCCCTACCATCGCAACGACTCCGATGAGATCGAGCGTCGTATCGTCGCACACCTGCGCGAATATGGGACGATCTCCAACCAGACCGTCCAGAACCTGTTCCTGGTGGGGGTCCAGCGGGCGAGCACGCTCCTGCGTTCGCTCGCGGAGAAGGGCGTGCTCCAGCGCACGGCCGACTCGCCGACCCGCGGACCGACCGTCAGGTACGAAGCCGGGCCGGCGTTTCCACAACGCGGCAGCCGCCGCCGATGAAACCGAGGGATGCGGGTCACTGTGAGCGCGCCAAGACCACCCACGACAACCACATGACCGAACGCCCCTACATCCTGCTGTCGGCCGCCACATCCGTGGACGGCTATCTCGACGACACCGCCAACCAACGGCTGATAATCTCCAACAAGGCCGACCTCGACCGGGTCGACGAAGTCCGTGCCAGCGTCGACGCCATCCTGGTAGGCGCGAACACCATCCGCCGCGACAACCCCCGGCTGCTGGTCCGCTCGATAGCCCGCCGCACCGACCGGATAACCCGCGGCCTCCCCGAAAACCCCATCAAAATCACCCTCACCAGTCGCGGCGACCTCGACCCCACCGCCAGCTTCTTCACCACCGGGCCAGCCGAGAAAATCGTCTATGTCACGACTCCCGCCGTGAACAAGACCCGCGAGCACCTCACCGACGTGGCATCTGTCGTGGACACCGGTAACCCACTCGACCTCCACACCCTCCTGGCCGACCTCGCCGCGCGCGGCGTACGCCGGCTGATGGTCGAGGGCGGCGGCACCATCCACACCCAGTTCCTCACCGCCGGGCTCGCCAACGAGATCCACCTGGTGATCGCACCGTTCTTCATCGGCGACCCGGCCGCACCCCGCTTCGCCGGCACCGGCACCTTTCCCCACCACCCCGGCCACCGGATGACACTGGCCGAGGCCCGTCAGCTCGACGACGTCGTCTTCCTGCGCTACCTGCTCGGCTGACCTCTGTTCTGTGGTCGGCATTGTCAGCGGCGTCCGAGCGGTGTGGTTGACGTCAGAGTGCCAGCCACTTGTCGAATGAGGGCCTGTCGATCACTTCAGGAGGACTTCCTCGCTGATGAGTGCGGAGGGTCTGGGTATATCCCCACAAGGCGTCAGCGTCGACCCATTCCCGCTTGGCCGCGACCTTCAACAGGTGCCAGGTCCTGACTACTTTGATCTTGTTCCGAGCGGCGAGCCGTACGGCATCGTTGTCATCGGTGACGAAGAATCCGTGCACGCGGCGACGGATCATGATTGCGAGCGTCTCGGCTTCACCGAGGTGTCGGTGAGGGTGGTCGCCTGGGCTGGCAAGCTCCTCGCGAAGAAGCCTCGTGTCCTGAAGTTCTGCCGCGTCGGGGAACCAGGGCGACCCGAAAATGCCCCTGGCATCGGCCAACGCGGCGAGACCGGGTTTGCGTGCCGACGAGTCGCATTCCGCTGCCACGGTGGCGCACCAGTGGCCGTGGCCGTTCGCCAGCCGCTCCAGCAGATCCATCCGGTTGATGATCGCAAAATTGATCAGAACTGTGTTGTCCGGGAACAGGAGCACGGCCACGGTTCAGAGGTCCAACGCCCTAGCAAGATCATCAATGGTCACCTCAGGCACTGCGGGGATGTCAACATCCAGCGCATCGGGATCAATACCGAGCATCCAGGCGAGCGTTCCCTTGCCGAGGGTCCCGGCTTCGATCCCTTTGAGGTGCGCCTCCTGCAGCGTGAGGGGGAAACGACGCTGGGCGGCTGCGTCCATACGCAAAGTGATCTCATCTTTACCTGAATTGGGCGCCCGGTGACGCCGCAACAAACGCTGGGTCGGTTGTCCGGCCCATTCCCGCACCACATCGGGCACGTAGCCGTTCAGGGCATGCAGGCGGCGGGCGAGTGCGTCGGTGGACACACCCCACCGCCACACGAGGTCAGCCAGCCCGGCCGCCTCGTACCGGTCCCAGTCGATCACGGCAAGCGACTCACGGGGGAGCAGAAGCTCCGCCGCGAACGCGTTCGCGGCCGCCTCGCGCTGGTCCCGCTCGGCCGCGGAGAACCCCTGGTCGTGGTGACCCCAGACGAGATGGCCCAACTCATGTGCCATTGACCAGTTCTCCCAGAACCAGTTCCCGGTCGCCGAGAGCGCGATCACATGGCGGCCACCGATGGTGAACGAGTACGCGGTGGACAGGTCTGCGATCCGCACAACATCGACGCCGAACCGGCTCTCCAGCCGATCCGCGAAGGGGCGCACGAAGTCCTCACCCAGCGCCACCCTGACCCCATCAGCACCAGCCCCGTCAACACTCTCTGGAAGGGCTGGTCCGTGCTGCGGTTCGGAGTAGGCCTGACGGTAGGCCAAGGCGATGTCGCGTAGCACCAGCCCGTCAGCGTCACGCTCGGGTACGCTCCGACGACCCGTCAGGTGATTAAAATCGTGACGCGCCGCGACGATCAGCCGATGCGGGTCGGGCTGTCCGGTGATCAGCCAATGGATGTCCGCATCCAGCAGGTCAGCCAGGCGCGCCAACTCGATCGAGGAGAAGGCGCGCTTGCCGTTTAGCGCGCGCGAGAACGCATCGGGCGGCATCCCGATGTCCGCCGCGATGTCCCGCTGCCGGGTGGTGGGGCAGACCTGCCTGATATGCTCCAGCACGCGGTCACCAATACTGTGCATACATGCATGCTACCTGTTCCGTTGGGAAAATCCCAACGGAACGCATCTGTCCGGGCCACGTGGCTACCTCCGCGGGGCCTACCCCAGCGCCGCAGCCACGGCACGACGGATGGACGTCCGAAACCCCCGTGTCGGGCAGAAAATACGTGTCGCTCTTCCACTCGTGACCTGCCGAACCGTTGTGACCAACGGTATCGCGAACCATTACTCAGCCGGTGACTCGACGACCTCCGCATGCGAGGCGTCCTGTTGCGCGGCGCGCACGGCGGCATCCGCGGATGAGCCGCCGGCCGGGGCGATCTGTGGACGCGGGCCGTCGCTGGAAAACTCGGCTGTCGGGCCGCCGCTGAGCGAGCCGATCAGGTTCGTCAGTTCACGCATGATGTCGGGCCCGAACCCGGCCAGCCCGGTCATCAGACTGACCAGCCCCTTGTCGTGGGAACCCGCAATGTAGGTCCGCAGGTTCGGCAGTAGTTTGCCCTTGGCCTCCAGGATCTCCGGTAGCCTTTCCACGATCATCCGTTGGATGTTCTCCTCGTGGTGGCCGCCTTCAATACGCAGCCGTTCGGCCAGTTTGTATGCCTCCAGCTCGGCCAGTGCCCGGGCGTGGTCGCGTTCCGACGCCCGGCTTTCATCCGCCACCGCTATGCGTGCCCTGGCGACTTCCAGCCGTCTCAGCTCAGCATAGGTGTCGGCATCCGCTCTGGCCCGCTCCGCCGTCAGCCGCTCGTTCGCCTCCCGCCGGGACCGCGTGGCACTGATCTGATCCTCTATAGCCAGTTTGGTCGTAAGCGTCCGCAGGTGAGCGTCCAGCGATATCTTCTTCTCCCGCTCCGCCACCCAGTCCGCAGGCAGCACAACGTTCGCGACGGACAGTGGCCGCGGTTCGAATCCCATCTCCACCAGTGCCGGCCTGGACCTCCACATCACCTCGTCCGCGATCTTTCCGAAATCGCGATCGACCTGCCCCATGGCCCGTTCGCCCACCACGTCACGAATATGTACGACAAGGGTGTCGATGACTTGCCGGTGCATGTTCTCCGTGTCCTCGCCGAAATGCTCGCTCACCGTCCGGATCGCCTGCTCGTCTCGTGGGATCCGAAAAGCTGTACGAAGATCGAGCGTCAGCGGCACCTCGTCGGAGGACTGACAGGTCACCCGGAACTCGATCGGCTGCCACTGCAACGAAATCTTGGTGAGGATGGCGCCCGGAGGGAGGAAGATCCGCCCTTTCAGCACCACCTTGATGCGATGATCCCACCACCCCGAGACGACACCCGCCTCGTCCTGGCCCAGCGGTTCCGACAATTTTGCCATGACGACTCCTAGAACAAACAGCGCCAGCAGCGCGAAGAATAATTTGGGGATGACGAACAACAGCCAGCCGGCCAGCGCTGTCACCGCGATCAGCGCGCCGAGATTCCAGGGTGACTGGTTCCTCAGCCATGCACGCCAGTCATTCATATCGGCCCCGGTGTCATCAGACTGACTGGATGGCCCGCATGACGTCAACCAGGCCGTGCCCCTGAAACTCCCGTACCCGGCCGAGATCGGTCGCGGAGTCCAGGAAAACCTTTTTTACCCGTTCGGGGCTGCCGATAAACTCGCTACGCACCGAGAGAAAGGCGGCGATGGCCCCGGAGACGTGTGCCGCCGCCAAGCTCGTCCCGCTGAACTCGCTGTAGTCTGGATAGTCCCAGTCCTCGTCGTCGGGCTGGGCCGTCGAGCTGACGCAGCTCACAATGTGTTCGCCGGGGGCGACAAGGTCCGGCTTGAGCCGGCCATCCCCCGTCGGCCCCTTGGAGGAAAAATAGGAAACCCCGTACCGGTGCGGAGCGACTCGATGCGTGGAGCCGACCGTGATAGCGCCGAAGGCGTTTCCTGGATCGTTGATCGTAACGCCCGCGCTGAAATCATCGGTGTTCCGGGCTACTTCCGTCCGCACGAAACCCGAATTGCCGGCGGCAACGACCACCAACACGCCCGAGGCGACCATGCGGTCGACCTCGTTGCACAGCGGGGAATACCCGCCGACAAACCACTCCGGGTAAAACGAGTAGCCAAGGCTCAGATTTACTCCGTGAATGCGAATGTTACGGCCGTAGTCGTTGACCCGCTGGATGTGCTCCAGCGCCGCGATCACCGCACTCACGTTGGCCAGCCGGCCCGCGCCGAACACTTTGTAGCTCACAATCTTACAACGCGGGGCGACACCGCCGATCCTGGTGATCGCGGACGTGTACGCATCCACCGTCTTGTCGCCGTCAAGCAGCATCTGGCGGACACGTAACCGACGTCCACCGGTTTCGGCGGAGTCAGCCGCCACCTCACCCGCGATGATACCGGCGACCGGCGTGCCATGCCCGATACCATAATCATCCCGGGTTGGAGCGTTGCCGTCCGTCAGATCGACGTGCTCAAGTTGAGCCGGCAGACTGAGATTGTCCCATTTAGCAAAGTGTGGGTGCCGCTCGTCAACCCCGGAGTCGACAACCGCCCAGACAATGTTTTCACCGAACGCGCCGAAGGTTGCCTGAGCCGCGTCGCCCTTTATCACCGCCACGGACCTGTCCAGCAGCGCCGAAACTTCGAAGTCGGGCCAGACCCGCCGGATCGCGCGCAGCCGCCAGTTGCCGGCATCCTGTTCAGCCTGCTCGACATCGACGTGGACGACCCAGCGCACAGCCTCCGGCGGGAGGACCGCGACGACGTAGGAACGGCCCAGCTCCCGAGACAGCCGCGACTCACCGATGTCGTCGAACACGTTCATCTCGCTGAACCGCACGGCTGCCTCGGTCAGCAGCGTGCGCACGGTATTCGCGGCACCGCGGCGGCCGGCGGGGAAATCCGGGTTGAGGTCGAAGATGACCCGGACGGTGCCCGATGCACTTCGGCTCTCCAGCTCTGTCAGCCGCGACTCCAGCGCAGGCGTGATGACGGACCGGGCATGCGTTACCGGCCGGCGGCCAGGATCATCGAATTTCATTACGTCCCCCGATCTGCGGCATTGGACGGCCATGGGACCGCCGGATCCGACTATATATGCGATAAGGCTGGGGAAATTCCCCCTGATACGGGATTGCCGCACTCACTCAAACGTCCCTACGGGTGGAAAGGTTCCGCATCGTCGACCGGATGCGTAGCCGACGGGGACGTGGACGGGTTCGGCAGACGCCACAGAGCCGCCTCACCGGCGTCGGATGCGGTGGCGAACCAGCGCCCGTCAGGGCTGAACGCGACCGCGTTTACGCGCGGTTCGTGCACCGATCGGTGCCTCGCCGGCCCCGCGGAAAGATCATAAACAAAGACCACCCGATATGCCGGGCTGTGCGCGGCCATGAAACGTCCGTCCCGGCTGACGGTAAGCGCGCCCGGCGTTCTGGGGTGGGAGAACCGTGCCCGTACCCGGCAGGCTGCCACGTCGATAAACGAGATGACCATCGAACGGTGGCGTAACACAAGCAACTGGCCGGCCAGGCCGAGCGCGGCGTCCACTACCTCGGAGCCCGCCGCGGTGAAGTCCCCAGCATCTTTACCGGCCGCCGAGGGGTAGACGCAGGCACCGGTGGCGAGCGCCCACAGCCGTGGCGAACAGCTGTCATCCAGGGTGACCAGCCACCCGCCATCCCAACTGAACCGAGCCGCCGTCACACGACGTACCGTCTCCACGGTCTTCCTGACCTCGCCACTGGCGCTGTGGCGCATCACAAGGCACTCCGACCGGGTGTCCCGAAGCGCGATGAAGCGACCGTCCGGGCTCGCCGCGACAAAGGCCTCCCCCTCGGCCCCCAACCGGCTTCCGGCCAAGGCAATGCCCAGGTCAACGCCCAGGTCAACGCCCAGGTCATGGCGCCAAGCACCGGCCTGCGGGAAACAGCTCAACAGGTACCGCCCAGCCGGGCCGAACAACAGCGCGGGGGGCGTCTGTCCACTCGCCCAGAGGTGGGTCACCCGAGCAGCCGACACATCCCACAATCGGGAATTCCCGTCCAGACAAACCGTTGCGAGCAGCGAGTCATCGGGGCTGAACACGGCATGCCGAACCGGTGCCGGATGCACGAAGGTCCCTTGGCAGCGGAGGCTGTCGACCTTCCAGCACCGGACCGCGCCGTCCCGACCGCCTGTCACCAGCCGCCGCGAGTCGGAACTGAACGCAACCACGAGTACGGGCGACGGCCGGCCGACGGCTGAGGGGCTGGCATGCCGCAGAACGCCCACCTTCGTCGGCCCGCCGTCAGCCACGATCCCGGCCAGCGGCCGAACCGGCTTCCGTCCGGTAGACGGGCCGTTCTCAGCCGCCGGAGATGCGGGCACCGGCCGCGCCCGGGACTCCGGCGGCTGCCGCGTGCTGTCTAGCGCACCGCATGGTGCGCCGTCTGGCGCGCTGTCTGGCGACCCCGGAAACGGGTATGGGGGTGGAACCGGACCGGCGCGATCCGCAGGCAGGAGGGTCGGGCCGGGGAAGTCCGGCTCGGACGCTGGTTTCCCCCGCCCTGACATGGCCGCGGTGACGCCCGCGAGCAGCCGCTCACGGGCGTCGTCCGCCGTCAGTCCGAAGATGTCGAAGGAGACCACCCGCCCCAGCAAACCCGGCCGGGGACAGTCCTCGACGCGGACGGGGATCAGCTTGCGTTCCGTGCCGCTCTGGTCGGCTAGGTGGGCGGCCTCCCATTCGGTGCGGCCCCACCCCGACTCAAGGTAGGCGGCCGAAAGGATCGCCAGGGTATGGCGGGCGCCGCGGATACCTTCCTCCATTCGCGCGGTCCAGTGTGTACCCGGCACGAAGTCCCATTTCTGGAACAGCACCCGATAGCCGGCTCGCTCCAGCTGCCACGCGATCCACTCGGCCCAGGGCATGTCCGCGGCGGTATAGGAAATGAAAAAATGCCATGACGCGACGACAGGCAGCGGGACTGACATTGGTGGAGTGGCTGCCGCGGGCGGCGCGGCCCGCGGCAGCCGGCGCTGCGCATCGTCAGCACGCTCGAGCATGGTTCCCCCCGGATGAACCAGCGCCACCGAATGAATCAGCATCGACGCAGCGAAGCGTACGCCGAAGGCGACCCGCCTACCGGTACGCCCGCCCGGTGTGGACGGGCGCCGCCGATCCCCACAGCGGATTCACGGCTTCTGCTGTCGCATCCGTCGGTGACGAGGACGGCTTGGACGGTGGATGGCCCGAACGGGGCGCCGCCGATCCAGCCCAGTTGGGCGGCCTATCCTCGGGCGCTCTAAGTGGTCGCCGCCGGGAGTTCGTCCAGGG